>WTZU01000002.1 GCA_009889625.1 Candidatus Hikarchaeia archaeon HikBin5 | reverse complement strand
AGGATTCGAACCCGTGAACACCTACGTGAGCAGATCTTGAGTCTGCCGCCTTTGGCCTGGCTTGGCTACCCCCCCAATTTTTGGTCAGAATGATAAATTTCTTTCCATCTGTATAGTCCGACCCGCTACTTTATCACTTCATTTATCTAACCTTTCCGAAAATATGCCATCTTATTATACCGATAGAAGTACGTACCTCCATTCCCCTATGTCTACTATATTCCCTGTCCATCATCATGGAAACAACACACAACATAATTTTCAACGACAGCCGAAATATGGGCAATATAGCCAACGAAAGTGTTGATCTGATTGTAACTTCCCCTCCCTACCCTATGATCGAAATGTGGGATGATCTTTTTATCCTCCAAAATCCACAAATCAAAGAAGCATTAGCTTCTCAAAATGGAACTTTGGCTTTCAATCTCATGCACGAAGAACTCAGTAAAGTTTGGTCTGAATGTTACCGAGTATTGAAAAAAGGTGGCTATGCCTGTATAAATATTGGGGATACTACTCGAACCATAGGATCTAAATTCAAATTATATCCTTCTCATGCTAAAATTGTATCTTCATGCACTCGTATCGGATTCCAATCTCTCCCTGGGATCATTTGGAGAAAACAAACTAACTCTCCAACCAAATTCATGGGCTCGGGAATGCTCCCTGCTGGGGCATATGTAACCCTTGAACATGAATACATCCTCCTATTTAGAAAAATAGGAAAAAGAGAATTTAAAACCGAAGAAGAGAAGAAAAATAGGAAAAAGAGCGCAATTTTTTGGGAGGAACGCAATCAATGGTTCTCTGATGTTTGGTCCGATATAAAAGGGGATCGTCAGAGTCTATCTTCCGATGAAATACGATCTCGAAGTGCGGCATATCCTTTCGATATTTCTGCCCGATTAATTAATATGTTCTCAGTCCAAGGAGACTTAATCCTTGATCCATATCTTGGTACTGGAACTACTATTTTAAGCGCAATAGCATCTGGAAGAAATAGCATTGGAATTGAATTAAATGAATCTTTCGGAGACCATATAACTCAGCGTATAATCGATGCCTCTGATGTTTTAAAAAATCATTCCCAACTCAGATTACAAAACCACCTTGACTTTGTTAAGATGGCCGAAAAGAATGGAAAACAATTCAAACATATTAATACAAACTATTCCTTCCCTGTAATGACTAAACAGGAAATCGATCTACTCTTGCCAACTATCTTAAAAATTCATACAGAGAATCACTGCCTCCACACAGCAACTTATCTCGATTGAAAAAGATTTTTACCATTGGAATAACCACGATCAGGCTAGATATGGTTTCACACGGATATGTCCTCCCCACTCGTGGCATTGCCATGAAAAGTACCTCTGCTTCCTCCCTTTCTACCAACACAACCTCTTTGTTAAATTTAGCTCCTTATGCAGAATCTTTAGGTTTCTCATCTCTTTGGGTCGGAGATAGCATCTTGACAAGATACAGATTGGAACCACTTACTACTCTTGCTTCTATTGCAACCTTGACCAAGAAAGTCCAAATTGGAACTGCAATTTATTTATTACATTTGCGACATCCTATTCATGTTGCCCACGCTACCGCAACCCTTGACCAAATATCCAATGGGAGATTTATTTTCGGTGTCGGAGTCGGCACTTCACACGAATCTACTTTAAACGAAAGTATGAATCTAGGCATCCCCTTCTCTAACCGTGGGGAAATCCTCAACGAATCTCTTGATGTAGTCAGAGATCTTTGGCGTGGAGAAACTATCAGTTCGTCTGGAATTTATCAATTCGATAATGCGTATCTTGATGTCCCTCCTGCCCGAGAACCTCCCATTTATGTGGCAACCACCAAGTTTAATCAACAATCTGGTTTTCCATCATCTATCCAAAAAAGAATAAAAAAACACGCAGATGGTTTAATGCCCCAAACCAATCCTTCGGACTATTCTGATATGATTTCCTATGCAAAGGACATCGTGGTACAATCAAATCGTACCTCTTCACTCGTAGCAACAAACTATGTTGATGTAGTGATTGACCACAGTGAAAAAGAAGCATTTTCGAAGGCTAGAGATTACATAGGTTCCTACTATCCTTGGACGATTCCGGATGACAACCTAAGAAAATCCGGGGCATTTGGCCCCAGTGAAATTGTAGCAGAAAAAATACATTCTTTCATCGACGCTGGCGTTGAACATTTTATAATTAGATTCCCTACTCTAGATCAAAACAACCAATTAGATCTATATTCTGAATTATTTGATTTATAGCAATCTAGCTACCACACGTGTCGGTGTACCTTCAAATCCTTTTACTAGCATAGGAAAGCATCCAATCCAAATATTCTCATAATTGACTATCTCCTCTATATTACAAATATATTCTACTACTGGTATGTCTGCTCCCAAAAGTGCTTTATGCACTGGCCGATCTGGTTCTCCTGGAACCGCTTCTGTAAGGAAATCATTTACTATCAATCCCACTTCTTGTTCAATAAGCCACTCTGCAGCATCAAGAGTAATATCTGAGGCCTCCTTGAAAAACTCCCCCGTAAAAAAATTAATATCAACATCCCCTGTTACCATAACAACCTTCTCATTTTTTTCAATCTCTTTTACATTATCTTCTAATATTTCGGCTGTAATCGATTCACCTCTGTATTCTCTAAGATCAATTATTTTTGCAGATCCTACCAATTCATCGAATGTTAACTCATCTACTGTCCTCCCTTCTGGAATAAAATGATAAGGTGCATCTATATGTGTACCTTGGTGTGTATTGGCAGAATAATAATGCATCAATGCACCACCTCCTTTGTCATGCCCTCCCCATTGTTCATATTCAAACCCCGGATAACCTGGAAATGATGGGAGTTCTTCCCCCATTGGAACTGTAAGATCTATCATGTCCACTTAATAGATATAATCCATCTGCAAAAGATTTTTTCTTTTTATGCTATGGTGGTTATCGTCACTGCAGCACAAATCATCACTAAAACGCCCAATACCAACCTCCACGATACACGTTCTATATCTTGTATCCATATATATGAAAAAATAACTACAAATAATGGACTAGTTTGTAGGAATGGGACTACAAAAATAACCGGGGCCTTTTCGATTGCAGCATAGTAGAATATCATCATAGCAGTATTTGCCAACCCCGCCAAAATATACCACTTGGCAGTTTCTCGATTTTCTAAGAATTTTTTCACATCTGGGAATTCTTTTTTCCATGCAAAGTAAAGTAAAAACCCAACTGCAGCAATCAATATCTTTATGGAAACGCCAACCTGCGCCGGAGTACCTTCTAATACTCCTATCCTTGCAAATATGGGTTCAAATCCAAAAAATATTGCAGCACCCAATGGATATATGATGTCCCCGACTTTCCCCACATTTGCCCCACTTATACCCCTCTGGGTTACCATCTCGGAAGAAATAATCCATACTCCTACTACAACCGCAACTATTGCGAGTATGTGGAGTGTAATTGGATTCTCTCCCAATACTACTATTGCTGTCATGGTGGCGAATATGGGCATAGTCGCTTTAATGGCATCTGCCCTACTCGCCCCCACGCGGCTAATTCCTTCAAAATAGAGCACTCGACCCACCAAGGTTCCTGTCATTCCTGCCCCAATAAATGCCAAACATGACCTCAACGTTATACCATATTCTGGATAATATATTACCGCCACTGCTGGAATGATGATGACTAGATTTAAAACAAGACTAACAATAACTGCTGTAAATGCATCTCCGCCTTTTCTTGTAGCCATCCTCACAAAAATCGCCATGGAAGCGATAGAAATTCCAGCCAATATGCCAAACGCTATTCCCACATAGTTGCTCATCATGTCCTAACCCTTTGGGGGGGTGCATGTTACTATTCCGAAAGTGATCTATTATCAAATTATCCACACGATCTCCTATTTCCTCGCCCCTTTTTGTAAGACTTCAACTTCCACATGTACTCTTTTTGGAAACTCCCTATCCGTAATTCTTCGTATGGATTCATCATATCCTGATATCTCTATCCACCTTTCGTACACAGTATATTCCCAAGACGGAAATTTTTTCTCTATGTCATCTGGTCTCTTGTATTGCGGTGTGCGATACGTTTTGGGTGGTGGTGTGTGTGGTCCTCTTAGACTTATTCCTTTTTTTTCCGCAGAATGTTTAATATCTCCTACTATTTTATCAAGTACATTCCTATCTCCACTTCTCAATGTAAGCCTAGTTACAAATGTCATTTTTTCACCATATATAGGTTCTCAACCCTAGTAAATTTACCTCATCCATCTCGATATTCTGAAATAATCTCGAATTCTACTGTGTACTATGATAGAAGCAGTTAGCGCCGGGGCTATAATATTCAGAGATAAACCCACTAAACGTGAATTTCTTCTCTTAAAAAGCCGGGCAGGCGATTGGGAATTCCCAAAAGGCGGCGTGGAGGGGGCTGAAGAACTTCAACAAACTGCAATAAGGGAGGTCAAAGAGGAATCTGGGCTTTCTAATTTTAAGCTTTTAGATGGATTCCGTGAAGAATACGATTATTTTTTCCAAGCTGGTGGATCAACTATTCACAAAACTGTCCATTTATTTGTTGCAAAATCATTTGATTCCAAAGCAGATCTGTCAGACGAACATTCTGATTTACAATGGCGTGATTATGAACAGGCAATAAATACAATCAACCACGAAGGACCACGTCAGATCCTCGAAAATGCACATAAATTTTTGATAGAATCTGGGCATTAATCTTCCATTCTCTCCCCCTCGGTTTTTTTAAGTACTTGGAAGAACTCAAGTAACCCCTAGTATATCGCATCACTATGACCGAACAAGATAAATATGCTGCAATGTTCCAAAAACTAACTGGTCAAACTGGGACAACAGAAGTACAAGAAGAAACAGAAATAATTGACACAAGTAATGTCACCGAAAGGGGCCTTCCTACAACTAATGCTAAATGCTCTAAATGTGACAATGATTCTGCGTATTGGTATTTGCAACAAATTCGTGGCGCGGACGAATCTGAAACGCGCTTCTTTGTTTGCACAAAATGTGAATATCGTTGGCGAGAAAACGACAACTAATTACGTATATTTCCTAGCAAATGTCAGGTATCCTGAATGCCCAACACCTCTAGTTTGGGGTCTCGAACCTCTCTCACCGAATTCTATTTCGCGTTGAATGGTATCTATTGTTTTTATATCTGAAAGTCCTGCATTTCTAGCACATTCTACTACTCTTTTAGCACTTTCTATGAATGGGGAATATACTACCAAACTACCCCCTGTTTTGAGAAGATATCTAGCATGATCTACCACCACTTCTGCATTTTTCATATCTAGTGTGACAACACTAAAATTATTCAATATGTCCAAATCTTCTATAATGTCCCTCCCGCGTATTTCCACATTATCTTCGACTTTGGCTTTTATTATGTTATCTTGGGCAACTTCAACAAATTTTAAGTTTTTCTCATATGTTGTCACATTTGCTCCTATCCTTCCAAGGCAAATGGATAGAATTCCTGTCCCTGTCCCTGCATCTAATACTCTATCCCCTTGACCAATCCCTGCCATCCCTATAATCAACCCCACATCCCGCGGAAGTATTGGGGTCCCCGTTCTCTCCAAATGACGAAACAGATCTGTCACTCTTGGTTCCATAACTGTAAATTTATTACCTAGATGTGTTTCTATTACGTCACCTATTTCTGCATCTTCTGGAACTGATAAAATTCCCAAATCGCTCCCAATCTCCTCGCCAAGACGACAAAGATACTCTCTATTCTCTCCAACTACTAGTACTATCACTTCAATCTGTATATTGCAGCGGCAAGATCTCCTTTAGTAGCTTCAATGGACTTTCGAGCAGTTTCTTCGTCAACACCTGATTTTTGCATCACCATTTCGATATCATCTTTGGATATCTTGTCAACTTCCTTTGCACTAATCCCATTTCCATCTTTTACGGGATCTCCTATTATCTGATATGTTTTCTGACCTCTCGCCTCCATCTTTGTCACCTCTGCATCTCTAAATATCAATTTTTCACCATTCATTAGTGCAATCGTCACCTCTTCTACTTCCAGTTCTTCTAGTTCAATTCCCATCTGTTCCATCATCTTTTTCATTTTCCTAGGGTTCAAACCCCCTCCGCTAAACATACCCTATCTCATGTCTTGTCAACACAAAAATATCGCGCTCGGAATTTTATTGCAATTGGCCCTCTTTTACCTTTACAGCAACGCCTCTATTAAACTCTAACATAGCATTGGCACTCATTTTTGCCCTCCCAACGGCCAATAAATGACCGTCCTCTCCCACTACCACCACTTCATCTTTTGGTCTAATATCGGGGTCCACATCTATTACAAATTTAGCAAACGCATTTTTTCCTTTTCTTACATATTCTTCTGATTCTTCTCCCACTACCACTCTGTATGCTGGAAATTCAATAGATTTTATAATTCTTTCTCCACCTTCTATCCCCAGTGACAGTCTTCCCCCTTTTGTATGGGTCGCTATGTAGTTTTCCTTCGAGTGGATTTGACGTGCCCTCCCAGTTCTTGATCTCTCTATTCTTATCTCTCCTGTAAATAAACCCTCTCCCGCTCCTTTCCCAAATTGATAATCTGCAATATCTCGAAGATCACGTAACCATTCTTCATCACTTTTTTCCTCCATGGCCTTTATCATACTCTTACAACATCATCGCATCCCTTTGGAAAAGACTATTTCCTTATGCATCATACCTATACCAGCATAAATATAGTATTGCCCTGTGTACTCATCATGACATTTCTCAATCTTACTGGTGTTTTTCCCGCAATGATAACACCATTTCACGAAGATGGTTCTATCGATTTTGACCAGTTGAAACATGATGCAAAAAGGTTGGAATCATCTGGAGTTGATGGCCTAGTCCCCACTGGATCTACAGGAGAAAGCGCAACCCTGTCTCATGATGAACACGTCGAAGTAGTAGAATGTGTGGCCAATTCTGTAAAAAGTATTCCTATTATTGCTGGAACCGGAAGTAATTCTACCAGTGAAGCAATAATTCTTTCAAGAAGGTGCGCAGATGCCGGCGCGGATGCAATACTTCTGATATCTCCTTATTATAACAAACCCGAACCAGCTGGGATGGAAGCTCACTTTCTGTCCATTGCCAATTCCGTAGATATTCCCCAACTTATCTACAATGTTCCTTCTAGAACTGGAAGAAACATTGAAGTCCACACAACGAAATCACTTGCATCTCACGACAATATCATTGGATACAAAGCAGCTAGTGGTGACATTGGATTCATTTCTCAAGTAATCGAAGCAACTAAGAATGAAGATTTCAACATTTTATCTGGGGATGATGAATTAACTCTTCCCGTCCTATGCCTTGGTGGAACTGGTGTTATCAGCGTTGCGGCAAATATAGCCCCTGAATTGACCTGCGATCTGGTGTGGTCCATCTTACCAGGGGGGCGTCATAATTTCCCCCGTGCATTGTCTCTCAACCGAAAAATGTGCCCAGTCTTTCGTGGATTGTTCATGGAATCAAATCCCATACCCATCAAAGAAGCAATGCATTTAAAATATGGATCTCCTCCTCATCTTAGGTTGCCTTTATCGAGAATTTCCGATGCTAACCGTCAAAAACTTCTTGACCTTTTGGGTAATCTATCAGAATTAGAACAAAAAATATGAATATAGTAGTAACTGGAGCAACAGGAAGAATGGGAAAATCTGTAATTGAAGAGATACTTCAAAGAGAAGATTCAACCACTATTTCTTTTGCCACTTCTCAAAAAAATAAAGACGAGCTTTCAAAACATTCCCTCCCGGTTGGATTTCCAATTGTCAATCCTATTGATTTCCCCTCCCAACTTCAAGAATTAGAACCAGATGTCATTATTGACTTAACGGTCCCCGAAGCAAGTTTATTTTTCACACGACATGCAGCAGAATTATCTATCCCTATTGTTATTGGAACCACCGGTTTCACAGATGAACAATTAACTGAGCTACGCGATCTAAGCAATAAAATTCCTATACTCTTCGAAGCCAATTTCTCTAGAGGGATCGCATCAATACACCTAGCTATTGACGCCATTTCTGGAATTCTGTCCAATTACGATGTAGAATTGACCGAAACCCATCATAATAAAAAATTAGATGCTCCCAGTGGAACTCTACTGTCAATTTTAGATACTATTAAAAAATCTCGCCCCGAGTTAGAGTCTAAACACGGCCGATCTGGTATCCAAGAACGGAAATCAACTGAAGTTGGTATTCATTCTGTTAGAGCCGGCAACATTCGCGGTTCGCACGAGGTACTTTTCGCTGGAAACGACGAAATGATCACCTTGACGCATCAAGCAGAAAGTCGAGGTGTGTACTCTTCAGGTGCAATAGATTCTGCAATCTGGCTAACTACCCAATCACCCGGATGGTATGGATTCAAAGATGTACTAGGGGTTTCAAAATGAGTCTCAAAAATAATATCTCTTCACTTTGGGATAAAAATACATCTGGAGAACTCACTTCTGAAACTTGCACAGAGGACGATCTCGCCCTACTCGACGAATTCCTCGACACTCTTGAGTCTGGATCCGTCAGAGCAGCAGAAAAAAAATCAGAAGAATGGAAAGTAAATGAATGGGTCAAACATGGGATTTTATTAAACTTTTCCCTTAGAGATAAACATCCTATCTCTTATGGTGGCATCACATATAATGATGTTTTACCCGTGGCAGATACTTCTAATTTTTCCCAACGGGGAACTAGGAATACTCCCTCTGCAACAGTTATCAGACGTGGTGCGCATATAGGTTCAAATGCAATTTTAATGAGCCCTTGTTTTGTCAACATAGGCGCATCAATTGGAGATGGGACCCTCGTCGATTCCAATGATGTCATTGGATCTTGTGCACAGATAGGTTCAAATGTGAAACTAGGGGCAAATTCAGTTATAGGTGGTGTACTCGAACCTGTAGAAAATACTCCCGTTGTGATAGAAGACAATGTATCCTTAGGGGCCGGTTGCCGTGTAACTAGTGGATTCATAATCGGAGAGGGTTCCATCGTGGCAGAAAATACTCTTCTAACTCCGAGAATACCTGTATATGATCTCGTATCTGAAGAAATCATATATGGCCATTTACCTAAAAACCGACGTGCTTTCACCAGATTTGTCCATTCAGATGTTGGAAATCATCCATTATTTGAAAATGGGGCATTTAAACCCGCGGTTGTGGCATTGGAGATTGAACAATCCACGCTAACTGCAGCAGAAAAAGAGGATCGTTTACGGAAGTGATTCTGGAATGAATGGGCATAGAACACTTTCCGATTGGTCATATGGAAAATTACTATCACTCGTAGCCGAATATGGGACTCCTCTTTATGTAATTGATTTGGATCGGATTCGAAAAAACTACCGGCGATTATCTTCTGCATTTCCAGATGCTAATATATATTATGCAGCAAAGGCCAACACCGCTGGTGCAGTACTCCAAACTCTTGGACGTATGGGTGCTGGAATCGAATGTGTCTCAGCCGGAGAACTATATCGATCCATGCGGGCAGGCATTGAACCAGCAAAATTACTATACACTGCAGTAAATCCTCCTGACCCCGATTTGGATTTCGCAGTTGATCTTTCTGATATTACCATAAACATCGGTTCCCATGATACTCTCCGCAGACTATCAGAACGAAATTATTCTGGTCGAATATGTCTCCGGATTAACACTGGATCTGGTGCGGGTCATCACAAATATGTTTCGACAGGATCTGATGCAAAATTTGGATTTTCACCTGAACAAGCCTTAGAAATACTTTCAAAATACTCCTCTTATGATTTTAATATAGTCGGAATACATGCACATGCTGGAAGTGGCATTTCTCCTCAAGAAATGGATGTTCATCAAAATCTATGTAAGACCCTCGGAGATATCTCTCGGTCTTCTCCAATCGATCTAGAATTCATTGACATTGGTGGGGGATTCGGCGTTCCCTATGGGCCCGAAGATACCCCGCTCAACCTATCTGAAGTTTCATCTAAGATTTATAACTCCCTAGGTGATACCTCTGCAAACATAGTCCTGGAACCCGGAAGATACATAGTAGCCGATGCTGGAATTCTTCTTACCACGATTAACACAATAAAATATCTCGATTCACATAATATAGTAGGTGTTGATGCTGGAATGCACACATTAATCAGACCGGCACTTTATGGTTCCTATCACGATATCAAAAATATCTCGTCGCCACATAATGATTCTTCTTTGCCCAATACCACCGTGACCGGTCCCATCTGCGAAAGCGCGGATTTATTGGGAGTTAATATAGAACTTGGAGCTTCTACACCTGGTGATATATTGGCCATTGGAAATGCGGGTGCATATGGCGAAGCGATGGAAAGTCAATACAATTCTTTCCCCCGGTCAGCAACAGTAGCAATCGATGGAGAAAACGTTGGTTTAATCCGAAAAAGAGAGACCATTGAGGATTTATGCCTATATGAAAATGAGGTGGATTGGTTCTGATACCTTTTGATAAATACCATGGGGCTGGAAATGATTTCATACTTATTCACAGGAATTTGAATTCCATCTCTGACCGCTCTGAACTAGCTATGCTCCAGTGTGACAGAGAAGATGGGATTGGTGCAGATGGGGTTCTCTTCCTGACGATAGATTCTACCACCTCTCCCGCTAGAATTACTATGGATCTACGTCAACCAGATGGGTCTATTGGATCTATGTGTGGAAATGCAGCTAGATGTGTGGGAAAATGGGCTAGTGATTTTTTGAATCTAAAAGAAATTATCATAGAAACGCCCGCAGGAGCTTTTCCGTCTAAGGTATTTGGTGAAGATATCCAAATCAAATTGAGTTCACCTTCATTCGAACCCGCCGACGTACCTATACTTTCAGATTCTCCTTTCATAGATCAAGATATACTCGGACTATCTGTCACTGCGGTCAATGCAGGTGGAGTCACACATTCTGTAGCATTCGTCGATGACATAAATGACCCAACTTTAATTAACAAAGCAATTGATATCCGCCATTCTGATATGTTTCCAGAAGGAACCAACGTTACATTTGCCCAGGAAATCCAAACAGGGTTTAAACAAAGAACTTTCGAACGTGGAGTAGAAAATGTTACTTTGGCTTGTGGCACCGGTGCCTGTGCCATTGTTTCAATTCTATACCATTCCAAACAAATCACATGTGACCAACCAATATGTGTGACTCAAGAAGGAGGAGAAGATCTTTTTGTAACCATTCAAAAAACAGGCTCCACACTTCTACGCGGTCCTGCAACCCATGAATTTTCTGGAGAGTTTTCCCCCTTATGAATACTTTTGATATAGTCTCCTTTCTCGAATCATCAGTACAAATACCATCTCATGAAGATGTCAATGAAATGAGGGATTTTCTTGTAACCACACTCTCATCTCATGGATTCAAACCTCAGGTAGATCCATTCGGAAATACAATCACAACTAGGGGCACTGGATCCCCTCACATCGTATTAAATACACATATTGATACAGTCCCTCCTCATCTTCCATTTTCCAGTGATAAAAAGGTGATTTATGGGCGAGGCGCTTGCGACGCAAAAGGCCCACTCGCGGCGTTAGTTTATGCATTTATTCATAGTACCCCGCCCGGTAAACTAACTCTGGCTATCACGCCAGACGAAGAACTCACTTCACGTGGGGCAGACGCATTAATTTTCGAGGAAAACCCCGATGCTTTCATAGTCGGAGAACCAACCGATCTAGATATTTGTAATGCTTCTAAAGGGAGGTTTGAGGCAAAGATAACAATTACTGGTGAAAACGCACACGCAGCAGAATCTCATCTATCCAAAAATGTAATTGAAGCGTGCATTTCTGTACTTTCGGCACTGAAAACTTTTGATGCCACCTCAGAACAATCTATGGAGTCTTACCTTGGTTCTCCTCTAATTACTCCTACCATCATCAAAAGTGGAGGGCTATCCAATCAGATTCCTTCTACCTGTGAAATTATTGTTGACCGGCGCAGCATCCCTCCTGAATCTGCAGAAAGTTTCCAAATGTCTCTAGAGGATCATCTTCGCAATTTTGCTCCAAATTGGGCCGATGTTACTGTATCTCTACCTGAACGAGAAACTCCTTTCTTAGGCCCCTTTTCCACACCTGAAGATACAAAATTAGTCGAATGTTTTAAACAAATAAGTGGAAAAAAAACCCGTCCATTCACCGCCGCTAGCGAAGCATCTTACTTCTCTTTGATGGCCCCTACTGTTATTTTCGGACCTGGATCTCTCAACGACTCGACCGGGGCAGTTGCACATTCCTCGCGCGAATACGTTTCCATAAGTGAAGTAAAAGAAGCTGCCCAAATTTTGACAACTCTCCTTTCAGAACTGACCTGAAAAATCAAATTTATGTTCATTTCTTCCCCTCTTAGTAAAAAAAGCTCTATTTTTATCCACTGCCATCTCTCTCTTTCGACATGAGTTATCGAAATCTTTTATTCACTAACTCTTCAATCAAAAATATTGAGTCCCTTCTCATCATTTCTAGTTTTCTCATCACAATTTGTTTATTTGGATTCGTCTCTTTACTAACCGGACCGCAAGAAGGACTTTTTAATAGAATGCCTCTCTACGTTCTCGGAACTTCAATCTCATTTGTAACTGCAATTGTTTTTTATGACGGTTTGTTAAAAACTGGTCAATCTTCGATCAAATCTGCATTCATGACTGGATTTGCAACTCTTCTCTTTTTAATTTTCTTCGGCGAAGGAATCATATATATCTTGGTTAATTCTAATGTTTCATTAACCACAAGAAATCTGCTTTATCTCCCCTCGTTGAGTCTATTCCTAACTGGAATGGGATATTGGATACTCCAACATAGATCTGATCTTTTCTCCAAATCTATCTGATTTTTTATTATCTATTTTTTGTCTGAATCTTTCATTTGTTTGGTCAAATGATCAATCTCATCAACCAATTTATCAGCCAATCCGAAATACTCCTCCGGCACTAAGCATTTCATTTCTGTTAGTATCTCTTCTTTTATTTCCAATCCTTCTATCGTACCATGCAATTCCTCTAATGATACACTCTTGCCCCTGGTTTTAGATTTTAAAATTTCATATGCGTCATGATACCCCTCTCTACGTAATATTGTTTGATATGCCTCACTTAATATCTCTACATTTTCTGATAGGACCTCTACCATTTGATCACCATCCGGTTCTATTTTAGATAGTCCATTTTTTGTTTTACAATAGCCCAACAAACAATGCGCAAAAGCAGACCCTATGTTCCTTTTCACAGTAGAACTAACTAAATCTCTTTGCAACCTAGATACGGTAACAGATTCTGCTAAAAATTTCAAGTCATTATTTGCCTTTCCTAAATTACCTTCTGCATTTTCAAAGTCAATCGGATTGACTTTATGTGGCATTGTAGAAGATCCAGTCTCTCCCTCTTCCTTGCGTAGGACAATCTGTTTGTTTGAAATATACATCCACATGTCTCTATTTAGATCTATCACTATCTGATTCGCAATTTGCATCATAGAAAACAAAATAGCTAGATCATCCCCTGGATTAATCTGCGTTGTTAGTGGTATGTGTTTAAATCCCAATTTTTCCACCACTTTTCTCGATAAACCTGGCCAATCAACCTCCGGAACGGCTACCACTTGTGCAGCATAATTTCCACTTGCTCCTGATATCTTTCCCCCTAGTTCATTCATTGCATATTCGATCATTTGCAACATATAACCCAGTCTCGATGCGTAAATTGCCATTTCTTTACCAAACGTGGTCGGAGTGGCCGGCTGACCATGAGTCAAGGATATCATAGGCCTGTCTCTAAATTCTTTGGCAAGTCCCTCGATTGCATTTTTAATCGCTAGTATGGATGGAACTAATACTTCCTCCATCGCATCACGAATGAGGATCCGATAAGCTATGTTGGTTACATCTTCACTAGTCAATCCAAAATGTATCCACTGATGCATTTTTTCAGGTGTCCTCTCCCGCAAAAAATATTCTATTGCTTTTACATCATGATTGGTGGCTTTGTACTCTCTATATCCAACCTTTTCAATATTTTTTATGATTTCTGCTCCTGCTTCATCAAAATCCACATAAATTTTTCTCAATGATTCTATTTCTTTTTCCAACAATTCCAAAGAAATATGTTCTTCTTCTGATAAAGAAATTAAATATTCTACTTCCACTTTAACACGCTCCCGCATGAGGGCAGCTTCACTCATGTATTTCCTTAGAGGAAACGTATCTTCCGCATAGCGCCCATCGATAGCAGATATCGCAAAAAGTGGGTCGTCCATAATTTCTCTTTGTCCTGCTCCGTAAAAAAGGATCCCGTCTAATTTTTCCCATACTTGTCTTCTCTTGAAGAATTATCCTATATCAAATCCTTCTCCATGGAAACAGAAACCAAAAACGGAATGAATTTCTAACATCAAGATTCCAATATAGTATGAATTCTTCTCAAGATGATTTCTCTCCCCATCTTATAATAAAAAACGATCGGCACCGTGACTTGCGATATGGAGAAAATCCTCATCAAAAAGCAGCTCTATATGTGGACCCAACTGTTAAAGAAGCAAATGTTGTAACTGCATCACAACTAAATCCTACTGCAAAAGCACTTTCTTATAATAATTATAATGATGCAGATGGGGCACTCAATCTTATCAAGGAGTTCAAAAAACCAGCTGCAGCAATAATCAAACATGCCAACCCCGCTGGATGCTCTGTCGCCAAGACCATTTCTGAAGCATACGAGAAAGCTCTTGCAACCGATCCCATGAGTGCATTCGGTGGTGTGGTAGCTCTCAACCGAGAATGCGATGCAAAAACAGCAGAAAAAATAGTATCATCTTTCAAAGAGGTCGTAGTTGCGCCTTCTTATTCTGATGAGTCACTATCTATCTTGAAAACGAAAGAAAATTTACGCATATTATCTGTTGGAGAATTAGGTTCTCCCACCGTAATTGTAATTGAAAAACCGATTGTGGGAGGTCGACTGATTCAACAAAGAGATTTGCACACTATATCCCCCGAAGATCTTGAAATAGTTACCACAATAAAACCAACTGCATCACAGATCAAGACTATGATATTTGCTTGGAAAGTAGCCAAGCATGTTAAATCAAATGCCATTGTTTTTGCCACGGGGACTGAAACCGTAGGACTTGGCATGGGCCAAGTTTCCCGTGTGGATGCAGTTAGATTGGCTTCTATTAAATCAATTGAACATGCACAAGATAAAACCCCACAAGGGGCAGTTATGGCCTCTGACGCTTTCTTCCCCTTCCCCGATGCAATAGAAAAAGCAGCAGAGGTTGGAATTTCCGCAGTAATTCAACCCGGGGGTTCTATAAATGACAGTGCTGTTATTGATGCCGCAAATGATCTTGGTATCTCAATGGCATTTACTGGTATAAGATGCTTCAAACATGACTAGTCTATTTTCAATTTCAAAACGGTGAATTCAAAAAATGGAATATATTGAAGCAATAAAATTCTTATTCGATCTACCTCGCCACAGGATTGGCCCCGGGACAAATTCCACCTCGAAGCTTTTAGATTTTCTTGGAAATCCTCATATAGGAAATAATTATATTCATATAACTGGATCCAATGGAAAGGGATCGGTTTCTAAAATGATATCTTCCATTTTGATAGAATCTGATCTCAAAGTAGGATTATATACTTCCCCTCATCTCTTTGATTTTAGAGAACGAATCGTAGTAAACAACCACAGTATCTCCCATCAATCAATCTGTGATTTCGTCGATCTCATTTCTCCCTACATAACTAACCACCAGTCTAGTTCTCCCTTGCCTACCTTTTTTGAAGTTACAACAGCACTAGCATTTTGGCACTTTTCAAACGAAGATGTTGATGTCGCTGTAATCGAAGTTGGAATCGGGGGTCAACACGATGCGACTAACGTCATCGATCCCATTTCAAGTGCTGTAACTAATGTTTCTCTCGAACACACTGAAATACTAGGAGATACTGTGGAAGAAATAGCACGGGACAAATGTGCAATAGCTTCTACAACATCACCATTAGTCACTGCAGCAACAGGGGAGGCACTTTCTGAAATAAAACGTAGAGTGGATGATATTTTATTTGTTGGAGAATCTGGCGATTTTCAAATCAAATATGAGGGAAGTTCTCATTCTGAAGCCTCCATTGAGATCGAGACACAAAATTGGACGTTAAATACACAAATAGGACTTATAGGGCCCCATCAAGGAATAAACGCGGGTGTGGCAGCAGCAATTTGTCACCAATCATTCGGTACAAAACCACATGATATTTCCAGAGGTCTCCAAAATTGCTATTGGCCAGGCCGATTTGAAATCTTCGGCGAAAACCCTCTTATAATTTTAGACGGTGCCCACAATCCCGCCGGATGCACGGAACTTAGTAATGCCCTCTCTGATTTTGACTACAACGACCTTTTCATAGTTTTCGGAGCTCTCAGTGACAAAAATCATAAAGGAATGATCTCCAATTTGCCATTTTCTAAAAAAGTATTCTTGGCCAAACCTAATATTTCACGTGCGGCAAAGATATCTTCTATTAAAAATCTATTTGTCGATAATGGATCTGAAGTATTTACTGCTCCCTCTATTGATGTGGCATTGGATCGAGCCATCTCTGCTTCTACTAACTCGGATTGTATACTCGTAACTGGATCATTATATACAATACGAGAAGCACGCCAAAGGTGGGCAAATTATGTGATAAAACAAACTTCCCATCTCCCTGCCCCTCTCTATACTCTGAAAACCAAAACCCATCCTGTATACGCTAGACAAATCCAAAACGAATTCCTACAAATTGGAGGCCTCTCCGAAATATCTCATTTCGACGAGAACGAAGAAGAATTAACTGATATTATTCTATCTGGAAAACCCTCTCAATTTGAGTCTTTACTTGACATACTTAATGATGGAAATTTCCCATTTCCTAGTCTTGTATCTCAATTTTATCCTGCGATCAATCCTCAAAAACTCCCATCATTTTCTCACGAATTCCCTTGGGATTCTAGTATCTCTCTAATGGGCATCTTGAACCTCACCCCTGATAGTTTCTATGATGGTGGGACTTACGATACGACAAATAGCGCAATGAACCATGCAATTGATATGATTGAATCTGGTGTAGATATTATTGACATAGGGGGAGAAAGTACTAGGCCCGGAGCAACCCCCATCTCCGATAAAATGGAATTAGATAGAATTCTGCCCACTATCCACGAGCTGTCCAATCTAGATGTCCTCTTCTCCATTGACACTAGAAAAGCAACAGTAGCAGAAGCTGCTATAAATGCAGGTGCAGATTTGATCAACGACGTTTCTGGCCTTTCAGATCCAAAAATGCGTTTTGTAGCGGCCGATTTTGATGTACCTATTGTCTTAACACATAGTGTCAATACACCAGTTGATCCCACTTGTACCGTGCCTTACAACGATGTTGTTGAAGATGTCATCTCTCAACTTTCCGCCCTCGTTATGCGCGCTGAGAATGCGGGTTTAACCCGTTCTAAAATCATTATTGACCCAGGGATAGGTTTTGGAAAAACACCATCGCAAAATTTTGAATTAATCCGAAGATTAGATGAATTCAAAACCCTGGAGTGTCCAATTCTTGTAGGGCATTCGCATAAATCTCTCTTTTCTTTCCTCAATCTCGATCAAGACCAGCGTTTACCTGCGACCATTGCAACCACTGCTATGGCAGCATGTAAAGGTGCTAACATCATCCGTGTCCATGATATTTCCCCAAACCTCGATGCCATTCGAATTGCAGAGAAACTTACAGAACTCCCCCATCTAGTTCATTTCTAACCAATGTCCTTCTTTCTTGTTTCCTCCCGTTCTCAATGAGATCGATATACCTCTCCAAAAACATTTTTTCCCCGTAATCAAAATAACCTTCTTCAATTTCTTTCTTAGGCATTTTTGCTGCATCTTTGATAACTTGATGTAATACATCTCCATCTGTTATTCTAAACCCTCTGTTTCTGGGCCTTATGAATTCATGGGCACTCGATGATTTATGGTATTCGGCAATCCCCACGCAACCGCAAGCAAGAGCCAACAAAAAATCCTTGGGAAATCCACTCTTCAAAGCTGTATGCACACAAACATGTGCTCCTTTAAAAATTGCTATTTTTCTTTCTATGGGGACTTCTCCTAAGAACTCTACTCGTCGAGAAATTCTTAGATCTCTTACTTGCCTTTCATACATTTCTTTCATCTCCCCATCTCCTATTATTGCAGCCTTCCATTTCACGCCCCGAAGTTCAGCCAAGGCTAGTAATAAACTCTGCAAATTAGAATCTTTATCTAATCTTCTAGAATAGACAATATCTGCCACAATTTCAGGCTTTTCACCTTTTACAAGCCCAATATCAATGGGATTCGGTATTTTTTCAATCAACTCAATTTCTCCCCCTGATTCTACCACACTCGTTTGAATTAGTTCGGATGCTACTACTATCTGATCTGCCAAACCAAGAACAAATTTGGATTTTCTTTTATCTTTCTCCCCAGTGTCTATTTCTTTGTGAAAATCAAGTACCAATGGCTTTCTTAAAAGTAAACTTGTCAATTTAGCCCCGATCACTACTGCCCGTTCTGACCCCTCTGAAATTATAATGTCTGGATTATAATCTCTGATTTTAGATGGTAATTGTCCTGCAAATCTCCATTCTATATCTTCTGGATCTTCCGAAACGGCATAATATCTTATTCCTTTTACTATTGTCTCCCTATCTTTTCCTTCCCACCATTTAAGACAGTAAAAACTAACTGCATGCCCTTTTAGTGCAAGCAACTCTGCCAAAATGTGCAACCTTTTTGCAGCATTTTCATTTTCTTTGTGGATCGTTCGCCGCTCTATAATTGCGACTCGCATATATGCTCATTGAAGACCGAACTCAAAAATAACCATGTCGATCCGTCTTCTGTATTAAATAACTCCAGTTTCCTTGGCTACTTTTTCTGCTTCTTTTTTACCTATTCCACTTCCCAATATGGTGTGCCTATCTCTGATTTTATGTGCATTAGATAGTGCATCAATGATGCTTTCATTTGAAACATCCAATCCATTTGCATCGGTTGGACATTCTAATTTTTCCAACGTATCTCTTATTTTACCCCATTTCCCAGATGGACCTGAATGGAGATATTCCATCAATATGGTTCCCACACCAACTTGGTGGCCGTGAAGCCGCTCCCCGGGCTCTATGCGATTCAATTGATGACTAAACAAATGTTCACCCCCACTCGCAGGATGCGAACTACCCGCAATACTCATGGCAACACCCGATGAGACGAGAGCTTTCACCACCATGAAAACTGACTTTTCTGATTTCTCTAAAATCAAATCTACATTTTGAATAAGCATTTCAGCAGTCATTTCGGATAATGCAGACGCATACTCCGAATACTCCGTTTCCCCCTTGATTTTAGCCAATTTCCAGTCTTTCACTGCCGTAAAATTAGATATTATGTCTGCACATCCTGCACTGGTTAATTTCCAAGGAGATTTTGCTATGATCTTTGTATCTGCTATGATGGAAATTGGAGGCTTTGCAGCAATACTATGTTGAATTTTACCATCCGGTATCGACGCCCTACTACTCGCAATCCCATCGTGACTAGCCACGGTGGGAATTGAAATAAATTCTTTTCGAAGCTCAACACTAGCTATTTTTGCAATATCTATTGGTTTCCCCCCGCCCACTCCTATAACGAATCCAAAATTCTCTTTTTTTAATTCCTTCATCACCCGATCCACTTCTTTCATCCCTTCTGATTTTACCACAATAATCTCGGAATTATGCCCTCCGTTTTCCAATTCTTTCACTATGTCTATTCCTGCAACCTTCTTGGGAGTTTTAGTAGTAATAACTAATGGATTTTTTGGCAATCTGAGTTCTTCTACTATCTGGTTTATGTCGGATAAATTATTTTCTCCCAAAGAAACTATCCGAGGGAGCTGCTTCCAGGTAGACTTATTCATCATATCGATATTTTATATCCACTTTAATTGTATCACTCAACTATTTACCTGTTTATCCTACTTCCTCTCACGCAACATCTGCTACAGCTAATGGGAGTGTCTTCCTAACATCTGCTTCTGGCCATTTCACAATAGCTTCTAAGTAAGCTTCTGGCATGATCTTAACAAATGCTCTCCGTTCTTCTTCCCAATTTTCTAATATTCTATTTGCTATTTTTGATTCTGTATATGCTATGTGATTCTGCAACATACGCTGTATCATTTTTTCGTCTGATTCTTCTAGCACTACTGATACATCACATATTTCGGAATTACAATACTTATCTATTCGCGCATCTGGATCGTAGACGTAAGCAATTCCCCCTGACATTCCCGCAGCAAAATTTTTCCCAGTTTTTCCTAGTACTACTACCACTCCACCTGTCATATATTCACACCCATGATCTCCTACCCCTTCTACAACTGCCTTTGCACCAGAATTTCTCACGGCAAATCTTTCCCCGGCAAGACCATTAGCATATAATTCTCCACCTGTTGCACCATATAAACAAACATTCCCTATTATTGTATTCTCCCCTGCAACAAATCCTGCATTTTTGGGAGTTTTAACCGCTATTTTTCCTCCTGATAGTCCCTTTCCAACATAATCATTCCCCACACCTTCCATAATAATGGTCACTCCCCGGACTAGAAACGCACCGAGACTCTGACCTGCAGCACCCTTTGCATTGATGACTATTGTATCTTCTGGAAGTCCTTCTTCTCCATGAGTATTCGAAATTTTATTTGATAAAATGGTACCAAACGCTCGATCAATAGTTTTTAGATTCAAACCTGCTATCTCTATTGAATCTTTTTGTTCTATTGCATCTTTATTCCTTTCTATGATTTTCCAATCAATCGATTTTTCTATCCCATGATTTTGTTGACGTGTCTTGTACCTTTCTGTTCCTTTTATTATGGCTGTCAATGGCGATAAATCAAGAGTACCTGCTTTGAAACCCGTCTCTATCTCTAATTGGTACAACATATTTGCCCTCCCTATCATCTCCTCCATTTTTCTAATTCCAAGAGAAGCCATGATCTCGCGCAAATCCTGTGCAATAAATTTCATATAATTCATAACATGCTCCGGTTCCCCTTTAAAACGATCGCGAAGTTTTGGATCTTGTGTAGCAACTCCAACTGGGCATGTATTATTATGGCATTGACGGGCCATCACACACCCTCCTGCAACAAGACCTCCTGTTCCAAATATGTATTCTTCGGCACCTAACATGGCTGCTATTGCAACGTCCCTTCCAGTTTTCAATCCGCCATCTACTGCAAGTCTCACCCTAGATCTCAAACCCGTGGCACAAAGCATCTGGTTGGCTTCTGATAATCCCAACTCCCATGGGGAACCTGCATGTTTTATCGATGTCATTGGACTCGCCCCTGTCCCTCCCGAATGCCCAGAAATATGTATTACATCTGCATTGGCTTTTGCAACACCAGACGCTATCTGGCCTATCCCTGCCTCGGCAACCAATTTAACATTTATATCTGCCTTTGGATTTGCACATTTCAAATCATATATCAATTGCTTTAGATCTTCAATAGAGTATATGTCATGTTGAGGGGGCGGGGAAATCAATCCAACGCCCGGAACCGATCGACGAACTCTTGCAATCATCTCATTTACTTTGTGACCTGGCAATTGTCCCCCTTCTCCTGGTTTAGACCCCTGTGCCATTTTTATTTGCAATTCACTTGCAGAAGACAAATAATAGGACGTCACCCCGAATCTCCCCGAAGCCACCTGTTTTACAGAACATCCTTTTTCAGTACCAAAACGTTCTACTGGCTCCCCTCCTTCTCCTGTATTCGCCTTTCCTCCTATTCGATTCATACCTATCGCTGTATTTTCATGAGCCTCTTGTGATAAACTACCGAGAGACATAGCAGCAGAAGAAAATCTTTTTACAATCGCTTCCACTGGTTCAACTTCTTCAATCAAAACAGGATTTCTTTCAGATTTAAATTCTAAAAGACCTCTCAATGTCTGAAAATTCCCATTTTGTTCATTAATCATTTCCGCGAATTCTTGATATTTAGAATAATCATCATTCCTCACTGCCTGCTGCAAACTAAGAACTGTTTTTGGATTCCATTGATGATGAATCCCGGTCGTCCTGAATTCAAATTCCCCTTGTCTTTCTAGATCTGAATCACTTTCAAATCCTGCCTGGTGCCTCTCCATTATCTGCTCCTCAATTTGCTTCAATCCAATACCTTCGATTCTATTGGCTGTACCTTCAAAATGCTCTTCTATTAATTCTGAGCTCAATCCAATCGATTCAAAAGTTTGGGCACCTTTGTAACTTTCCATAGTGGAAATACCTATCTTTGACATAACTTTGAGGAGCCCTTCTTCCACAGCTTTAATATATGCTGCAATTGCCTCCTCGACTCCACAATTTTCCGATCCAGTTACTATGTCTTCTATCGTTTGATAAGCCAAATATGGATTAATTGCCCCTGCCCCGTGCCCCATCAATGTGGCCATTTGATGAACAGTCCTGGGATCTCCTGACTCTACTACAATTCCCACACGTGTGCGCAAACCCCTTCGAACTAAATATTGATGCACACTACTTACGGCCAGTAAACTTGGTATGGCGACCCTATTTTTGTTTAAATTCTTATCAGTGAGTATGATAATCTCTGCCCCCAAATCTACTTTCTTTTCACATTCTTGTCTAAGCTTCTCAATTGCATTGCCCAAATCCAAACCATCATATGTAATTTCAATAATTTCCACTTTCATCTCACTTTTCATCTGCTTGATACTTTGCAATTCTTGATCTGTCAGTATGGGACTCGAGATAACAAGTTGCTTTGCATGCATTTCCGATTCATTCAATATGTTCCTTTTACATCCTATTCTAGTCTCTAGACTAAAAACCAAATTTTCTCTTATATTATCTACTGGAGGATTTGTAACCTGGGCAAAAAGTTGCCTAAAATAACTAGATAATGGTCGATTAAATTCAGACAAAATAGCTAATGGTGTATCATCTCCCATCGATCCAACCGGATCTTTACCTGTTTCAAGCATAGGTTTAATTAATCTATCTAGTTCATCATATGTATACCCAAATGCGGCCTGGTATTTTCGCAAATCCTTCACACTCTCCCCCGGTTTGAACTCCTTCGTTTCTATCAATTCTTCCAACCTAATTTGATTTGAATCAACCCATTTTTTATATTTTGAATCTGAGAATTCTTTCAATATTTCCTCCTCAGAATATACTCCTCTCCCTGGCTCTGCCAAAAACAATTGCCCCGGTCCCAAACGGCCTCTCTTAGTTACTTCCTCTGGAGGTATCTCTAAAACACCTGCCTCACTTGCTAGTATGAGCAAGTCATCCGAAGTTATATCATATCTACAAGGCCTCAACCCGTTTCTATCAAGAATGGCCCCTATTCGTTCACCATCTGTCGCAATAACTAGTGAAGGGCCATCCCATGGTTCCACCAATGAAGCATGAAATTTATACCAGTCTCTTTTGTCCCCCTCTACTAAATTGGCATCAGATTGCCATGCATCCGGGATCAACATCCTCAAAGCATGAGGCAAGCTTCTACCTGTGGCCAATAATAATTCTAGAACATTATCCAATGAGGCACTATCCGACTGTCTTTTATCTGCAATTATCGGCTTTAACATTTCCACCCGTTCTCCGAATTCTGAATGTTCTAAATCAGATTCTCTGGCATTCATCCAATTTATGTTCCCCCTTATCGTGTTGAACTCTCCATTATGAATCAATCTGCGATATGGATGGGCCAAATTCCACGACCCACTAGTATTAGTTGAAAATCTGATATGCACTAGAGCAAAACTTGTTTTTACTCTTTCATCTTTAAGATCTTTATAATACTTGTTCACTTGATCTCCTCTAAGTAATCCTTTATACACAATCACCCTTCGATCGAGGGAACAAATCCAAAAACTAGCTTTCCCTTCAATCTCCAAATTTTTCACTTCTTTCTCAATTGATCTCCGAACAACGTACAATTTCCTATCAAACTCCTCGTCTGTATCTCCCTCACCTACTACAAACGGTTGGAATATGGCCGGTTCAGAATCTCGAACCGATTGTGGAATAATCCGATTATCCGTTGGCACTCCTCTCCAATATTTGACTTCTAGCCCCTGTTCTAATAATTTTTGCTCAATTAAATTTTTTATCTCTATAGTTTCTTTCCCATCTTGCGGGGAAAACACCAACCCAGTTCCATATTGGTCTGGAAGATCAACAGGGATCACTTCTCTAAAGAATTCATCGGGCATTTGTAACATAATACCTGACCCATCACCTGCTTCTTCTTCTATTCCAATAGCACCCCTGTGTATCATATTCTCCAACATTTCTATTCCTTTTTCCACTATCGAGTGTTTCCTATCACCCTTCAAATCCATAATGGCCCCCACGCCACAGCTGGATCTCTCTCCTTTCGGATCTACTAATAAACGAGGCTGATAGCTATCAGCCCGGTTGTCATTCATATCCCCCTAGTATCTATTCTTGTATATAGTTTTATTCCTATAATTATATATGTATATATGTATCAAATTAACACATATATATGCATTATATCATTTTAAATAAATTAATATTTTTTAGCAAAATAAACAATTTCTTTTGCTACCCCCCCGCAAACAGCACATTCTTCTCCTTTCTCCATTTCGCCTTCAGTTTTCGGAGGGATCATAACAATGCTAGCTGAAATTTTCTCTTTCACCCGTTCGTCACACGTTTCCGCTCCACACCATGGAGCTTTGGCATACCCACCATTTGTAGTTAATTTTTCGATAAGCTCTTCTTCATTTTTCACTTCGTGAATTTTACCCTGCAGATTTTCCAAGGCACGTTGGTATAGTTTGTCGTATATTTTCTCAAGATGTTCTCCAATGGTTTGTCCAATGCCGTTCACTTCTATTAAATGGCGTTCTCCATCTGGTCTATGCACTAAAGTTGCTGTTTTATTTTTTACTTCTTTTGGACCGATTTCTATTCTTATCGGAACGCCTTTCAATTCCCATTCATTAAACTTGAATCCTGGATTTTTCCCATCCCTGTCATCTAATCTCACCCTGTATTCTGATAGATTCTCCTGGATATCTCTCGCATATCGCATCACCTCTTGTTTCGTATCGCTTCTCCATATGGGTACAATAACTATCTGTTCTGGAGCAACTGTGGGTGGGAGAACCAATCCCTGGTCATCAGAATGTGTCATTATGAGTGCACCTATGGCTCTCCAAGAAAGTCCCCAAGATGTAGTGTGTGCAATTTGGTTTTCTTCATTTTCATCTACATATTCTATCTCAAATGCCTCTGAAAAAGTTGTCCCGAGATAGTGACTCGTCCCTCCTTGCACTGATTTTCCATCTGGCATCAAAGCTTCAACTGTACTGGTCGTTTCTGCCCCTGGGAATTTATCGTGTTCTGGCTTTTCACCTTTTAAAACAGGAATTGCCAATATTTCTTGATACAAACGCTCATATTGATCTAAACGTTGCATGGTTTCTTCCCAGGCGTCCTCTTTATTCTTATGTACTGTATGTCCCTCTTGCCAAAGAAATTCTTTCGTTCTAAAGAAGGGTTTGGTCTCCGTTGCTTCCCATCTAACTACTGAACACCATTGATTCAATCTCAAAGGTAGGTCTCTGTGACTTCTTACCCAACGCGACATAAATGGGGCAATAATGGACTCTGATGTGGGTCTTACTGCAAGTTTTTCGCCTAGTTCTTGTTCACCACCATGGGTCACCCATGCCACTTCTGGATCAAAACCTTCAATAATCTCCTTTTCACGTTCGAGGTATTTTTCTGGAATTAGCACTGGAAAATATGCATTTTCCACCCCCGTTTCCCGGAACCAAGAATCCAAATAAAAACGAATTGATTCCCACAGCGCAATTCCTCTCGGGCGTACAATAATGAAACCCCCTACTGGGGAATAATCAGCAATTTCTGATTTTTTGACGACCTCTGCATACCAATCCCCTGGATTTTCATCTTTGGAGTTTACAATCCCAAGCTCTTGTTCGCCTCTCATGCGAATACTTTCCACTCGATAAAAGTAACCCTTTCCGTTTTTCTATTCTTTTCCGTTGAAAAAGTTTTTATAATTTCCCGCTTTACTTGTACCAGCGGATTTTACCCATCTACTAAGTTGGGTAATATTCTATCTCAGAACTAATGTGTTAGAATTGTACAATAACTCAGTGGTTCTGCCCCTCAAAGGGGATTTAGACAACTGAACACTAGTCATAATAGTCTTTAGGAATCTAAATCCTCTCCAAAAATTCATCATAATGAGTGAAGTAGATCAAAAACTAGAATCAATCCATGAAAAAATTCTTGAGATATTACCCAAAAATCTCTCCATTTCTTCAGTTAACTATGAAGGCCCCGAGCTAGTCCTTTATACTACCGATCCAAAAAAGTTCGCCGAAAATGGAGATATAATACGAACTCTAGCTAGTAATTTGCAAAAAAGAATTACCATTCGCCCCGATTTAGATTCCCTCCTTCCTCCTGAAAAAACAAAAGAGATTATTTCAAAAATCATTCCAGAAGAAGCCAATGTGACTAATCTGGATTTCCATGAAGATACTGGGGAGGTCTTAATTGAAGCAACAAGACCCGGGATGGTTATCGGTAGACATGGATCTACCATGCGTGAAATAACGCAACAAGTTGGATGGACACCAGATGTAGTCCGGGCACCCCCTATTGACTCGGCCGTCGTTTCAAACGTTAGAAATTTCCTAAAACAACAGAGAAAAGAAAGAAGAGTCATTTTAGAACGAATAGGTCGCCATATTCATCGACCAAAAAAGTCTTCTGATAAGTGGGTTCGATTAACAACCTTGGGATGCTGTCAGGAAGTTGGACGGGCTAGCTTTTTACTCTCCACTCCTGAGACTCGGATTTTAATCGATTGTGGTGACAAACCAGGATCAGAAGACGAATTTCCCTATCTTCATGTATCAGAAGCACTTGGGGCTGGGGCAAACTCTATAGATGCGGTAGTACTCACACACGCACACCTTGACCATTCCGCTTTCATACCTCTCCTCTTCCGTTACGGATACGATGGCCCCATTTACGCAACAGAACCTACTCGGGACCTTATGGGGCTACTCACTCTAGACTATCTAGACGTAGCAGCTCAAGAAAGCAGGTCTCCTCCTTACACTTCCGAGATGATTAGGGAGGCAATAAAACACACAATTCCAATTCCCTATGGGAGTGTTACTGACATAGCCCCCGACGTGAAGGTGACCTTACATAATGCTGGACATATTTTGGGATCATCTCTTGCACATTTCCATATCGGCGACGGTTTATACAATATTTGCTTTTCGGGAGACATTCACTATCGAGGCACTCGTTTATTCAATGGGGCAGTGACCGATTTCCCACGAGTAGAGACTCTGATACTTGAATCAACTTATGGGGGTAGAAATGATTTCCAGACTGATCAAAAACAGGCAGAAGAAAATCTCATCCAAATAGTCAAAAATACTACGGAAAACGGAGGAAAGATTCTCATCCCTGCCTTTGCTGTTGGAAGATCTCAAGAAATCATGCTGGTATTTGAGGAGGCCATGAGGGAAGGTAAACTTCCAGTCATACCCGTCTACCTCGATGGCATGATTCGGGAAGCAACTGCAATACATGCAGCCTATCCTGAATACCTTCGAGACGACCTCCGAAAAAGAATCCTCTACGACGACGAAAACCCATTCCTTGCCCCGCAATTTCATCACATAGAACGTGGAGAAGAACAACGCCAACAAATACTAGATGAAGGCCCTTGTATCATCATATCAACAAGTGGAATGATAACTGGTGGTCCAATTATGTCTTGGTTGGGCCATTTGGGTGACAATCCAAAAAATACTCTCATCTTTGTTGGATATCAGGCACACGGAACGCTAGGGCGCCGGATTCAATCTGGCTGGGGGGAGGTCCCTATTCCTGGGTCTGGAGGTCGGACGAAAACACTCAAATTAAAATTCAATGTTGAAACAGTTGATGGATTCTCTGGACATGCTGACCGCCAAGGACTTTTAGATTTTGTAAAATCTATGCACCCCCGTCCAGAAAAAATACTTTGTGTCCATGGAGATGAGCGATCAACTAGGGATTTATCTTCTGCTCTTTATCGCCAGTTCAAAATCAGAACATTCGCACCAAAAAATCTCGAAACCTTCCGATTCGTATAATATTTATCTACTTTGCATTCTATCTATGCCTTTCCCCATTTTCCTCTAAAATAAGTCAAGACTTCTGCCTCCGGACGTAAAACTTCCCCGCCGTTAACCTCACCTATGTATATTGTGTGATCTCCTTCTTTCACAACATCATAAAGTGAACAATCTAAGTATGCAATCGAACTCGAGAAATGCAATGACCCCGTTGATAATGTCTCTATGTTCTTCGATTCAAAAGGATCTTGTTCCATCTCTCCCATATTGGCAAAATATTCTCCAACCCATCTTTGATCTTCTGCAAGTATGTTGATACAATAACTATCATTCATTCCTTCATTTAATCTCCTGTGTGCCTCCGAACCATGATCAAGACAAATGGATACTAATGTAGGCTCTAGTGACACACTAGTAAATGAATTAACAGTGATCCCATGTGGTGGATCTCCTGGCAATGTAACTACCGTTACGCCAGCGATGAAATTTCCCATGATTCCACGAAAATTTTTTACAGTCATGTTATTTCTCTTATTTTCCACAGATTATATGTTCTCTTATCTTCTTCAAACATTCATCTAGTAAACATAAAGCCAAGTCGATTCTAAACCTAACCTGTGTCTAAAAATCATACTGCCTCCTCTGAGGAGCTCTTACTTCGTGGATATGCTGGTAGGATTTCTCTCTTATTAGCATTTGGATGGCTTATGATAATGTCTGGAAGGTCCCTCCTTCCTGCCCTTCTCCCTCTCATTTCTATAGATCTCTCTCTGACCCCTGACAAAGCGGGATTTGCCCTAACTGTAGTTTGGCTATTCTATTCTTTAGCCCAATATCCTGGAGGGACTTTTTCCGATCAACTATCTCGAAAAACCGTTTTAGTAGTAAGTCTCTCCATGATGGTTCTCGGACTCCTTCTTTTGACTCAGACAAAATCCTATTTCCAATTCATAGCCGCAGGGGCTCTACTTGGAATAGGCGCAGGAGGATATTTCTGCCCTACACGGGCTCTTCTTTCTGATTTTTATTCTAAAAAACGTGGCCAAGCATTCGGAATTCAAGTCGCTTCTGGGAGAACCGGAAGTGCCATTGCAGCCCTTTTCGGAGGGGTTGCCCTCGGAGGGTTGGCAATTCTTGGAGGGCCTTTTTGGAGGGAGGCATTTTTCCCCGTTATATTCTTATTATCGTGTGTAATCTTTCTATTACATAAATGGAGTAAAGAACCTTATAAATTTAACAGAGTCCGCATAGATCTTGGAAGTACTAGTTCCCGTGTATTCCGTGATAAAAAAGTTAGATTAATTCTGCTCGCTTATATTTTCTTTGCTTTACCTACTCAAGCATTTTCATCTTTTCTTCCCACTTTCTTGCTACTCGAACGTGATTTTTCCACTACTCTCACAAGCATGGGATTTGCAACACTATTCCTCGTTGGGGTGCCTTCTACATTGATTGGTGGATTCATAGGGGATAGGTTTTCAAGAATGTATGTCACAATGGCAGCACTCTTCATTGGGGCGATAGGTCTAGTCATAGTTCTTCTTTCAACTTCCCCTGCATCGGTCATCCTTGGAATCATTGTCTATGCACTTGGCACTTGGGCATTTCCTCCTGTAATGCAATCTTATCTTTTTGAACTCTTCCCAGAAAATACTGTAGGAGGGGATTTCGGTGCACTCAAAACAATCTATACTGGGGTTGGTAGCTTCGGATCCACTTATGTCGGTATAGTCGCGGTATATTCTGGTAGTTATGGAGTGGCATTCATCGGGCTCATAGTCGCATTACTCTTGGGATCTGGAATCTTATTTTCCATTAATCGTTCAAACATCTAGCTTCTCCACCCCGTTGTCGTTTCCAACAATTGAACCAATATACGTGCAGTTGCCCCCCATATTACTTCATCCTCCATATAAAAATATGGTAATAATATAGTTTCATTACTATTTGTGTGTTCTTTCCATTCGAAGTTACTCACCGAAGTCAAATCCTCAACAGAATACCTCATGATCTTTGCAACTTCTTTTTTATTTCTAGTATAACTCCTATCGGGTATCTCCACGATAAACGGCGTTATTGTATATTTCGTAATTGTGCTACATTCATCTAGTTCGCCAATGAATTTCATCTCGTTAAATTCTATACCTATCTCTTCCATTGCCTCTCGAATCGCAGTCCTTTTCAATACCTTGTCTTCTTGTTCATATCTCCCTCCTGGGAAACTCATCTGGCCCGCATGTTCATCGAGCCAAGTAGTCCTCTTTGTAAACAATATCTCTTCTCCATCCTCCCCCAAAATCAATGGAACAATAACTGCTGCTCTTGAATTTCCCTCTACATACATTTTCTTCGATCCTCGTTGATTTATCCCCTCGAAATTCATATCTCTAAACTATTCTTTCTTCTTTCTCATATTATCTAAGACCTCTTCCAATTCACAACGAACATCCTCTACATCAATTTCATTCCACATCTCTAGATCATAGCACACATCCAATAATTGCTCCACTTCCCCCTTGTCCATCTTGTGAATTTCCTTCTCAATTTCTCTGCTTATTTTGTCCTTAACATCCCTTCCAATTCGCATCTTATCGATCTCTCTTTTATCTACCCTAATCAGATGAGGTAAGTCTTCTCCGCCATCTGGAAGATCTGGTAGGGCAGCTGGTCCCACAACAAGTAATTCTTGCTCTTCAATTTCTACAAGATAATATTTTTCAATTGCCTCATCAATCTGCATATTTAGCCTTTCTGTATGTAATATATCTCCTTTTCTGGCACTAATATCTTCAAACCCTTGTATTAGTTCCTCTCTGGTCAACCCACCGAACAAATCCACTGCCCCTGCAAGTTGATCTAGTGTTGGATCCATTTTCTAACCCTTTTAATTTATAATTAAATCCATATCTTCCACACAGACATCCTCTACATCCTCTCCCCGGATACCAAGCTCATCCCACGATTTTATTCTTGTATCCTCCCCCGAACTTTGAATGCTCTTGGCATACTCTCCAATTTGCTCAAGCTCCTCTTGAATGTCGTATGTAAGATCATTATACAATGCATCTAATTCATATTCTCGAATGAATTTATTTGCCATAGATTCATATTCTCTACGTACCACATCATATTTCACTTCTACCCCTTCTCTGTGCAATATCCCGAATAAAGCTCCTCCTACTTCTCGACTCATTTCAACCAACCCATTCGGGCCGTTCACCCCCCGATGAAAGTGTTCGTATACTCCAAGATCAACTTGTGCGGTAGCTTCAAAACCCGCAAAATTAAATGCCTCTCCTAGAAGTCCCACTTCAAGACCAAAACCCGGTTCTATTCTAATCTTCTTGGCATATTCCGATCTAATCCCAAATTCTCCCGCTAACCCATATTTGAATGCATCCAAATATGTCAAAACTGAATGATCTTGAACCTCTCTGAGGGCTCTGACTAACGGAGAGTAAAATAATCTACACAAGCGGCCATACATTCTATCGCTTTCCACTCTAGCATAGTATCCTTTTACAAATCTGTGGCCTCTGACTAATGGAAATAATAATCTGAAAATATCTTCTCCAACATATGATTTTCTATCCACATCATGACATATTATGAACTCTCCATATTCACTTGCCAAACCAAGTGCAAGCCAAATATCATCTCCCTTTCCATTTCCTCTATTTGTCCCTTTGTCATCCAAAAATTCCTCCATTTGTTCCCCATTACACCAGAGTACTTCTAAATCCAAGTCGAATTTTTTCAACCATTTATACACTCTTTCCACTTCCTTTTCACCACACCGCAACGGCACGATCACTTTTCCTGGTCCGATTCTTTCTATTTCCGAAAAGGTCCATTTAGTTGCATCCAAATACAAGTCCCTCTCTGTCATTGGAACCACCAATGTTACATCCTCTACAGAGCAGTCTGGATTTCTCTCAGTCAGCTTATGAAGTGTAGTTATCTCACCAGGAACATAGTCCATAAATTGCTCTCAATTTAGGCCCATTCGACAAAAATTACTCGACTTACTATTGTACTTCCCCACTCATCGCAGTGAACAAAAGTTCTGGGAGTTCCTTACAATATTCTCGATTTTGCTTTTTCGTATTTGCATTTATTTGACCGGCACCTGCCTGTGGTTTTCCGCCCGCACTTGCTTCTGGTATCTCTGCAAGCGCAGCCTGCAATGTATCTCCCATATGTACTCTGTCATCTCTCGATCTTCCTTTAATATATGTCACAGCACCCCTCTGTGCGTATACGACAACAGCTGTGGTTCCTTCTAGTCCTAATAAATCATCAGCTGCTTGGGAGAGGGCATCGACATTAGATATCTCTCCCACATTACTTATTACAAATGGACCTCTAGCTTCTCGTTTTAAAATAGAAGATGCAATAATATCAAGTACCTCTGCATCAACCTCTGGATTCGCTATTCTATCTAGGCTATCTTCATCAATTCCCTGATAAAGATACGCACTTGCGGCAAAATCATTTTTAGACGCACCCTTGGTGAAATTTTTTGTATCTGTTAAAATACCAAATAATAAGCCCGTAGCAATATTGTTAGGGAGATTAACTTGGTTTTTCCTAGGATGTGGTATCTTGCCAGCAACCGCTCCTAGATCTGAGAAATACTCTGCAACAATTGCTGAACAAGACCCATAATCTGATCGAATGTCTGTAAACCCCACACCTCTCCCTTCACCTTCATGATGGTCTATCACCGCATAAGGTATCAGTTTTTCTGCCCCCTTAAATCCTCTTGCAATATTGTGATCTACTAGGAAAATAGCTCCTCCTGCTAAGTCTTCATCGGATTCTATTTTTTCCATTTTACTTCCCAACACTGTTTTAAATGCTCTGTTCTCTTGATGCCTTATCTCCCCTGGATATTGTATCGTTGAAGATACCCCTATTGATTCTGCTATATGTGCTATCCCTATTGCAGAAGCCATAGCATCAGGATCTGGATTGGCATGAGTCAGTATAACAATTCTTTCCAATCCTTTTAATTTCTTTTTCAAAGCCTTGCCACTAGGGCGCCTTTTTGCATATCTGCTCACCAGAAGAACCACTATTGCCCCTATTACTATTACGGAAGCCAACGCCACCCATCCTGTTATTTTCTCTATACCGCTTCCGATAGAAATTATATTTTCAATCACCGACGTCACTAAATTTATAAAAATTTCTTCAATCATGTGGGATATCTTTCCACTCCTCTCTGTTGTAAGGAGTTTATAATCAGCTTACTTATCAGTTTCATTTCTGCCACACTAGATTAAACTTTCCCCATCAAATGCATTTGCATCATATTCTATTTCCATTAAATTCAAAATCGTTGGCGCTATGCTATATAAGTTGGATCCTTCTATATCGGCCCCTGGCCTATCAATAACCAACGAAGCGTTTTCAAATGTATGCATTCCAGTTCTAGGCCCCTTTGAAAATACCTTGCCATTTTCATTAAAGCCCGCCTTTAAGTCATACCCATCGTTTGGAAGTGCAACTAAATCTGGTGCAATTTGAATTTGATCACCTTGAAAGATATCTTCTTTAATTTCAACATTTTTCATGACCCTTTCTCCTTCTGGGCTTTCTATTCTTAGTAGCATCTCTTTCAATTCCTCTCGAACTTGTACGTATTCGCCATGTTTGATTTTTCCATCAGGCTCTCTCCCTTCCAAATTTATGTAAAATCTACCCGGTATCAGTGAATATGCCTTGGATTTTGCACCCACGTCTTCTAGACTATTTTTCCTATCTTTTTTGTATTCCAACCAACCTATCTCCCGAAGCCATTCATTTGCATGGAATTCATACTTCAATTCAGTAAATCCATGGTCTGAAGCTATTATCATGGTCACGTCCTCTGGCAATATTTCTTTCAAACAACCTATGTACTCATCTAATATCTCATAAAATTCGAGAAATTCTTCAAAATATGCTCCCTTCTGTTGATAATCACTATATAGAAAATGATTCACCCTGTCTGTCGTCATAAATACTCCAAAAAACAAGTCCCAGTCATTTTTCTTAATGAGGTATTCGAACGCTTCAAAACGCTTCTTAAGTGTGGCTTTTGCGTCTTCTAAAAATGCTGATTTATCATCGTAATGACCTAATTTGGAATCAACATCAATCCTGTACTCTGTAGATATCAAATATTCTCTTAATTCTTGTGGACTAGCCGCATCTTCTACCGAAGTGGATAAAAAACCAGATACCATCCTTTGTATCTCCTTCATTGGAGGGTAAGTTACAGGGACATTCACCACAGTTGCATTCCTCCCACTTTCTGTAACCCATTCCCACAAACGTTTACCTTTAACATCATTTCCCATTGGAATGTATGTCTCATAACTTCCCATTTTTCTTTCCTGGAACCCATACACTCCCGTAGAACCTGGATTCTTCCCCGTTGTGATACTAGGCCAACAAGCACTTGATTCTGGAGGGACTATGCTATTAATCTCCCCTGAAGATCCATTCTTTGACATCTCTGTTATATTCTTGAAAGTATCTGGATTTTCTGTTATAAGTGAGTATGGGACTCCGTCAATCCCAATAAATGCAACCCTCGGTCCCTTTCTTTTATTCAGGCGATCAAATAATCCCATAATCCAATGTCCTCGTCTATATAGGTATGTCCCAACTTTGAAAAACTCTACTCTTTCAACTAAACTTTTCTGTGTATAATTTCATCCCTCTTTCAATAGCTTCAATAGCAGCTTCTCTATTCTTCCACCCTATCACATCGACATTCTTCCCTTGTTCAAGATTTTTATACGTTTTAAAGAATTCATCTATTTCATTTTGTATCTGTTTAGGTATGTCATCTATACTTTCTATATGTTCAAATCGAGGATCTCCAGTTGGAACTGCTATTATTTTGTCATCTCTCTCGCCACTATCATCCATCTCCATTAATGCCACCGGGCGCACACTAACAACACACCCTGGGAATGTGGAATCTTCAACCAATACCAAAACATCTAGTGGATCTTCATCATCATACCAAGTCCTCGGAATAAATCCATAATCTCCCGGGTAATGCACATTCGAATGCAGCACCCGATCAAGAAAAATAGCCGAGGAATCCTTTTCATATTCATATTTATTTCTGTCCCCTTTGACACATTCTACTATTGCATATATCTCTTCAGGTGGATTTTCCCCAACATCTAAGTCTTTCCATAGATTTACCATGACAATCTGATATTCAAGCAGACAAAAAGGTGTTACTGTTTCCAACGTTAACATTATCCTGTGCAATTTCCAGAATATCGCAATTCTAAAATTCCGGCTGATCTATTATCTATCCTATTCCGAAATAGAAACTACCCCTTTCCCTATTTTATTTTCAATAACTTCTACAAACATTTGCCGTTTAGCGAAATATGTCGTGTCCACTTCTCCTAATAGGTCTTCTAATTTTTTTGCCCCATCTGGAGTCCTAATGAATTCTCCTCCCTCTTTTCGGATAATTTCACTTTTCTCTTGCGGCCATGTCAATCTAGACGCAATCCTTTCAATAGGGGCCCCCTCCACGGTTCCATCAACGTCGAGCTCTATATCGATAGGATTCGATTTTTCGCCTCCCTCATTTTTAGTTTTATCCTTAGCCATGCAACTACAATTCTTCGCAAAACCATTAAATTCTTCGAGACTCATTTCGGTGTTTGCTCACTTAGGAAACCATACCAAAAATTATATTCTTCTTTTATTCTTCCCTTCTCACACTACACTTTCCTACACTACACTTTTGTTATCTGGGGCCGAACAAAACACATTATGACTAGTCTCGCCAAAGCGTACGACCTCACCGGTAAAAAAAGTAGAAAGAATCTTTACACAGGAACTGCACTTTTCGCAACTGGCGGCATTCTAGTTATTGCTGGAATTATATTCAGTACTACTAATATTCTAGTAAACTTAGAATTTGGTTATTTCGTTATACGTAGGGTATCTGGATTATTGGCAGGACTAGGATTCCCTATATTTTTGCTAGGTGTTTTTGCCGTATTGCCCGCAACAGACTACCAACGTGCATCTGCCATAGTTGGAGCTAGCATCTCAACTTTTGGCATCCTACTCTTCTGGTATGCATATCCGTATAAGTGGATAGGCGCAACAGCAAACCACATTACTCTTTTTGTTGTTATCATCTATTTTTTAGGATCTGCTGTCATCCTTTGGTCTCTCTTCACAGCTGTGGTGAATTTTAAAACTAGAAATGATCCTGGTGGAACTGTGATCTTGCAGAGAACAATAAATGGAAAAACACAACTCATTGAGGTCCCCGAATCTGCTATTAAAGTCGTTAAAAGTGGAACTCCCGAAGGCCGACAAGTAGGAACAGTTGGCGTTTTTGGAAAATTATCTCCTACTGAAATGACATCTGATGCCTCCAATGAAGACGTTGACATAGATCGTTTATAACCGTTTAGACAAAGTCCGATTCTCACTTCTGCTCTAAACCAAACTCATTTTACACTTAGACTCCAACCTCGTTTATGGCAATTTGTCAAGCATGCGGTCAAAACGATCCCATGCCGTTTTCTTGCCAACATTGCGGCGGTGTTTTTTGCAGCCTCCACCGCCTCCCCGAAAACCACAATTGTGATGGACTTAAAAATTGGAACGATCCTCGTATGATTTCTTATCAAGATATCTCTCATTCCTCAGATCTTCGTGGCATTTCAAAACCATTGAGCTATCTTTTCAATTATTCATCGAAGCTATTTGAAACTACAATCCCCTTCTTCCGCGGCAATCTGACATATTTATTCTTGGCCCTGATGTGGATCACATTGATTTTGCAATGGCTCGTAATTGTGATCTTTGGCATGAAAACACACAATCTCATCTTCACTGTTTCTACATATCATCCCGAATATGTTTGGACTTGGATTTTTTCTATATTTGCACATTCTCCTTTCTCCTTTGGGCACATCATTGTGAATAGCATTGCATTATACTTTTTTGGACCCAGTGTAGAACGATATTTGGGTACAAAACGATTCTTCAATTTGTTTATGTTCGCTGGTATCTTCGCTGCATTATCTCAAATTGGTGCAGGAATTCTGACCCTATCTCCTGCATTTGTTCTTGGAGCTAGTGGTGCTATCATGGCAGTTATGGGGTTCCTCACCGTACTCAATCCCCATCTCAAAGTATATCTTTATTTCTTCTTACCTTTGCCCCTTTGGCTATTGACAATAGGTTTTGCTATCATCTCTGTATTTCTAATTTCTGTTGGTGGAATTGGAGCTGGTGGTGTAGCTCAATTGGCACATATGACGGGATTGTTAATTGGAATCATTTATGGTGAACTTTTCAAACGAAATAAATCTTTTAATTCTCCTACTCAAAAACCATTTAGACCAAGAATTGGTTTCTAGTCTTCTTCCAATAATTTTTGTATTTCTTCATCCCTCTCCGACATCAATAATTCATAAGTTGCATCCACATCTATCTCCAATTCTACTAATTTTTTTATTTTTTCCCGATATCTTATATCATTTGAAGTGGCATTATATGCAAGAACATATTCTCTCCTTCCGTGAGTGCCCAAGACGTGTTGGATCGAGAAAATACCATCTGGAATTTTTTCCCCACACACTTTACAAGATTCATATGGGTGATCTTTAATTTGATGACGGAGAAGTCCTCCTATTGTGCCAAATCGTTTCTCACACTCTGAGATCCCACAAACCCATTCTGCCACTAGTTTACTTGCTCCTTCTTAACGCTCCCCCGAATCCAGTACTCTTATCTGATCTCCTCTAACTGTCACTGGAATTGGAACTGTTGCTTCATAAAGCTCCACAGTCACCTGGTCCTTTGATTCATCTATCCTTTGCACCTGTGCTCTTTCACCTTTGAATGGACCTGCTATTAGTTCAATTATGTCCCCTTCAGCAATCCCCTCTACATCAGATTTAGGGGTGAGGAAATGTCCAATTTCTTCAATTGAACTCTCACCTTTGATCATAGTTCTGGCATGGGGGATTTCTTCAATTATCAATCCAATGGCATCTGGCTCCTCTGCTTCAACCATCACATAACTCGTAAGTGAGTCCGGCGAAAGAATTGAGTGAATTGCAGGATGCTCTTTTCTAGCTATCATATCCGAGACTGCTTGCTCTTGACTAGCTGTAGTTTTAATGGCATATACTTTCGAAGGACTTTGTTGAATAGGGACATCTCCCTCTTCTTCCATATGCTTTCCAATTGATTCATTTTCATCTATTTGCATTTTTATCACTTAGGGATGAATTTCATTATTCCAAATATTAAAAATCCCACACTCCCTACTATGAGAATTCCTATTCCTGCAACCTTTGATATCTGCATAAATTCCTCTCTTGTTGGGACGCTAGACAATTTTATTAGGCGTAGATATGAGGCCAAATCACGTGGAACATCCATAACTTAATCTATATCCTCCTTTATTTCTACCTTTCTTATTCTTTACTCAATATAATCTATTTTTCCAATTCTACTTTCTTCTCTTTGTCTGGCCACATCCATCCTACCTGATATCTGCGGAGATTGCACCCCCGTGACTACTATCATTGTCCTTATTTTTCCTTCAAGCTCTTCATCAATCGAAGTACCCCATATAATTCTAGCATCTGGATCAATCCTTTCATAAATTTCCTCAACCACACCTTCTGCCTCTTCGATAGACATATCTGGTCCACCAGTCACGTTTATTAGCGCAGCATTTGCCGTGGAAATATCTACATCCAACATAGGTGATTTCAAAGCCTCTTTCACAGAATCTTGAGCCTTATTTTCCGAATCTGATTCTCCCAATCCTATCATTGCAACACCTCCCTTTTCCATAACTGTTCGCACATCCGCAAAATCTAGATTAACAAGTCCTGGTTTTGTGATCAATTCCGTTATTCCTTTCACCGACCTCATAAGTGCCCTGTCTGCAGCTTTAAATGCTTCTTTTACTGGCAACTTCCCTACTACTTCGAGCAACCTATCATTTGGAACAACAATTACAGTATCTGCAACATCTCTTAGCCTTTCCAAACCTGCATTTGCATTTACCCTTCTAACTTCTCCCTCCGCAGTAAATGGAGTTGTTACAATTGCAATTGTCAGCGCGCCCATGTCTCTAGCTGCTTTTGCAACCACTGGTGCAGATCCAGTACCTGTTCCTCCTCCCAACCCCGCTGTAACAAACACCATGTCCGCACCTCTCATGACTTCGAGTATTTCTTCTTTACTTTCAAGAGCAGCTTCCTCTCCTATCTGTGGTAACGATCCCGCACCTCTGCCCTTTGTTCTATTTCTCCCTATCAATATTTTCGTATCTGCTTTTATCTTTACTAAATGCTGCACATCTGTATTGGCAGCTACTAGATCTGCCCCATGGATCCCCTCCTCAGACATTCTATTAATTGTATTATTTCCCCCTCCTCCACATCCAAAAACTACAATGTTTGTTTGTAGTTCTTCCAAAACTTCGAGGAGTTGTTCGTCCGTCATTAACCCATCTCTCGATGGAACTTCCTCTACATCAAAATTTTCTTCAGCTTGTTGGATCACATCCTCTGCGGTAAATTCCATATTACCTTTACATTATCCATTCAAGCTCATTAGTGTTCCCCTTATGCTTCATTTTCAAATGCTCAATTTAATCACTTCTATATTGTTCCAAATATAGATAGATGCCATCTCTTCATTCAATGCTATAAATCTTAACTTCTTCTTCTTGGACTTCGATTGGCATTAATATTTTATCTCCAATTTCTATTGGATTCCCCGACGCCAATTCCCCAAATTTTGGCCCCGGTTCAATTCCCCATTCTTCTGCTTTAGCCGGACTAAATCCTAACTTTTTAACCACAATTTGCCCACCTTCTCTTATAACCGAATCATATTTCGTTCCTAATATATCGCAGAACACATCTAACATCTCTTCAGGTTTTTCCCCCTCCTCTATCGCCATTCTTCCGCTTATGGATTTCCCATTTTCAATGGTTTCAAACGCAATTGTATTCCTGATTACAACATCCTTTACCCTCTTCGAATCTATCACTTGAACATCTCTCAAAAGTACTTCATCTAATTCTATAATTTCTATCCGTTCTGACTTCACCTCTCCAAACCGCAATCCTTCCTCAACAGAAGAAATTAAATTTTCCATGTCTGAAACAATATCTAATCCAACTCCACTCGTTCCTCTAACCCACCTCTCACTTATGACCTCATATCCTTCATCCTTTATTGCACTTTTTAATTCCATTTTCTCTTCAACGATGATGCACTTATCCGATCCACTTTTTTCGAATATTTCTTTTATAATATCTGAATCTATGCTCTCTACCTCTTCCAAACACCAATCCGCAGCGACATGACCAATTGCCCAATCAGTTTCTCTTATGATCCTCTCAAAACGTGGCATATAATGACCCCCTCCAAAACCCACAATCACCTTTTCGCAAATTGGCTTTACCCCCTTCACACCTTTAATTGCCATGGCCACTGCCCTCGCTGCATTTGCATCCTCCCATTCTTTCTCAGAACTCCCAATCTCTACAAACATAGAGGGGATGCTAATATCCGAAGGCCCATGATGAGTGCATTCGATCCCAATTTCATATCCTGGGGGTGCATATTCTTCCAATTCAGTAATAATAGCTTTATGTATATTTGGACACGCCCTGGAAAGTTCTCTTGGATTTCCTCCAAATTTCCCCTCTCCGAAATTACCTGTATAATGTGCTGTAAGTAAAGCCCCCGTATCTCCTACGTGCCTGGAAACAAAAATAATGCATTCTGGATTTTCAAAAGCAAATTCAACATTTTCAAGCTGTATGTGCAATCCTTCAAATTCTCTTAGCTCAAATCCATCCGAAGAATAATATTTCCCTCCTCCTTCTTCATCCAATCGACTAGAATCTATTTTTTCCTCCCAATCTCCTATGTTCAATATTTCTTCCCCAATTAGAACCGAAACCGAATCAGAACGACTTACAACAATGCCTATCACATCACTTCATGGGCGTCCATCTAAATAAAATCAATCGGTGATATTCTTCTTCATTTCTTTATCTGTTAAATAAAGCAAGCCTTTAGTAATCTTTCTAATAACTCTACCTATGAGCGAATTTTTATCCCTTCCTTCTGACTTTGTAAATATTTTTACACTCATTGTTTCATTCATCGCACTTCTTATGGGTGCTGCAATATTTACTAATGGAATCGAATGGGTGGGTCACAAAACAGGTTTGTCTGAAAGTGCAACCGGGAGCATTCTAGCAGCAGTTGGAACTGCACTCCCCGAAACCATGATACCTGTCATTGCCATCTACACTGTCTGGCGAACTGGCGGGACAAGTTCTGCAGATGAGATTGGAGTTGGTGCCATTTTAGGTGCACCTTTTATGTTGGCTACTATCGCCATGTTCCTAATAGGGTGCAGTTTAATAGTTTTTAAATCTAGAAGGTCTTCCGGATTGAAATTAAAAATATATTCTCCGGCAACTCAACGAGATCTTTCCTTTTTCATTATCGCATATACTTTGGCAATAATGGCCGCACTCGTACCATGGAGGTCTCTATCGTTACTAATTGCTTTTATTTTGGTATTTCTATATTTATTTTATCTCAAACGTACCCTTTCTAGTGGAATTTCAATTGAACCAGAATCTCTCGAAGACTTACAACTCGGCGTTTTAATAGATAAAATCACAAAAACGATACCTTCACTATCTCCTAAAAGGTCTCTGGCTTCTGATCCTGCCACTGCCTTGGTCATTTTTCAAGCACTATTTGCACTTGGCATTATAATTGTAGGGGCCCATCTTTTCATCCATGCGGTAGAATGGCTTTCCACTGACGTATTGAATCTCCCAATGGCAGTAATTGCACTTCTACTCGCACCATTGGCAACTGAACTCCCTGAGAAATTTAACAGTGTAATATGGATTTCCCGTGGCAAAGATGTATTGGCTTTGGGAAATATCACCGGTGCTTTGGTATTTCAATCCACTCTTCCCGTAACACTTGGAATTGTTTTCACATCATGGAATTTATCTTTCGATTGGGGAACTGTTGGATTTTTAAATGCAATTTCTGCTGTATTCGCAATTATGGGTGCCTCTATTCTCTACGTCCGCGCTAGATACTCTCCCGATGATACACTAAGCAATCTCCCATTTTTAATCGGAGGGATCTTGTATCTTCTATTCATCATCTTATTGGTCTACCATATAGGAAACTTCGATTTAGTTGTACATAGCCACGGTTAGATCTAAAGAGAATTTATCTATCTTGAGATCTGTATCTAATCTATAATGCAGACTTTTGGCCTAATAGGAAATCCTGTAGGCCATTCACTATCTCCTGTAATGCACCAAGCCGCATATTCGCACTTGCATATGGATGCTAACTATATTACACTGGAGCCAGATATTTCCGACCTCAAAAAAATCATAACCGGTGCACCTCAAAATGGGATATCTGGATTAAATGTTACTATTCCTTTTAAACAAGATGTACTGTCTTATGTAAAACCCAATAAACTAGCAAAAAGAATCGGGGCTATTAATACAATCGACTTTTCCGAAAAAACACCAATTGGATATAACACCGACGTGGCTGGATCTCGCCGATCTTTTGAACACTATGGTGTTAATTTATCTGGAAAAAATTCTGTTGTTATTGGGGCCGGTGGCGCTGGCCGTGCAATGGCTTTCATGTTATCCGATGAAGGATCTAATGTATCCATCGTCAACCGAACCGAAAGCAAATCACGTTCTTTATCCGCGTCTGTTCCAAATTCGGCCAGCTATGGGCTGTCTGATTTAGCTGAGCTAATCCAAGACGCCGATATACTCGTAAACACAACTAGTGTCGGAATGGGGGCTGACATTTCCCTTGTACCTGCAACATCTCTCCACTCTGATCTTGTTGTGATGGACGCTGTTTATCGCCCTCTTGAAACTAGATTGATCAGGGACGCAAAAGCTTCTGGTGCACTCACTATCGATGGTGTCTGGATGCTTTTATATCAGGGGGCCGAGTCTTTTGAAATTTGGACCGGTAAAGACGCTCCTGTGGAAATAATGAATGAGGCAGTTCGATCCCAATTATAGCATTATAGTATTTTTTGTTTTCGCATATATTCGAGTAATACCTTTTACCATGGGTATCTATTGGTAATCCGTGGATACTCTTAATTCCCAAATAGAGGTGAAAACGGATCAAAACGATTATCTATCAACAGCAGAAATATCGCCCCCTTATTCTAGAATCCCCGTTGAAATCAGAGTAGTTGTTGAAGACCCGTTTGAATCTTATGTCAATTCTAAAGATGGTTCTCCAAGCTTCTTTTTAGAGACCACAGGTGCTACTTCTGGGTGGGGGTATTTTGGTATCAATCCCAGCACTTTTCTTGAAATAGATCAATCTTCTTTAAACACCTCTTCTACACTTTCGCAACTTCATGATTTAATTTCAAAAGAACGACTAATCCGTAATAAGTGCGAGGTCCCTTATCCCTGTGCGGCTGTCGGCTGGCTATCCTATGCGCTGTCACACGAAATTGAACAAATACCGATAAATCATGCCCATCCTGACCCTTTCCCTTTGGTCCAAATTGGACTTTACGATTGCATAGTTTCTTGGAAAGAACCTCGTGATGGGAAAGCAACCTTGAGAATTACTTCCTGTCCTCCTGTTGAAGATCCAGAAAAAACTTTTGAAATGGCATTAAAACAAGCATCAGATATGGCCCATGCACTACAAACTCCATCTCTCACTTCTCTTAATCCTCCGGTCCCCACTCAGATTGCAAATTTCCAGAGCAGTTGTGGGCGTGATAATTTTTACGAACGTGTCAGAAAAATAAAGAATCACATAACTGAGGGTGATACTTTCCAAGTTAACACCGCCCACCACCTCTCTACACGTTCAAATATCTCCCCAGATTTTCTTTTTCGAGTACTCCGAGAGATAAATCCTGCTCCCTATTCTGCTCTATTGGAATTCCCTGATATTGATCTAATTGGAGTGAGTCCTGAACTACTCTTCCGACTAGAAAACAATTTAATCACTGCAGAACCCATAGCTGGGACGCGGCCAAGGGGCTCAACTCCCTCTGAAGATTCAAACTTCGAAAAAGAACTTCTCCAAAACCCCAAAGAATTGGCAGAACATGCCATGCTCGTCGATCTATGTCGAAACGACATTGGAAAAGTCGCTAAACATGGCACTGTTGCTATAGATGAATATTGTAGGGTCGATAGATACTCTGCTGTAATGCATCTAGTTTCTACAGTACAAGGGCATTTGCAACCCAACAAGACCGTATTTGACATAATTCAAGCAATGTTCCCTGGGGGTACTATTACCGGTGCTCCAAAACCCCGTACAATGGAGATAATAAACACCATCGAGAACTCCCATAGGGGCCCATACACAGGGAGTATTGGTATTTTTGGATTTGACAATAGGGCAACATTAAATATAATAATCAGGACTTTCATTCACCACAAAGGTGTATATTTACTTCCTGTCGGTTCTGGTATTGTACATGATTCTTCCCCTGAAGATGAATATGAAGAAACTCTTTCCAAGGCCAAAGCTCTAGTCGAAGCAATGAATCTAGCACTTTCTGATTCTTCTTATTTGAAATGACATCTAAAATATCAACTTATTCCTCATGACTCTCCCCAGTATATTAATAATTGACAATTATGATTCCTTTTCATACAATTTGGTTCAAGGGGTTGGCACCATCGCAAATGTGGATGTTTATAGAAACGACCATCTCACGATCAAAGAAATAAAAACTATAGATCCTGATGGAATCATTATATCTCCCGGTCCTGGATTCCCCCAACAAGCCGGAATTTCAATGTCCATTTTTTCTGAACTTAACTATCCTACCCTCGGAGTATGTCTAGGCCATCAAGCTTTATGCGCAGCAAATGGGGCATCTATTGTTCATGCACCTTCTGTTGTCCACGGGAAAACTTCCCATATCACTCACAATGGATCTGGTGTTCTATCGAGTCTTCCAGATCCATTTACCGCTGGAAGATATCACTCTTTAACCGCAGATGAAAATAGCATACCAAATACCCTCGTACCCACTGCATGGACCCTTGATGATGTCCCCGTTCTAATGGGAGTTAGACACATAAAAAAGCCCCACGAAGGTGTTCAATTCCATCCCGAAAGTTTCCTCACCCCTCTAGGAAATAGAATATTAGAAAACTTCTGCTCACAGTGTATAAACTAGTGTTCTCATTTATCACCATTTAAGCTTTAGCAGATTTATTCCTTTAGTATGGGTGCCAATGACATAATAAAACGTGTTCAGAAAGGGGATATAAAGCTCCACGAGCTTGAAGGGCATGTCGATCCAGATCTCGCAGCCCATACTCGCAAACAAATAATAGAAGCTGAATTAAATGTCAAACTCTCATCTATCGGGAATTATACTTTCGATGCAAAATCAGCTTCTACTAATATTGAGAATATGGTGGGTTCTGTGGAAATACCGTTGGGAATAGCAGGCCCAATCAAAGTTTCTGGGTCCGTCGTAGATGGGGATTTCTATCTCCCTCTAGCAACCACAGAAGGTGCATTAGTCGCCAGCGTCAACCGAGGGTGTTCTGCAATTAAGGCCGCGGGAGGGGCTGTCACTAGAATATTCAATAATGCCATGACAAGAGCCCCTGTATTTAAAGTTGCTAATGTTTCTGAATCTCTAGATTTTATAAATTGGATTTCCGAAAATTTCTCCGAAATTGAACAACTAGCCAATTCAACAACTAACCATGGAAAGTTAATTGGAATTAAACCATATGTAGTTGGAGGCTCGGTATTCTTGCGCTTTTCCTATGATACAAAAGACGCTATGGGCATGAATATGGTTACTATCTCTGTTAAAAAAGTATCTGAATTCATAGAAAAACAGACTCCGGCAAAACTAATTTCACTTTCTGGAAATCTTTGCTCCGATAAAAAACCGGCTGCAATCAACGCAATTGAAGGCCGTGGAAGGACCGTTTCGGCAGATGTGCTAATCCCTCGGAAAATAATAGAAGAAAAGCTCCACACTACTCCCGAAACCATTGTGGAAATTAATACACAAAAAAATCATATCGGTAGCGCTAGAGCCGTTAGCATTGGGCATAATGCCCAAGCAGCAAATATAATCGCTGCAATATTCTTGGCAACGGGTCAAGACGCGGCACAAGTCGTAGAAGGGGCAAATGTTATTACAACCGCAGAAACTAGAGATGGAGGATTGTACCTAAGTGTCACTCTATTAAGCCTTGAAATAGGGACTATTGGAGGTGGAACGAATCTACCTGCCCAATCCGAGTCACTCGACATTTTGGGTATTAGAGGCGGCGGGGATCCTCCTGGGTCTAATGCAGATGCATTTGCAGAAATAATATCCGCAGGGGTTCTTGCAGGAGAGTTGTCGTTACTCTCTGCGCTTGGATCTAGAGACCTCTCAAGTGCCCACGAACGACTTGGGAGATAACTAGTTTATCTACTCCTATTGCTTCTTTTATCTGATAATAATCTAGTTCTCACTGCTCGGACAACTTCTAAATCCTCCTCTTCTGCAAATTTCCTAAGTTTGGTGAATTTATGCCGTTTGCCACATCTAGGACATTTAACAGTAACTGGTTTTCTCTCAACTATCCATATAGTCTGACATCTGTCACACCCAATCACTGTGTACATCTGTAGTTTTCTTATTTTTTACAATAGATAAGGCATATGTTCTATGAACTCATTATGTACTTTACAAAGTAACAATATGTCATCCGAAGGCCAAATAGTAGATCTAGAAGTGACAAAGGCATATCCAAATGATTCTGGTAGGGGAATTGCACGTTTGGATCCTGACACACTTCTCCATCTAAAACTTAGCCCTGGTGATATCATTCGAATTACCGGGGGAAAAGAAACTGCAGCAAAAGTATGGCGCGCAGATCGGCAGGATTGGAATACCAATACTGTTAGAATAGATGGTTTCACACGCCAAAATGCCAACGTCAGTCTCGGCGAGAAAGTATCTATTCAAAAGATAGGTATCACACCTGCAGAAAAAGTAACATTTGCTCCTCCTCGAGCTAGTACTATTCGTTTCGGAGAAGATGCAGCTAGTATGATCCGAAGACAAATCCTCAAGCGGCCTGTCCTTTCGGGAGATTTAGTTCCTATAATGTCAAGCACCAGTCATCCCTTCATGCGATCGCCTGGACAAGCAATTCCCCTTATAGCGATAGAAACAATTCCTTCTGGCATTGTCGTAATATCTGAAGATACAGAGATTCAACTTAGAGATGAACCCATATCTGGATTTGAGAAAGCTAGTAATGCCATCACATATGAAGACATAGGTGGTCTTTCTGATGAAATACATCGGGTAAGGGAAATGATAGAATTGCCACTCAAACACCCTCCTATATTCGCAAAACTTGGCATTGATCCTCCTCAAGGTGTACTTCTACATGGTCCCCCTGGAACTGGGAAAACTTTATTAGCAAAAGCTGTAGCAAGTGAGACTAGCGCAAGATTCTTTTCAATCGCAGGACCTGAGATTATTTCTAAGTATTATGGGGAATCTGAACAACAATTACGATCCATATTTGAAGAAGCGGCCAAAGAATCGCCCTCTATAATTTTCATAGACGAATTGGATTCTATAGCACCAAAACGTGAAGAAGTGACTGGAGAAGTAGAGCGCCGTGTAGTGGCGCAACTACTCACCATGATGGATGGACTCGAGTCCCGGGGAGATGTCATAGTCATCGGAGCTACCAATCGACTCGATGCAATCGATCCCGCTCTCAGAAGACCTGGCCGATTTGACAGAGAAATAGAAATCGGCGTGCCCTCTAAATTAGATCGATATGAGATTCTCCAAATACACACAAGAGGAATGCCACTAGATGAATCTATAGATTTAGATAATCTAGCTACGGAGACCCATGGATTCGTTGGCGCAGATATAGAATCCTTAACAAAAGAAGCCGCAATGAAGACCCTTCGAAGATATTTGCCAGAAATTGACCTAGATTCTGAAGACATCCCCGAAGAAGTGATCGATACAATGATCGTCACAAAAGAAGATTTTGGTCTTGCCCTTCAAGAGATAAATCCTAGTGCAATGAGGGAAGTTTTAGTTGAGATACCTAATGTTAATTGGGACGAAGTTGGCGGCCTTGAAGACGCAAAAAGAGATCTTCAAGAATCCGTCGAATGGCCATTGACCAATCCTGAAAGATTTTCTAGAATGGGAATTTCTCCACCCTCTGGGATCTTATTATACGGTCCTCCTGGAACTGGAAAAACCCTCCTCGCTAAAGCTGTCGCAAATGAAACTAATGCAAATTTCATATCTATACGTGGTCCTCAGCTACTTTCAAAATGGGTGGGGGAATCTGAAAAAGCCATCCGAGAGGTATTCAGAAAAGCAGGCCAAGTGTCACCAGCAGTCATCTTTTTCGATGAATTAGACGCACTTGCACCAAATCGAGGCTATGAATTTGGTAGTAATGTATCTCAACGAGTTGTCAATCAATTACTCACTGAACTAGATGGTTTAGAAGAGCTTACAGACGTGGTAATTATAGCAGCAACTAATCGTCCCGATATGATTGACCCCGCACTAGTGCGATCTGGAAGATTCGACAGACTAGTCATGGTGGAAGAACCTAGCTTAGATGGCAGGAAAGAAATTTTCAAAATACACACAGAAAATATGCCTCTTGCCTCTGAAATTAACCTCACTGAACTTGCAGAAATAACTGAAGGATACGTTGGAAGTGATATAGCAAGCATCGCCCGAGAAGCTGCAATAGAATCACTTCGTGAAGATCCTGATTCGGAAGAAGTCGAAATGCGTCATTTCCGCAAAGCATTAGATTCAGTTCGCCCAACTATGACTCCCGATCTCCTCAAATACTACCATACTATTCAAGATGAATTCAAAGGTAGTACTGGACTTCCTCCATCTGGACATCGAAATCGAGTTGGATTCCAATAATACTCTTCCTATTGTTTTTTGAATCTCTCAACCGGGGATATTAATATCCTGCCTTTCCAATTCCATAATGATGAAAACTTTAATCATAGGCTCTTCAGGTTTAATTGGAAGAAATCTCACTTCTCAACTTGCGGAACAGAACGAATCGGTAGTTTGCATGGATTTAGATTTGGGTGCAACTCCTGACATTGACGGCGTCGAATTAGTGCAAGGAGATGTCACAAATTTCAGTGAGGTATCTCAAGTCATTGGTACACATGAGCCCGATAGAATAGTCCATCTCGCATATCTAGTTGGACGTGGGGCACTTCAAGATCTCAGTTTGTCCTTACGTGTCAATCTAATCGGAGTTGACAATGTTTTTAGAGCTTCAGTGGAACATAACGTCCCACGTATTATATGGGCTAGTACTCTTGGTGTTTATAGCTCTATAGACTATGATGATAAACTCATAGTAACTGAAGATTCACCTCGTCCATACTCTCCTTATACTGCATTCAATACGGCTTCTTATTATTCTGCACTTAAACACATGAATGAATATCAAGCTTTACTATATTCCTCTCGAGAAGATTTAGACATATGTGCAATTAGGCCCAGCACGGTATTTGGACCTGGTAGGTACACCGGTTATCCTTGGGTGGGGAATTTCGTAGAAGATGCCATGTCTGGGAAAACTACCAATGTTCCCATGCACCCCGATTCCACATTTGGACTAGTCTATGTGGATGATGTTGTCAATTTATTTGAAAAAGTAACAATGGCCAAAAAACTCAATTTTGATGTTTATAACACCGGAGGAAATCTCATCTCCATTGCAGAAATAGTAGAAACTGTCAATACTACCTTGGGTGGAAATATGGTCCCTGACACATCTAGAGAACCTACATTTCAATTTAATATTTCACACGAACGGGCCCACGAAGAATTTGGATATGATATTTTATCCTTCGCAGAATCAATCAAACGCCACTCCTCTCTCATCTCTTGATCTCGTTAAAAAATTTGCTTGGGTCCGAAGGAAACATACTCTCTGACCGGAGTTTACAACTTTTGCTAATGGCCAACATGGTTTATCCAATGGGGACCACAATGATATCTCCCGTCTTGGAATCTCTCATCTTGCCCCTTTCGACCACTCCTGCAGCAATAGGGCTACTAGTAACTGCATTTTTTGCCCCACTTATGCTACTCTCCCCCTTAGCGGGAGGGTTAACTGATATTTATGGAAGAAAACCCATTTTGGTCATCGGTTTATTGACATTTGGCATCTCTGGCATATCGATGGCTTTCAGCAATACCTTTTTACTTACACTTTTTCTCCGACTTTTACAAGGAATCGGTGGCGCATGCATTCTACCTGTGATAGTGGCCTCTTTGGGGGATCTTTACACAGGTCCTGCCAGTGCGACCGCCCAAGGATTAAGATCCACTAGCCACGGAGTTAGTGGGGCACTTTTCCCAATATTTTCTGGCTTCCTAGTACTCATAGCGTGGAATTATCCATTCTTGTTGTACGCCATCCCAATCCCCATCGCAATCATCATATATTTCTTTTTAAAAGAACCCTCTTCAGCCCTTTCTCAAATAGATTCTGAGAATAATATCTCCCTCAAAAAAATATTGAAGAAAACGCCCATTTTATTACTTTACCCCCAACTTTCAGCAGCCATCCTTGGAATGTTTGTCACTTCTTTTGTTTTCGCAGCCTATGTGACTTATAGTTCTTTGATAATTATTCTTGGAATCGGCGGATCTGCTGGACAAGCAGGAATTCTCGTGTCCTTATTTAGCGGCGCATCTGCAATAGCAGCTTCACAATCTGGAAGGGTTTATTCCTATTTCTCAAATTTAATTTATCCCTTTTATTCCCTTTCTGTTGTTATTGGGGGCGGTTTAATCATCGTTGCATTGTCCCAATCAATTCAACATATTGCATTTGGTGCATCTTTGATAGGTGTTGGATTTGGACTCTTATTCTCTCTTTGGAGGGTCATCATAATTGAGCTCACACCGGCTGATTTCAGAGGAATTATCATAAGTTTTGGAGAAACTGCAAAAGGTGCTGGAGCCACATTTGCTCCCCTCTTCATGGGAATTGTTTTTATCCTATTGCAATCTCACTATGAACTAGTGTTTTCTCTGCGATTAACTAACGCTCTATTTGGTTTCATTGCAATTGTAGTGGGTATCTATTTGTCTTATATCTCTGTTAAAGTCAAACCTGTCCAAATTGAAATACAAACTTTTTGAATTCCAATTCTAACAATTTATTATAGTGGGACTCTTACTTCTCAAATAATGAGATCTGTACTACGTTCACTACGAACAGGATATCGACAGGAGATAATATGAACGGAAAAAATAAGAAAATACCCTATGCAATATTTCTCGTAGCATTGTGTCTTGTGATTGCAGGATGTGCAGGAGGGGGCGGAGAAATTGCAGTTGAACATGACCATGATGATCATGCGGACCACGCACATGACCATGAGGATGGGGCGGCTCAGAAAGAAGCTGAAGAGACTACAAACTCAAACACAGAACCAATTCCAGAAACAAAAGAATCTAAGAAGTCAGAAAACCCAATGCTGCCTCCAATGGGGGATCCTAGTAAAATGAATCCCGAAGATATGAAGAAAATGGGAGAATCTCGTGGCATGAGTATGCAAGACATGATGAAAATGGGAGAATCCATGGGGATGAGCAAGGAGAATATGATGAAAATGGGAGAATCTATGGGTTCATCCCATTCTGGATCTTCTCAAGAAACTCCTCCAAAACTTCAAAATTTAATGATAAAAAATTTAGGCCCCTGGGATCCCACAACCTCAACTTTCGGTGACCTTAAATTCAATTCGAACTACCAAACCGCGGGTGGAAATACCATTTTTGATGACTTTGGCATGATCCACGACCGTGGGTCTCCTACGCAATACGACAACCCTACATTTGAATTCAAAGCCCCGGCAGATACTGTCGTAATTGCACCAATAAGTGGTGTAGTGACTATGATAAATTTCCAACCCACAACTTCGTATAAACAAGACGATTGGGAATTGATTATAGCATCATCCCAGCGTGCTGCATGGGGGGTAAATCTCGATCATATATCTAGTATCGATTGTGATCGAAGTGGCGCTAACCCTGTCGATTGTGACTTGCCACTTACGATAAATGGAGAAATTATTAAAGAAGGCACAACTATCGAAGCAGGACAAGTACTTGGTTATGTGGGCAATTGGCAGGATACCACTAATTCTGGCATTAATGGTAGAACTGAACTAACCGTTTTTGAATATATCCGAGACGATTCAAAACGTGGCGAAAATCTCGGTGTGCGAAATCATTGTCCTACTATGTACCTAGATGAATCTGTGGAATTGCTGTATAAATCAAAAATCCAAGATCTAATGAACAGTTTCGAAACTTGGTCTGGAGATAGTTCCAATTATCCTCAAGAGCAAATGGTTTCTCCAGGCTGCAGATACACCGCAATAGAGGAAACACCTGAAGGAAAAACAAAACCCGTTACCGGATAAAAATATTCGCCCAATTAAAAACAACTTTTGATCTATATATGGCCAAAACTATCAAAAACCAAACTTCAACTACTCTTATTCTGATCCTGTTTCTATTACTTGCAGGTTGTATGGGGGGTCCCGGTGAGGATGCCGCTCAATTGAATCCTCTCCCCTCCGAAAATAAAGCAGAAGCCCTAACTAATATCTCTCCCCCTTCTGAAAACATGAAACAAGTGGCAGAATCCAGAGGTATGACTATGGAACAAATGCGAAGTGTAGCCGAATCCAGAGGTATGACTATGGAACAAATGAGAACTATGGGGGAGGCCATGGGACTCTCCACGGAAGAAATGGTAGATATGATGGAAACAATGCATCAGGAAGATATGTCGATAGTAGAACATATGGAAAAATCAATGGATCAAACTTCTTTTGTTCCAGATGTGGATAATAGTAAATATATTGAATCTAATCAAAAAGCAGCCCAACTAAATATCGATCCTACCAACCCCCCGAAAGTAGCCACTCACAATTTCATAGATCTTGAACCATTCATTCGAATTACCAAAATTCGATCTGCATATGGCCATAATTACAATTATGGCTCAACTGATCATGATCCCACTGGAAAATCTTGCTCTAGTATGAAACACTATTTCGATGCATACACCGATCAACAACGCTGGGATAGTAGTTTTGGTTCTTATGATACTCGTGGAAATGTTAAATTCTATTCTCCTGTGGATGGGGACCTCTATGGTGTAGTCCCCAAGGAAATAGAACAAGGGACCGAATATCAGTTTTATATTAGCCCAAAAGAATCTTCACAAATAATATTTACTTTCCACCATGTGGATTTATTCGACGAATTCATCGATGGAGGGAGTGTCACTTCTGGGCAGCATTTGGGATATATCATGCGTCCAAATGGCCAAGGTGAGATTGCAGTAGCAGTAAGTAGCAGTATTCGAACGGAATATATCTCATTTTTCGATGTTATGACCGACGAGGTATTCGAAGAATATCAAGAACGAGGCATTACTAGCCGATCTCAAATGACCATTCCAAGACAAGAGCGCGAAGAAAATCCCATTCCATGTACCTTAAATGATGGTTCGGGAGGTAAGTTTTATTCAGAGTCTGGCAATGAAGAAGAATTCCAAGAGTGGCAAAATGGCCCAGACAATTGGATCGAATTAACCTAGTAATTGCGTTCTACAAAATAGTCCCACGCGGATTCGAACCGCGGTCTTCGCCTCCAAAGGGCGAAAGGATTGGCCACTACCCTATGGGACTATCAACATGGATTTGCTCCGGTCTATGTTAAAAGTTTATGTTCGAAGTCTCATCTCTATCTGATTACGAAGATTATCTCTAAATTCATCTACTGTTATCTCTTCATATATTGGCCCGAAGAATCCCTTCACCAACATATTCGATGCTGTCTTTTCTGGTATCCCCCTAGTTCGCATATACAATAAACTATTTTTGTCTATCTGACCAACTGTGGCTGAGTGACTAGCTGATGTATCGTGATTATTAATGATTAATTTTGGACTAGCATCTGCCTCCGATTCATCACTTAGCATCAATGTACTTTCTCTCTGATAAGACGACGTATTCCAAGCTTCTTGTCCTACAAATTGTGTCCCTTCATATATCGAACGAGCATGATCATCTACTACCCCTCTCGTAACTAAATCTGCAGTTGTATTCTCCGCATTATGCCAAACCTTTGCGTCGACATCTATATGTTGATTTTCATGTCCATAAAATGCACATACTATTTTTGTTTCTGAACCATCGCCATTTAATTCAGTCTCAACCGTTGTTTTCGACAATATGGAGCCTACATCACCTTCTATCCAATTTATTATGGCATGATCGCTAGTCGAACCTCTCTTCATCGAATATTTATACGTATCTTCTGAAAGATTCTGCAATGAACCATACTTTATCTGACTATTCTCTCCTGCGACAAGCTCCACTATCCCTCCATAATATTTCTCTCCCGGTTTTTGTCCCTCCGTCTCCTGGGAAGTGACAATTGTAGCTGAAGAAGATTTTTCTGCCACCACCAACGTATAATCAAACAGTGAGTTCGATTCCATTTTTGTTTGTATTAATATCTTCTCGATATCGGCCTTTTCAGGAATATGAATGACAGTTCCTCCTGTGAATAATGCTGTAGACAAAGCAACCAAGTAATTTTCTTTTGGATCAACAACCGTTCCAAAATTTTCCTTTACGAGGGTTTCCTTCGACTTAATCGCATCTGCAAAAGATAATACATCTGCATCCTTAGTTTCGTCTCTTATTGTCTCTTGTTTTTGTGTAAGTGGATCTATCAGATTTTCAAAATCTAGATCTGCCAAATCTGTCCATATTCTGCCCGGTGTACTGATCACCGTTGGAAATTCTATTCTATCCAATGAATTTAATGCATCCAATCTAGTTTCTAGTAGCCACTTTGGCTCTTCTAATCCCTCTGAAATCTGGGAAACCACTTCTTCTGTTAACTTTAGATTAACACCATCTGTCATTTCGATTTCACTTATCCTCAGATATTTGCTGTCTGACCCAGTCATACCCTTTGTCTTCAAGTTCAACTGCAAGCTCCGGTCCGCCTTCCATTACCATTTTCCCATCGACCATTATATGGACCTTATCTGGTTTCACATATTGCAAAATACGTTGATAGTGGGTAATCTGTAGTATTCCCGATCCTTGCTCATCTCTCAATGCATTTATGCCTTTGGCAACATCCTGCAAACGATCTATATCTAAACCAGAATCAATTTCATCCAGTACGGCAATTGAAGGTTCTAGTACTGCGGCCTGAAGAACTTCGTTCTGCTTTTTCTCCCCCCCTGAGAAACCTGCATTAAGATATCTCTGCATGAATTTTACATCCATGTCTAATAATTCTCGTTTTTGTTGCAGCAGTTTCTGAAATTCCATAACTCCCACTGGCCCATCATCAATAGGACCTTCCATCGGACTAGGCACTTTCTTATCTCCTTCGTCCTCTTCTTCCTCTTTGCCAAATATCAAATCTGATCTACCTTCTATTGTCGCATTAAGTGCAGTACGCAAAAAATTAGTCATGGTAACTCCATCAATTTCTGAGGGATATTGAAATCCTAAAAATATCCCCAATGCAGCCCGCTCATCTGGTTCCAACTCCAAAATATTCCAGGATATTTTATCTTCTGGTATGGTATCTTCGACATCCTTAAAATCATTTTGATCAATTTCTAGGATTATTTCACCTTCTGTAACCTCATATGCCGGATGCCCTGCAATAATCTTTGACAAAGTAGATTTACCACTGCCATTTGGCCCCATCAAAGCGTGGATCTCTCCGGACGAAACGACTAGGTCTACACCTCTTAATATCTTGTCCCCGCCATCTGCTACTTCCGCGTGTAAATTTTTTATTTGTAAAATTGCCATAATTCCTGAACAAATCTAGCTTTTTAACCAATTTAAGCTTTTTCGATTTGATCGGTACATTTTACATGTATTGGCCTAGGCCTGTTTGCTGCTGACCGCTCCTAATTTCTTCCCACGACATATCTATCCCATCTAATATTCTTTCAATAGGGCCTTTGATGTCTTTTTCTAGCATCAATTCCCAATCTATTACAAAACTATCTGGGATCTGATCGGCAAATTCAAAAGATATCACATCCTGTTTCATTTGAAATTCTGTAAATGTTTTTCTTTTCTGTCTCTGACCGGCTGTTAATCCCCGTTGATCCTCTGTAATCTCTCCCTCTGCAGGAAATATGTCTGAATTTTCTTTCCTATAATTTTCAAAAAATATTGAATCGACCCTTTTAAGATACACACGCTTTGGCTTCGAACCTCGATCAAAATTTGTACCCAATACTGCATTTGCATATTTTGCACCTCGAATATGGGCTGGTTCTGTTTCATACTCTTCTAGCTTTTTCCCTATTCCTCCTGGTATCCCGATCTCTTCTATATCTAAATTTCCCTTTTCAAAATCCTTTATCACATTTTGTATATATTTCTTAACCTCATCTAACGATCTCCCCCGAACTATTTTCTCTATCACTGCTTGTTGTGTCATTCTAGTTATCGGCGAATTATCCGATCTTCTATATTCAAACCCAACTATGTCGATATCATCTACATCCCTCCCATCTTTCCAAATTATATGTCCTGCATATCTTTTTTTTCTACCTGTCTGAAAAAATCTCCTATATAATTTTTCAAATTCAATCTCGAAGTGATGGTCATCCGCATTCAATTTTTGTTTTGCGAATTTTCCATATGATTCATTTATCTTACTTTGAATTTCAATTGCAGTTTCTAATGCATTTTCTCTCAACAAATCCTCTCCCACTTCTTGGGAATTCATTTCTTGACTTTTTAGTTCCAACATAATAGAATCTGTATCACCATACGCAACGTTATACCCCAACTCATTGGCTATCTTCTGTGTATGCCGGATTACTTCCCTCCCCGTAGCAGTAACTGCATCTGCCATATCTTTGTCATATAGTCTAAAACGTTCCCATCCTAAAACACCATATAGCGAATTCATTATAACCTTTACCGCCGCTTGCTGACGATCAAATCTATCGTATTCTATAGTTTCACGATCATATTTCTCTCTCTGTTCCTTTTTCCCTTCCCTTTCTTTCAATAGGCCATCTACCATTTCTCTTATTATCCCAATCGGTTCTCTTCGAAACACCTGTCCATTTGGGGCCGTATAGATCTCACCATCGTATTGTTCTCCTACTTTTGTTTCTGGAGAAGCATTAAGCGTCACCATGCACATGGGATACAATGATTTTAAATCCAAAACAGCCACCATCTCTCTTACTCCCTTTGTTGGGGTGAGAACTTGTCCTCCTTCATAATCCTCCGATTGGGCCCTTCTCTTTGATGGAAGTACAAATTTCCCCCGCACTTTGTGAAGTACTAACATATCTACTGTATCTCCCGGTGTGGTCGCATCCTCTAACTTACAACCTACAAATGCTGCAACCTCTTTCCAGAACGGGATGATCCCTTGTTTACGATCAATCTCAACACACAATTCCACATCTCTAATATTATACCTCAATAATTGCGATGGGTCCGTTTCCCATAGGGCTCCAATCGTCCCAATGTATCGTTCTTTTCCAATTCCCAATTCTGTCATGGCAACTGCGTCAAGCCTATATGATTCCAATTCTGAGAAATTGGTTCTTCTATAAGCGTATAATAAATCAAATGCAATTCTGCCCTTGATGTTTGGACCCCTCCAATTATTTTCCCAGACTTCTTCTATCCTTGACAGCCGGTTGAAATCAATACTAAATTCTGTGTTTTTATCCAATTTTTTCAATCTAGCTACGAAATATGATATATCGAAATCTACAAAATTCCATCCAGTAAGTACATCAGGATCTGTCTCTTCGATATAATCTATAAATGCTTCGAGCATTTCTTCTTCTGTTTCAAAGATATATGTGCTCGCCGATGCATTTTTATCTATTAATAGGTGCTCCTCCACATCAACGTCGCTCTTATCACAACCATGTATCCATGCAATGTATTCGTTTGTATATGAATCGTGACTCGATATGCACAAAATAGTTTCTTCTCCATTTTCTGGAAAACCATTCCTGTCTTCTACTTCTATATCAAAAGTATTAATTCTCAAATCACTAGAAACATCTGCTGCCACTACATCTTCATAGCCCACTTCTATATCTCCCTCTGAGTTCCTCCGTTCCGGTATCCGTATGCCACTTCCGATATCCTTGTCAATCAGAAATCTATTTGGAAATAGGATGTCTGCCTCATAGTGATCAAATTCTTCTCTAAATTTTCCTACATCTCTAGGGGTCTGGCCATATATTTTGACCAACCTTTCCCCCTTGATGCTAATATAATCCTCTCCATTTTCATTTTCACGTTCCCATCCAGTAACTCCTGGTATTCCCTCTGCAACCTCTCGACGGAATGTGGATTCTAGTGTGTACAAATATGGGCGGAATCCATGAACAATAACATGCTCCGCTTCATTTTCTATAGTTCTTCCAAAAATATGTATGATTGGTTTTTCTACATCTCCAACTCTCCTAAGTGTGTAGTTGATCTGAAAAACAGCTAGTTCCAAAAACCCTTTTTGCACCTCTGTTTTTATTTCTTTTAATTTCTCTCCCATTTCCATATCTACACCCCCTCCGATTTCTACTTCTTCTCCAAATAAACTTAAATCTGATTGACCCATCTTTTGGTTATTAGGCCTTCTCTCTTAAAAAAACCCCTGTAATCCCGCTCAAATCCGCCTATTATTCATATCTCTATTATAAACCATAGGTGAATTCTCATCCTAGTCTCTTTTCTACTTCGGCAATCTCTCCTCGATCATGTTCACTGATCATCCCCTCTCACAACAGTTCTGGACCATTGTATTTTTGTTTAACTTGTCGTTCTTTTCAATTTCAATTGGATTTCTTTTATGGTGGTTTGAACAAAGATATGTTGTCAGTATATTTTTACTACTTCTAGGTCTTTTCGGTTCAATCCACACTTTGAAATACTACCGAATCGCCAAGAGGAACATTCCCCATAATTAACAGAATCAGATTAAAGTCACTTCCGACCGGTTAGTTGTAGATTCTTTCCCAACTACAATCACCGAACCACCGGCATCAAGCAATTCTTCATCATGACTTACAATTAGAATTTGCTCCACTCCTATATTTTGCATTGATTCAATCAAGTCACTCAATTTTCCCACATGCCCTTCATCTAAGAACACGGTCGGCTCATCTAATATCAAAGGTGGCATTGGAATCACTCCTCTAGAGCCTTCTATCAACAATCTATATATTGCAGACCTAAGGCTCAAATTGAACAACGCACGTTCTCCTCCTGACAATTGCCTAGGATTCAAAAATTCTCCGTCCTTTTGATAGACTAATAAATCGTATGATTCATCAAGTTCAATCTGATCGTATGCATCATTTTGATATATTGTTTGGAACATTTCATTCAACAAAATTTCTAGACGGGTAAGATTTTTCTGTCTCAATTCTACCCTTAACATCCCATAATAACTTTTCAACTTTTCACTTTCGTCTATTATCAATTCTATATCACTTTTGTCTTTCTCAAGAGTTTTTATCCTCTCCTTTAGATCTTTTATTTCTATCCTTTCTAACTTTTTCTGCACCTTCTCTAGATTCACCTTTTCCCTTTTCACTTCCAAAGAACCCAAATCTTTTTTAATAGTTTCTAGTTCCTTCTCCACTGATTTCTTCTCCATTTCTATAGTCTCTATTTCTCCATCTTCTCCAGATTCCATTTCCAATTTCTTCAATCTCGTTTGATTTTCCAAGAGTAATTCTTGTTTTACTTGAATCCCACCTTTTATTATTTTACCAGAAGACTCTAGCCTATTCAATTGATCACCCCTCCGTCTGACTTCTACACTAACTTTGTTATAATCTCCTATTTTTTGACTCAATTCTTTACATTCTATCCACTCTTTATTTAACCCTTCAAACAAAATGATTTTTTCAGATAGGTCCTCTCTCTCTTTTTCCAACGATGCGATTCTAGGTGCCCCTTCTATCTCTTTACCACATTCAGGACATTTACCTTCTTGTATCAACTTTTCCATTTTTCCAATTTCGTTTTCACTTGCCTTTATCTCAATTTTTAAATTGTTTAATACATCTTCAATTAGTTCCAAGCTCCCCAATTTATATTGAATTTCAGTTTCACTTCTCAATATTATGTTGTCTATTTCTTCTTCTAAAATCCGTCCCTTTTTTATTTCTTCTTGAATTCCATTCCTCTCATTTGCCATTTCTTCATTATTTTTCGAGAAAGCTTTTTTTGATGCTACTAATTCTTCACTATTTCTTTTAATATTAATCCCAAGATTTTTTATTTCATCTTTAATTTCTCCATGAGATTCAATAATTTTTTCCAATTTGATTATGGCATTCCGTCTCTGATCACTGCTCTCATTTAATTTTTTAATTTCTGTATTAATCTTAATCTCATTCTCTTCTAAATGTTCGATCTCTTTCGATAGATCACTCTGATCCTTTTTACCCAATTGATTATTCAATTCTTCAATTGCACCCTTTTGCTCTGAGGCCATCTCTACTATCGACAGACGTGCTTTTGAAATTCTATCTTCATATTTTTTAAGCAATCCAAGTTGTAGTAATTCATCTATAAACCGTTGCCTCTCAGATGGAGTCGCATCTATTAATTTATTTATTTCGCCCTGGCGAACATATGCACAATTTAAAAATTCATCATGGCTCATTCCTAATATCTTTTCAATCTCTTTACCAACCATTCCACTTCCTGATATAATTTCTGTAGGCGTTTTCAATGTACATTTTGTTGTTATCGCAGCACCGCCTCTCATTGTAATTTCCCTTTCAATATTGAATGAATTTTCCCCTTGAGAAAATATCAAGTTAACTTGAGTTTTTGCTTCCCCCTTAGTGATTATCTCTTCCAACTTCCCTCTAGCTGATACTTTTCCATACAATGCAAAAAAACAAGCATCTAATAGCGTTGATTTCCCCGATCCATTTGGCCCATATATTATAATTACTCCTTCTTTGAAATTTAGTTGGAGATCTCTATATGGCTTAAAATTCTTCAGCTGCAAATGATCAAATTTCATGAAAAATCACCGAGAGTATATTCTTCTGATTTCCCATTTTTATCGTTGTCTTCAACTCCTGGCTCTTCTAACCCTTTCATCCCATTCCGGAATTCTTCTATTAATTCTTTCACATGTATTTTGAGATTGCTATCTAATATATTTTGATCACGAACTATTAGGTCGATCTGACGAGAAATATCAGTTAAACCCAGGGCTTCTATCCCTGATTCTATGGCCTCAGAAGGATCTTCAAAAGAGACCCATTCTCCCACTCTAGTTTCTCCTTCTTCTCCAACTTTTGATTTAATTTGCACATAAATCGCACCCCTCTGTTTACAGTATTCTTCTATCTCTGAAATGGGGATTTTTCTTCCTTTATTTTCTACGGTAATAATTACAACAGCATCCACAAATTTATGTTCTTCCTCTTTTATCCGATCATACAAATAACCAATACCATCTTGTTCTGTAATTTCTTCTTCGATGTATACAAATTCACGAGTTTGGATGTTCCTTGTGCTAATATTTATTCCATCTTTCAGGTCTATGATATTGTAACTCCTTCTTTCACGTTCTTTTATTGATGCTCTCTCTGTAGACCCGCAATACGTTGCCCATACATCTCCTATCATTTTTTGCTTTTGCCCGTGCTCGTCGCCAAGTAAAACAACATCAAATTTAATATTTGAGGATTCCAAAACCATTTCTAAGTCCCAAGCATTCCTACCTGGGACAAGAACTAATGGTGTAAACTGCCCATGGGAAACTAGAATTTTGTATTTCGATTGACTATCTTCAAACTGATAATCTAACTCTTCTCTTTTATCTTGATGTACATAGTCCATCCCGTATATCGCAATATCTCCTTCTTGATCTTTAATTATGTATGGACTTTCATCAAGATGCTTGACCAAACCAAGTCTATCGAATAAATCAATCCATTGTATCCCTCCCCTTCTCATCTCATGATTTCCAGCAATTGCAAGAATTGGTACCTTTCCCTTCGCCAATTGTAGAATTTCAATAGTACCTGCAATATCTTTTAGATCTGGATTTATTTTATCAAAAAGATCACCAGAATGAACAATTGCATCAAAATCTCCATCTATTGCATCTTGAACTACTCTTTTAAAAGCGTTTAAAAAATCACTTTGTCTGGATGGCAAATGATATTGCAGATACCCAATGTGTGTATCTCCTGTATGTATTATTCGCCCCATATGTCTATCTACTATCGTTTCATTCCTAAATCATTTTCTTTAGTTTTCTACATGAACTATACGGGTCTATGCAATTATGGAATATATCCTTATTCTGGCATCTGATGTAGCAAACCTGACCTCAATCAAACGAGCTTTTTCTAACCTTGCAAGTGCATATCTCACCGTGCGTGATGGAAGCAGCGTTTCTTCTATTAGTTCCCTTTGAGTCAATTCCTCATTATATTCTAAAACTTTTAATACAAGTTTTGCACTAGGGGGGAGTTCCTCTATCCTATTTGGACCGACTTCACCGGGTTTCCAACTTTTACCAATAGATTTGCCCATATATCTCCTACATAATGTCTGGTATTAATATTTTCGATACAATTTTATTACTTAAAAACATAATTTTTAATCCAAACATGGCCCATGAATTCTCAAATAAATCAATTTATGCCCTCCTCTTCCTCCTCGTTCCCCATCCGAAAACTCATATGTAATGAACTTCTATTCGCGCCATAATGGATGCCACCGACAGTGCGGACCTCTCTCCAAAGGATGATCTGCCCCCTGAACAACAACTTGAAATTCTGAATGAAGAATTACAAGAATTCCGGGATAAAAACAGCGAGTTACAAGATAAGTTACTAGATATAACTGCTGAGAATAGTAAGTTTCTGCAAAAACTAGAGCGTTTAAACCACGAAAATCAACAATTACGACAACCACCTCTATTCATAGCCACTGTGCAAGAGGTTTCCCCAGAAGGCATCATCATCCGGCAACATGGGAATAATCAAGAAGCAATCACTGTCTCTCTCCCCGAACTCCAAGAAGAAATCAAACCCGGATCTAGAGTTGCAGTTAATAGTGCACTCTCTATCGTTCATATATTGGAAGAAGAAACTGACCTCAGAGCCCAAGCAATGCAAATAGACGAATGCCCAACTGTTACTTATTCTGATATCGGGGGGCTAGATAAAGAGATCCAACAAATCCGAGAAGCCGTCGAAATACCACTTGAAAACCCTGAAATATTCAAAACAGTTGGCGTCGAACCTCCTGCAGGAGTTCTATTGCATGGTCCCCCTGGGACTGGAAAAACCCTCTTAGCCAAAGCCGTAGCAAATAAGACAAATGCATCTTTCATCAAACTAGCTGGTTCTGAACTAGTGCACAAATTCATCGGAGAAGGATCCCGCCTAGTGCGAGATATCTTCCAACTTGCTCTAGCAAATGAACCCGCCATTATTTTCATCGACGAAGTAGACGCGATCGCATCCCAACGTATAGAATCTAAAACTTCTGGAGATGCAGAGGTTCAAAGAACCATGATGCAATTACTTGCAAGCCTGGATGGCTTCGACGACCGTGGTAATATCCGACTAATTGCGGCAACCAATCGGTTTGATATGCTTGATGAGGCCATTTTACGCCCCGGCAGGTTCGACCGACTAATCGAGATCCCTTATCCAAAAGAAGAAGCTAGGGAAAGGATTTTTGAAATTCACACTAAAAATATGAATCTCTCTGATAAAATTGATTTCAAGCAACTATCTGAACTTACTCCTGGTTGCAGTGGCGCTGATATAAAAGCAATTTGTACTGAAGCGGGAATGACTGCAATCCGAGAAACAAGAACTGAAATAACTAACGATGATTTCCTCACCTCTATTGATCTAATGACTCATGATCCAAGTGAATCGGACGATTCCGAATCTGTGATTTATGCATAACCAATAGTCTCTTTCCAATTCTACCATTTCTTATTAACTTTCATTCCATGCTCGAATATTTACTATAATAATATAGTTGGAATTATAAACAAAACTATTGCCAACACAGATAGAAGAATTATGTAAATGAGCACTGTTCCTCCCATCACTTTCAATATATTTCTTTTAACTGACATATGGGCTACTTCACATCACAGCTTCTTATGTCCCCCCTTTCTCCGCAATCACTAAACCCTCTCGATATCTATATTACGTTCAATGGCAAGTCTCACAGAGAAATATCGCCCAAAAACGCTAGATTCTATCCGTGGAAATGATAAAGCGATTGGTACCTTTTTAGAATGGGCATCAAATTGGCTCCCCAATTCTCCAGCTGTTGTTCTCCATGGGAATCCTGGGGTTGGGAAAACATCTGCAGCACATGCTCTCGCTTCGGATCTGGGTTGGGATGCAATAGAATTAAATGCCTCCGATCAACGCACTGCAAAAATAATAAACCAAATCGCAAAAAATGCCGCTAGTACTGGTACAATTTCTGGAGGCAATCAAGGTAGGAAACTTATAATCCTAGACGAAGCAGACAATTTACATGGGACTTACGATCGTGGCGGTTCTGCTGCACTTACTAAATTAATAAAAGAATCTTCACAACCCATTGTACTAATTGCAAACGACTATTACAATATGAGTAGGGGCCTCCGTAATGCGTGCGATTCTATACGATTCAATGATCTCTCTTCTAGGTCTATATTGCCAGTTTTGCGCCACATATGCGAACAAGAGGAATTTTCATTTGAATCAGGTGCACTCGAACTAATCTCTGAACGAAATAGCGGCGATTTACGAGGGGCAATTAACGATCTACAAGCCGCGGTTTCTCTTGATGGGCACGTCTACTGTGAGAATATAGTAACTAGTTCTAGAAACAAAGAGGAAAATATTTTTGAGTTTTTAAACAATCTTTTCAAAAAATTAACTCCAAAAGAAGCAATATATTCTTCATATGATGTTAATGAAACTCCTGATAATCTTCTCTCTTGGGTGGATGAAAACGTGCCTAATGATTTCGATAGTTCCGAATTAGCTCGTGCGTATGAACATTTATCCCGTGCTGAAACTTGGCTTACCCGGACTAGACTAACTCAGAACTATTCTTACTGGAGATATGCTAGAGATGTGATGATAGCTGGAGTTGCAGCTTCTAGAAAACCCTCCAAAACAAATGGGTGGACTAGGTATGGTCCACCTAGGTATTGGCAAAGACTCGGTGCATCTAGATCCTCTCGCGCTCTACGAGATAGTGTGGCAGAATCGATATCTACAGCTAGTGGAACTAGTATTGGGACCTCTCGTATTGAAATACTACCTTTGATTAAAACGATGGTCAAGAATTGCAAAAATAGAATCTTAACAGTTCATATCGCAGCTGCATATGAACTAGATATTGACACACTTTCTTATTTAACCGGATCTGGGAAGAAAACTAAAAAAATTAAAGATATACTTGAAGAAGCAACCGTGTTAAGACAGGCATCAAATCTTATGGAAAAGTCACCTCTTCCCAAGCCATTTTCTCCCCCCGATTCCCATCCTATCGAAGAACCAGAGCTTCCCCCCGAAGATCCCCGTTCCCAATCCGATTTATCTAACTTTATTTGATCCAATTCCCTATCTAACTAATCTCCATTTCTTGTTCCCATAACGTTGCAGCAACTAGTAAAGTTAGTATGGCCACACCGACCCCATTGTGGAATACGCTTATCAATGGTTCAAATAATATTCTATTTTCTCTAGAGAATACTTCAAATTTTACCACTGTCAATGCCCCTAGTACAATTTGAATTGGAAGTAATAATACAGCGAATAAAATGACCCTTGTAATTCTTGCTTCAATTCCGTATATCTTCCAAGCCCGATATGCACAAACTAATATTAATATACCCACTACCAGTGCCAAAAATCGATGCAACCATTCAATTGCACTGGGTAGGTTTGCAGGAAACAATCCATATATCGCACCATCACACATCGGCCATTTCATGCCACAAGTCAAATCGGCTCCTATCTCTTTCGTGTACACTCCTACCATCAACAAAACAAATGTCAAACCTGTGACAATTTTCATAAATTGAGACGTCATTTTCTTTGATCTGATGATCATATCTATCTCCAATTAATTTAGTATTTCTATCATGTGTTCTCTTGACATCTACTATTTTTGCATATAGAATGCTTTTTACTCCTCCTTTTTCATATATCATCATGGACAATGAAGAAAAATCTATGCAAGAGGAGGCACTTACTTATCATAAAATAGATCCTCCTGGAAAACTATCTATATTTACTACAAAACCGGCAGATACTCAATGGGATTTGACATTGGCATATTCCCCCGGAGTGGCTGCTCCCTGCATGGAAATCCATAACAATGAAGAGGATTCTTATGTTTACACAGGAAAGGGCAATCTCGTTGCAGTCGTTTCAAATGGAACTGCAGTTTTAGGACTAGGTGATATTGGACCTTCTGCTTCTAAACCTGTCATGGAAGGAAAAGGGGTACTTTTCAAAAGATTCGCAGACATCAATGTTTTTGATATCGAAATAACACCTTCCACAGTTGAAGAAGTAGTGTCAACTGTCAAAGCCCTTGAACCCACTTTTGGAGGGATCAATCTAGAAGATATAAAAGCCCCCGAGTGCTTCGAAATCGAACGTCAATTGAGATCTCAGTTGAATATTCCTGTGTTCCATGATGATCAACATGGAACTGCAATCATCTCGGGAGCGGCTCTGATCAATGCAGCAGATATAATTTCTAAAGACATATCTGATTTAAAGATAGTATTCTCTGGAGCTGGGGCAAGTGCAATTGCAACCGCAAAATTCTATGTTTCTCTAGGGGCAAAAAAAGAAAACATTGTTATGGTGGATTCTAAAGGAATTCTGTCCAATAAACGCGACGATATCAATGAATATAAACAAGAGTTTTCAAGCGAAGAAGAAGGAAATCTATCCGATGCCATGGACGGATCTGACGTGTTTGTGGGTTTATCAATCGGGGGGTTAGTCAGCGAAGAGATGGTTCGATCTATGGCCAATGACCCTATCATATTTGCCATGGCAAACCCCGATCCAGAAATAGGATATTATGAAGCCAAAGCCGTTAGAGACGATACTGTGATAATGGCAACTGGCCGTTCCGATTTCCCAAACCAAGTGAACAATGTTCTTGGATTCCCATTTATTTTCCGAGGTGCATTGGATGTTCGTGCAAAGGATATAAACGAAGAAATGAAAATAGCCGCATCACAAGCACTAGCCGATCTAGCTCGAAAAGATGTCATCGACGATGTTGTCCAAGCGTACGGCGGCGATAAAATAGAGTTTGGTCCTGATTACATCATCCCAAAACCAGTTGACCCTCGTGTCTTGTTTGAAGTCGCACCAAAAGTTGCAGAAGCAGCAATGGAATCTGGGGTGGCTCGCCAGACTATTGATCTTAAAGAATATCAAAAATCTCTTCAAACCCGGCTCAAAAAATCTCAAAAAGCAAATGATTTAGCACTCAAGTCTCTCTAATTTTCCCTCTTCGAATTGCCCTTGAAGGCGGTGGGATTTGGATAATACTTTCTTCAGCATATCCATATGTTGTATGTCCTCTAACTAAGTTTGCCAACCTATGTGCTGGATTCTTTTTAGATTTAATACATACCGATTTCACTTGGTGGCACATATTGACGATTTCTCGTATCTCTCTCCAATCTTTTTTAACAGTCTTTGGAATTGAAATTCTACCTGGAAAATATATTTCATTTTCCCTCCTAATAGCATTAATGTTAGACGAAAGTTGATCATGATCTGTTATGATTCCTATCTTGCAATCTGGATCTACAAATCGAAATAATGTTTCCAATCCAATTCGAAGTGCCCCATATTCTGCCGCATTATTATCTGGAAATTCACCTTGCTGAGAAATCTCCAATATGTCTTTTCCCTGGTAAGTCTGTATTATCACTCCTATTCCGCTAGTTTCCCCCCTGTATGAACCATCTATTGCCATGTAAAAATCTCCGATATAGTTACTAAGGGGATATTGGCACATTTGATTTTCAAAAATCTCACGAAGAATGATATTCCTTCTATTGCCCATCAGATGATTATATCTCTTGAAACCTATTAAGTCATATCGAAAATTTAATTCAACAGACTGGACTATAAAGAATCTTTCTTATACGACAGTCCATTCAATTTCTTAGAACCATTTACTATTGATCAGTAACTCACCATTAAGTAAACTCGCCCCTGCGGCACCTCTAATAGTGTTATGCGCCAAACAATTATATTGAATCCCATCTGTCGTTTTTCTAATCCCGCCAACTGAAATCGACATTCCCCCTCCTCTATTTCTATCCAATCTAGGTTGGGGCCTATCTGCCTCTTCAAAAACTTCTATTAATACTTCGGGAGATGAATGAAGATCTAAACCCTTCAATTGTTTAAATGCCCGTTTGGCATTTTCAATTGTGATGTTTTCTTTCGTTCTAGCCCATACATTTTCTAGATGCCCGTCTATCACTCCTACACGATTACATGATGCGGATATTTCTACCCCGTGCATTTCAATCCCACTCCCCTCTAGTTTACCAAGTATCTTTTGCGGCTCCGTCTCCAATTTCTCTTCTTCATTATGGATATGTGGGATCACATTGTCTAAAATTTGCATTGATTTAACACCATCATATCCTGCTCCAGAAACAGCTTGAAGCGTTGAAACGTGGATGCTTTCTAGTCCAAATATGTCCAACGCTTTCAAGGTAGGTGCTAATGTTATCACTGAGCAATTGGGATTTTTTATAAGTGCCCCGTCCCACCCTCTATTTTCTCGTTGAATTTCAATTAGACCCAGGTGTTCTGGGTTTATTTCTGGAATAACCAATGGAACATCTTCGCACATTCTGTCGTTTGAAGAATTAGATGCAATAATGTATCCTTCTTTACACAAATTTGTTTCCGCCTTTGAAGCAATTTGGGATGGCAATGCCGAAAATAATATTTCGACATCCTCTGGAATACTCTTGCCTATTGTAGGTTTTACTTCCATTTTTGATATTTCATCAGGCATGGGTGTACCTAGTCCCCAATTAACCGCATCTCGATACAATTTGCCCACACTTTTGTCACTTGCAGTAAGAACTTCTATTTCAAACACAGGGTGATTTTGGATCAATTGAATGTATCGTTGACCAACAGCTCCTGTGGCCCCAATTATTCCTACTGAAATTACCATACTGATCGGATAGTGCGACAACGGACAAAACGATTGTGATAATCTAACACAAAGAATTATAGATCATAGCCCTTTCATTGACTAGTCTTTTTATTTTTTCTTGTTACATATCCTGCTATTCGATTTCTCACTCTTTTAGATTCAACATTAGTGACAAGAGAAACTGTTTCTTTATTCTCATCAAAATCATCTGAGAATTTTTCAGGATACCTCTCTATTAATTCCCGAGAAATACGCTTGACATAAGCTGGCTTAATTGGCATACTTCCGGTTTGTCAATTCTCTGGCTTAAACTCATCTAATCGAATATTGGGGGCCATTTGACCCTTTCATCTAACTCCGTACTCCAGATTTTCTATTAAACGTCCCATAAATAATCCCAATCGGGGAGAAACAGTGTCATTACTTCCTCCTGGAACAATTTCTGGTTGCGATTTCAAAGTCATTAGAAATTTCCCACCAAATGTCATGGCCTCAATCGTATCTCTCACATCAATAGTCAAGCCTTCATCTGATGTATCCAAATCTACCCTGGCTCGATCTATGTCATCATATATGATGGTCCAGGAAGGACCTCCTATGATTTCCAACATGGTGCTTAAAGGACCTACTTTTATACGGCCCAAGTCTGCCTCAATATAAACCATCTCGCCCTCCACTGTAGCCTGATAACGTCCCATATCTTTCCCCTAGTACTCCGATTAGTATCATTGCGAGAACTTGTAGCATTAAAACTTTTTTCTTTGGCCATCTTTTTCACAAACTCCAAAAACTAGCTCCTCGATAAGATTCTTTGCCTCTCTATCTCTATCATCTCCACATCTTTCTACAATTTCCAATAATTTTCCAATATATTCCAAGTCTTTACTTCTATTATCGGATATCCTTAACCTAGATGCCACGACAGTGGCTTCTATAATTGCATTGTATCCTCTATTTATTATGGGGATCTCTTTTTTTATTATTTCTTCTTCTATTATCTCAATTGACCAATCTTCCCATTCTGTTTTTCCATCCTTTCCTTTATCTATTGAATTTACTTTAATTTTTCCCCATGCATATGCCCCCTCTATATGTGGTGTTTTTTGCTCTTTAATACAGAGGGCAGCTTCTACAAACAAAAACGAGTCACGCGTAAAATGAATGTATGCATCTCCTCCTTTGTGAAAATTTTCGCGTGTTTTTGTTTTTCCCCACGTTCTAGCGGTAATCCTTTCCCCTCCTTGTAATCCTAATAGGGCCACATTCCAACCTGCTAAAGTATCAAAAGTTGTTATAATCACTTCTACTATTCCTTCAATTTCAAATGGAAACTTATTCATTTTTATTCAATTTCCTCAAGGGCTTCTAAGCATGATCCATATACTCTCTTTGCATCTTCTGTTGAATTTATACGTATATCTGTCTTCACGACTTTGCGATCTGTTTCTATTTTGTCACTAGAGTCTATCACAAATACATCCACAAATGGGTACATTTCCATTAAACCCGCTGTATTTGCTTCATGCCCCTTCGCACTCATCAACTTTTTAATTGGTCCAGAAAATGCCCTGTCACCTATGAATGGAGAAACAGCAACAACTTTTGTTTCGGAAAGTAATTTTTTAATTCCTTTTAATGATAGGATCGGACCCACACTGGTTATTGGATTAGATGGCCCGATGATCACTTGATTTTCTAGTGCTTTGGTGACCAATTTAGTTGCTCTTGCCACCCCCGACCCTCTATACTCGATATCTTTTACTTCCGGTTCTCCTTTTAAACCCGCCCAAAAACCCTGAAAATGCATCTCACCCCGGTTTGTACTTAAAATACTAGAAACCGGATCGTCGCTCATGGGGAGTAATCTTATATTGGCATCGATTAATGAACATAGATTTTCAGTGGCTTCTGTTAATGTTCTCCCTTCGTCGATCAAACGTGATCTCAGCATGTGAATGGACCGATCCATGTCTCCAATTTGCATGAATTCTTCCTCTCCCGAAAATCTGCGCCATTTTGCTATTTCCCTTCCATTAATCTGTTCGGCCCTTCCCAGAAAATTTGGGGCCCCCTCCCAACCTTTTTCTTTTGCCGATCTAACCAGGTATTCATGAGTCTCAAAAGTATCTCCTTCTATTCCCCACCATGTATCTTTGTTCAATACACCTGCTGAAAGATACATTATTGTATCTAAATCTGGACAAATAAGTAGATCTCCCATTTCAATATCATCACCAGTATTCCCTATCACTGTAATCTCTGAATTTGGCATTAAATCTGACAATAATTTTGGAGTCCCCGTCCCTCCAGAAAGTAACGTAGTCATATTATTTTTCCTCTTCATTTTCTCCAAGTTATATCTCTTATTTTTCCCCCTCTCGTTCTATATGTTATTACTTATATGTTATCCTATTCTATCCCTTCCTAGATGAAAACTATTAAGGACAGCGTCCATGACCATATCACTATTGATGGACTTGCCTTAGATTTATTGGATTCCCCTGCCGTTCAACGATTACGACACATAAAGCAACTAGGTACTGTTTCTCTTGTCTATCCATCTGCAAACCACACTCGATTCGAACATAGCATCGGGGTTTACCATCTAGCATGTAAGGTCACTAACCATCTTTCAATTCCTACTGAAGAATCAAACCATATCCGGGCGGCTGCTATGCTTCACGATATCGGCCACTCTCCCTATAGCCATAACATTGAACCTTTACTCAACCATCGGATTGGATTTGAACATGACGATATACTAGAATTACTCACTTCTACTCCTCTGAGTGTACTTCTTGAAAAGCATAATTTAGATGCAAATCTTATCGCAGATTTGATCATTGGAAAAGGGAAACACGGACAAATAATCTCAAGCTCCATAGATGTAGATCGAATGGATTATCTAGTCCGCGATGCCCATCATACCGGGGTTCCTTATGGTTCTATAGATCACGGAAGATTGGTCCGAGAACTTTCTCTCTCCAACGGTGAACTAGTGTTATCCGTTTCCAATGGAAACGTCCAGGCTGCTGAAAGCCTACTCTTAGCTAGGACTCTCATGGGTCCTACTGTGTATAATCACCATGTAGCTCGAATTTCCAAATCACTACTTCGACGAGCAACCGAATTTTTACTTGATTCTAAAATTATAAAAGAACACGATTTGCGCAGCATGGATGACCACGATCTACATGCAGCCCTTCGATCGCACCCAAAAACCTCTCCCCTTGAAACAAGGATTTCTAATAGGAATTTATATAAACGCGCTATATGGGCAGAACTGAAAGACGTCCCCGATGATGTAATTAATGCCAATTACGATTCCATCCATTCATTTGAGGAAACTATTGCTTCCAAACTCAATATAGACGTTCAATCTGTAATAATAGATATCCCCAAACTTCCTCTTCCAATTGGACAGGATATAAAAATCAAAGCTGGAGACACAACTCGAATGCTCCATGAACATTCTTCACTTATCGATGCACTACAAGCTGCACAAAAAGAACAATGGAGACTTGGCGTTTATGCCCCTGAAAATCTCGTGGAACGAGTAGGAAGTGCGGCAGAAAGAGAATTAAATTTACAAACAAACGGGCACTTAATTTCTATGAGGTCGAAGAAAAATTTCAGTCTAGATACATTTATGACTTAAAATATCCCAGCGACTCATTCAAGTTCATACCTAGCAAAGTGTGTTTATGCAACTACAGGGAACAATCCTCTCTGGATATGACTTCGATCTAATAGAGGGTACTATCATTATTGAAAATGGGCAAATAGTCGCAATCGAAGAAGAATCTACATCTAGCAAGAACATAATCCTCCCAGCTTTCATAAATTCCCATACTCATATTGGGGATTCAATAGCAAAAGATGCCGGATCTGGACTTTCCCTCGATGAGTTAGTCGCACCTCCTAATGGGCTCAAACACCGTCTACTCTCTTCAGCGAAACCCGATGATCTAATTTCTCAGATGAAAAGGTCCATTCAACTTATGGGGACTATCGGTGTGGCGGCATTCGCCGATTTCCGTGAAGGTGGAATTGAAGGTGTTCGTATGATACACAAAGCCAATTTAGAGTCTAGTGTGGATGCAATTGTTTTAGGCCGAGATACCATTGAAGTGTTAGATATAGCAGATGGTTTCGGTGCTAGTGGATCTAGGGATTCTGATTTCACCCAAGAACGAAATTCAACAAAAACAGTAAATAAATTGTTTGGAATTCATGCTGGAGAACGTGATAAGCTGGATATAGACACTTCACTGGAATTGGAACCCGACTTTATAGTCCATATGGTTCATCCAACGTCTGAACATCTTGATAGTCTTCAAAATACTAATACTCCGGTTGTAATATGTCCCCGTTCCAATCTCGTTACTGGCGTTGGGCTCCCTCCCATTGAAGATTTACTAAACCATACCACTGTGGCACTTGGAACGGATAATGTGATGCTAAATAGTCCTTCTCTCTTCCGTGAAATGGCATTTGTTTCAAAACTCTTTGAAATCGACCCCCGCGACATCTTGCGAATGGCTACTTCTTCTGGAGCAGCAATTTTTGATCTTGATTACGGTGTTATTAAACCTAACAAACAAGCTAAACTTTTGGTACTAGATGGGGATTCTAATAATCTCTCTGGTTCGTCTGACATAATTAGCTCCATAGTGCGAAGAGCCGGTCCAGCAGATATCAAACAAGTTTATCTATAGCATTTCTACCTTTCTATCTAATCGCTCTCAATGTACCTCCTATTAGACTATAGATTGTATCTTTTCCCGCCGATACAGAGGAAGGGCCAAGAAAAATAGATGCTTCATATAATTGTATAGTTCTGATTAATTCCCCTGTAATTCCATCGATTATTTTCATACTTGCAATATCCGATCTGTTTATTCTATCTTGCAATTCTCCAACATATATTTGGCCATTTATCATTATTGGATTTCCCCACTCAGTAGTTGCATATTTCATATTCTCTGCCTCTGAAGTCCATAGTCTTGAACCTCCACTTTGATCTAATGCAATCATTCTAGCGGTGGCTTCATTCCTCCCCGAAATTTTAACCTGCGAGGAAACGTATAATGCATTTTCACTTGCTGCCATTCCACCGAACGTTCCGTTCTCTCCCGAAACAACTGACCAATCTATACTTCCACAGGAATCCTCTATCGCAGATATTTTGTGTTCTCCTGTATACTCCGATCTGCCAATTCCATATATGATTTCCCCATTTGCAATGACTTGGTCATTTATATATCCAGGACCTGCTGAAACTGACCACACTTCCGACCCATCTACTCTCAAAAGCCTGTGAATTTTATCTTTCCCCGTTATATATACTGAGTCTCCTTGGATCGCAAAAAGACCCGCTATGTAATCCGATCTAAATTCCCATTCTATTTCTCCCGTTTCTGGATCAATTCCATATATTGTATCCTCCTCTCCGGCTCCCATTCCTACAACGTATAATCTATCACCTCCATGAACTCCATTTATAAATCTCCATTCTCCCTCTGGTTTGAACGACATAGATAATCCCCCCGTCTCCACGTCAAAAGAATGGAATCCGTCTGGACTTCCTGCATATATCTGATCTCTTGTAACCGATCCTGGTACTAAGGCCCCGCCTTCATATTCTGCAACCCATTTCTCTTCTCCCCGTTCGACATCCAACGAATACAACATCCCCAACCCTCCCATTCGCTGCCACCCCACATATGCTGTATCATCCCTTATTAGTGGACGCACAGATGGCATACTTGCCATCGGAAATGGAACTTCCCATGATATCTCCATAGTATCCGATTTTGGATCCATTCCATATCCTTTTCCATCCCCTGTAAGATTACATCCAGGGTGTGGCCACCACCCACCCGAACCCTTGATAGGTTGATATTCATTTTCTTTTTCTATGGCACCATCTGGACATTTGGCCTCGTTGGAACCTTCCATACAACCTGCCAATCCCAAAATTCCCAAACCCGACATTTGAAGTATCTCCCTCCTACTTTTTTTAATATCCATAATATCTACTATCCTTGTGAAATTTTAGTTCTATCTATTTTTCATTCCCGATTATATCTATAAATCATTTATTTCTATTTAAAATATTCTTAATATCGATTCTCTCCACCCACCATAATCCCGCTATGAGCATTATCACAATAAAAGTTGGAATCCAATTATTATGATATGTATTCACCAATCCCCATAATAAAACAAAACTGATCATGTCATCTAGTCCAAATTCACACTCTTCAATGCGTGCAAGAAGCTTTTTTCTATTAAACACACGGCTTACTACCAACACTGATATCCCCCCACTGAGCAACCACCCCTGATAATTTGTATATGGGACTCCATAGAATTCTCCCCCATTTCCATAACTCCAAAAACCAAGACTCACCGCGGCCGGATCCAATACTAAATCTATCAGGATGATTACCACGATTGAAATTGGAATTATCAATCTTTGATTTATTGGATATTTATTTACAATTAACAATGTCAACAAATACCCATTCAGCACTAATGGAATGAAGAAAAGTGGAAGTGCCATTGGAATGTCAGAAATCATTGGTCCCAATTCTACTAAATATTGGAAATTTCCATATGGCCATCCATATCTTATACCTATGTATTCGATAAAATACACGTACCCCGTTAATAACAGTAACAAAATTCCATTTTTCCTATTTATCAGAGGTAGGATTGCAACAATTAACGGCAATCTCATCAGTGCAGTTCCTATCAAAACAATGTAAGGGTTAAATGAGAGCCACGGTGGGAGTATCATCTCTTTACTAGCAACTAGCAACACAGCACCCATAATTGGCATCACCAGTGCCAACAATAACCTATTCTCTCGTACAAATATTTCCAATCTATTTATCAAATTACGATCCTCCAAATCCCTCCTATTACTAAAACAAATCCAATTATCGTATTGATTTTTGGATACCACCAATATGCAACTTCAACTTCTATTTTTCCCAATACTATTATTCCCAATATCGCTAAATATGAGGATAGAAATATCCCTAGTCGGACATCCACTAATGCAAACAAAATCGAAGAAGCAAACCAACAGCTCCCACAATATGCTAAAGTTTTACTTTGGCCCAATGATGTAGCCAATGTTTTAATTCCTGATTTTTTATCTGGTCCAATATCTGGAATGGCAGAGAACGTGTGCATTGCCATCGCCCACAAACTACCTCCTCCTATTGCAAGCAAAGGGGGTATCGAACCTGAGACAACTATGTACCCGACGATTCCTGGAAATATATATAATATATTTGAACAAGAATCCAGAAATGGCTTTGTTTTAAATCTAAAGGGAGGTGCACTATATGCCCAACTTAAAAAGAGAAAACCAATCATCCATGGAATTGCATTTACAGTGAGAATTCCTCCCAATGCTATCCCTAATATTGCACTAATTATGACCAAAGTGGGCAATTTTCTTCCCCCTTTATATCGAATCTCTTTGGTTTTCTTTTTTGGATTCTTTTGATCAATCTTAGAATCAAATATATCGTTAATCCCATAAACTAGAAAATTAGCCGGGATCAGAAAGTATAGTATGATGAGCGCAACATCCAACCTCACTAATTCTTGGACGTGCTCTGCTCCATACGTGGCACCAACTAATGCTGGTCCTGCAAGATAAAGCCAAAATCTAGGTCTGGATGCCTCAACCAATTTAATATATTTGCCCCCTCTCATTTTGTCTCTTTTTTAATATCTTTAATGATGGCTTCTGCTGTGTGCTCCCCACTTATCAGGCACATAGGAACTCCAATACCGGGCCTGGTATATCCTCCTGTGAAATACATTCCTTTTAATTTCCTCGAACGGTTATCTGGCCTAATCGGGCCTGTTTGCTTTAACGTATGTGCCAATCCCAATGCAGTCCCCTTGCTACTGTTATACCGCCTAGCAAAATCTGACACCGAGAAATGCTCTTCTAGTACTATTTTATTCCTTAAATCTACACCAACATTTTCTGCAATATCTGCCAATATTTTGTCTCTATATTTTTGCCTCATATGTTCTTCATCTTCTACATCAACCGATATGGGAACTAAGATGAATAGATTACTATGGCCTTTTGGAGCAACAGAATCGTCAGTGTCTGAAGGCGCGCATATGTAATAGGCAGGATCTGTCGGCCATGCCGGGTCCGTGAATATTTCCTCAAAATGACCCTCCCAGTCTATTGGTAAAACCAGATTATGATGAATTAATGGGTCTATTTCACCTTCTATCCCTAAGTAAATTAAAAATGCAGATGGGGCATATGTTCGAGATTTCCAATATTTATCATCAAATTGTCTTTTGTCCTCTGGCAATAACACTTGCTCCGTATGGCCATAATCGGCATTACTAACTACTATGTTTGCTTCTATTATCTCTGCATTTTTACTCCTCACCGCAAATAATCCCCCTTCCTCTTCGATTGAATCTACCTCAAAACCTAGCTTATATTCGACACCCAATTCTTCCCCCATTTTGGCGATAGATGAAATAACCCTGCCAATGCCCCCCTCTGGATAATATACTCCCAAATTAAAATCAACGTGACTCATTAAATTATATAATGCGGGAGTATTTTTTGGAGATCCTCCTAAGAATACTAATGTATATTGTACAATTTGTTGGAGCTTTTTGTTAGAGAAATAGTTGTTCACATGATTTTGCATAGAGCGAACTAGACTTATTTTATGGGCATTTAGCAACACATCTAAACTCAAATAATCTCTCAACCGAGGCCTGTCTTTGTATACAAATTTTTGCATCCCCAATTCATAAGTCATTTTCGAGTTATCTAGATATCTTACAAGTGCATCTCCTGCTCCTCTTTCCATCCCTTCAAATAGGATTTTATTTTGCTCCAAATCTGCCACTATATCTACGTTTTTTTGATCTTTAAAAAAGATCCTATAATGTGGATCCAGACGAATCAATTCATAATAATCTTCTGGTTTCCTTCCAAAAAATCCAAAGAATCTTTCAAATACATCTGGCATGAGGTACCATGATGGCCCCATGTCGAATTTAAACCCATCCTTCTCCAAAATAGAAGCTCTCCCTCCTATCTGTTCATTTTTTTCCACCACGGTAACTTGAATCCCCTGTTGTGCCAAGAAACATGCACAAGATAGCCCTCCAATCCCTGCCCCAATTATGATCGCGGACTTATCGAGCATATTCTCCTTCGTCATTTTTGAAAATTAACCAACAATTTTTTCATACTAAACGCACGTCGAAGTGATTTTTGCACAGTTTTGTATTTTTCCCCCCTGTCATCTAACATTCCGGTCGTTAAATAAAATGTAGCCTTGGGATCTTTTGTCACTTTTAAGTGCCACCAAGTTTTAACTAAACAAATAATTTTATCTTGCATATTCAACGTCGAACGGTGAGTCAAAACATCATATCTTCGGTTTACAATCAATCGATGATGGTCTGCATACAAAACTGATGCCAATAGTACTGCAAATTGACAGTCATTTGGCAAATGTTCAATCCCTTCTATCCCTTTTCTATAAAAATCCTCGGCCCTACTAATCTCTTCTTCCATAACTTTGGCAAACTCGTTTGAAAATTCTAAATTCTCTATATGTTTGTATTCAACACCATATTTGTCTAACGTTTCTTTTGGCATATACGACCGATTATATTCTATAATGTCTTCTCTAACATCTCTAAGGAAATTGGTTAATTGAAATGCTTTTCCTAAAGCAGCAGCAGTTTCAATAATCTTCTCCGTTTCTTTAATCTTCATGATAGAAACCATCATATTCGCAACTGTAACTGCAGACCCTCGCATATATTCTTCAACCTCACTGAAAGTTTCATATCTATTTTTAGAAATATCCATACGCATAGCATCTAAAAATGCTATTATCTCTCCCGTTGGGATCTCATACCGCCTGCGCAATTCCTCAAATGCCTTTAACGATGGTTCATCTGTTAAAGATTCTCCTAAAACAGCTTTTTGTATCTGATCAATTTGCTCAATCTTCACATAGGACTCCTTGTTTTCCGAGGTGTCTACAATTTCATCTGCAATCCTAAAAAATGCATATAAAATATGCGTCGCGTACCTGACTCTCTTTGGCAATAGTAACGTAGCGAAATAGAATGTCTTCCCAGTTTGCTGCTGTATGTTCTTACTTTTACTTATTTGTTCACCTGATACCATTTCTAAATACCAAAACCCATCAATTTATGATGAATTCGACTTTCTACTCATTTTATTATGCCCCTCTTTTAAAAACCTGACCAAATACGGTATAAGATATATTGCTTTCAATAAATATAACTTGCAATTTTATCGCATTTATGGGATTATCACAATACATCCCTACGGAATGATCACAACTTTTCCAATTCCCTCTCGATCATATACTCTTTCTTGGGCTTCATTTGCCTTTTCCAGTGGATATTCACTCTCTACTAAAACTTTTAGTGAATCTTCACTCATCATTTTAGATATTTGCTCCAAAATATCACTAATTTTTGGAGTATTGAACATACTCATCATGTACAACTCTAGTTCCTTCGAACGCGCAACTGCAAATTTTGGAATTCTCACTTGATCCTTCCTCTGTCCAATTCCTATTATCCTGGCATTTGGATTGGCAACTTGGATATCTAGTCCAACATATTCGTCACATAGGTGATCAAGAATGACATCTTTCCCCCCTGTATTTGAAATTAATCCTAGAAGATTTTTCTCATTGTAGTCAAAAATATATTTTGCTCCCAATTTTTTAAGTTCTGTATGCTGTTCCGATCTAGCAGTTGTGGTCACTTCCGCCCCAATTTGTTTGGCGATTTGAATGGCCACATGCCCTACTCCTCCACCCCCGCCATGTATTAAACATTTTTCCCCCGGTATCAAATTGGCATGATCGATAAGGGCACGCCAAGCTGTCACTCCCACTAGTGCAATTGCAGCCCCCTGTTTAAATTCAATCGAATCTGGGAGTGTGGCTAGATTCTCCCGTGGCGCTACAATGGAATCTGAATATGTCCCCTCGATATCTCTCCCCAACCCCGTTCCAAATACTCGATCTCCCACTTTTAGGTCACTATGTTCGGATTCTATTTCTTCTATTACTCCTGCAAAATCAGATCCAGGTGTCCATGGAAATCGGGGAACTTTGTATGTGCCCTCCCGAAAATAAGTGTCAACGGGATTCACTCCAATTGCTTCAACTTTGATTCTAATATCTCCTCTATTCAGTTTCTTATTTTTTATTTCCTCCACTTGTAAAACTTCCGCCCCTCCATATTCATAGAAGCATACTTTCTGCATGATCGGCATAGTACCCCTGTGCAGATAAGTCGTCATATTGTCTATGAAATGGGCCTTTTACAAAATCATGAGATTTAACATCAACAGGGTTTCACTTTACATCAATGCGTTTGCATGAATATCAAGCAAAATCAGTTTTCTCAGATGGTGGGATCCCAATCCCCCCTTCTGGACTAGCCAATTCCATTGAAACAGTGCTAGAAGAAACCAATCGTATAGGCTATCCCACAGTCATTAAAGCACAAGTCCATGTTGGCGGTCGTGGCAAAGCAGGGGGCATCGCTCTAGTGCATAATGATGAAGAAGCAGAATTGGCTGCAAGTAAAATAATAGGAATGGACCTCAAAGGCTATTTTGTGTATGAAGTTTTAGTAGAACAGGCCATTGATTTTATAGATGAAATCTATCTTGGAATTACTCTCGACCGAAGCTCCGGAATGCCCGTTGCTATGGTATCTTCTCAAGGTGGAGTTGATATAGAACAAGTTGCATCCTCTACTCCCGAAGCCATATCTAAAACTTACATAGACCCTCTGCTTGGTCTTTCTAATTCCCAAGCCAAAACTGCAGTATCCGATGCCGGGATCTCTCCAACTCTAACCGATCAGGTAGCGCATATACTTTTATCCCTTTACAATATTTGGGAAACTTCTGATGCAACAGAGGCTGAAATCAATCCACTAATGGTTTCGAAGAATGGGGGTGTAATTGCCACCGATGCGGTCTTGAATATCGAAGACGATGCACTTTTTAGACAACCAGAACTAGCCGACCTTCGAGACACAAGAAATAACAACGAACTTGAATCAAAAGCAAATCTATATGGATTTAATTATGTTCGTTTGGATGGTAATATTGGGATCATTGGAAATGGGGCCGGACTAGTCATGACTACCCTAGATTTAGTAGATCACTATGGTGGGAAACCTGCCAACTTTCTGGATATTGGAGGTGGAGCAAACTCTGATAGGGTTGAAAATGCACTTGACATACTATTTGAAGATGAAAATGTCGATTCGATACTTTTCAATATTTTTGGTGGTATAACTCGAGGCGATGAAGTGGCCCGTGGAATAAATGATGCTCTTGATAATTTCGATGCACTCCCCAAACCAATTGTAGTCCGTCTAGATGGAACAAATGCACAGGAAGGAATGGAAATTCTAAACACAGATCACCTATCTGTAGAATCCACGCTCGAATCTGCCGTTCAACGGGCAATTGCATTGGCGTCAAAAGGAGGTAACTAAAATGAGTATATTGGTAAATAAAGATACTCGAATAATTGTTCAAGGTATTACGGGTAGCCAGGGTGCGTTTCACACTGAACAAATGATAAATTATGGTGCCAATGTAGTTGCAGGGGTAGTGCCTGGAAAGGGTGGATCTGATTTCAATGGCATTCCTGTTTATGATACCGTCAACACTGCCATGGAGGAACATGATGCCACCGCTTCAGTTGTTTTCGTACCTCCTGCATTCGCTGCAGATGCTATATTGGAGGCATTCGATGCAACACTAGATTTAGTTGTCGCAATCACAGAAGGAATTCCCTCTCACGATATGATGAAAGTTAATTTTTCCATCCCTCCCGGAACCCGGCTATTGGGCCCAAATTGCCCCGGTATTCTAACTCCTGGGGAAACCAAATTGGGAATTTTACCAGGTGATATTTTTACTCCTGGTCCCGTTGGCCTCGTTTCGAGGTCTGGAACTCTCACTTATCAAATTGCTTCAAATCTAACCAATTCTCATCTCGGACAAACAACTGTCGTTGGCATAGGTGGGGATCCTATAATTGGAACAAACTTCATCGATTGCCTCGAACTATTTGAAGCAGACCCTGATACTAAAGTAGTAGTTATGTGTGGAGAAATAGGTGGTGAGGACGAAGAACAAGCTGCCGATTTCATAAAAGAAAATATGGATACTCCAGTTGTTGGATTCATCGCAGGTAGAACTGCCCCACCTGGAAAACGTATGGGGCATGCAGGCGCCATAGTTTCTGGGACAGGGACTGGAACTGCACAATCAAAAATCATGGCACTTGAAAATGCAGGAGCTTCAGTTGGAAAAACTCCCTCTGAAGTAACTAACTGTGTAAAAGAATTTCTTTAAATTGAAAAATTTACCAATTCAATTTTGTTCGCACTTTCCAAGCTTCATAAGTGGGTCTTCTGACGTATCTGACCCTTCTGTACGGACATACCTTATATCTCCTACATTGGCGGAAACTAATGCTATGTCTTCTCCATTTACTACAACATGATAATTTGTTAGATTCGATTCTATCATGCTATATGCTTGATCGATATTTCTTTTCTGTATCTGGCTTGCAACTTTGAATCCAATTTTTTCAATGGACCTACAATCGTCATACTCACTATTCTCTCTTAATTCAATACATGTAACTTCCCATGAATGCATACTTAATTTATTCTCTCGACCAGCTGTATTAAACTTGACCCTTGTCTATTGTCACTCGCTCCTACAATTCCCTTCTCGTACATCCCCAATATACTCTGCAAATGCTGTTGTTATTAGGAGAATGCAAACTAAAATGGAATATAGTTTTGTCATGCAATCACTTTGCAACTCACCAATGATAAAACCTATAATATAATTGCTAAGAAAATCTAAGAGGAGTCATGTTCAGAATTGGTTCTCACGTTTCAACAGCAGGTGGAGTCGAAAAAGCAGTCGACCGTCAAGTGGAAATAAATGGAAACTGTGGCCAACTTTTTGTAGGTTCTCCTCGCGGATGGAAAGTAGGAGAAGTCAAAAAAGAAGGCGCAGACCTATTTAAAAAATACTGCTCGGAAAAAGATGTTGGACCTTGGATAGTCCATGGAACATATCTAATCAATTTAGCAACGCCAAAAGAAGAATTAGCAGAGAAATCCGTTGTAACTGTCCAAGGAGAGTTAGATGCATCGGCAGAGTTGGAAATTCCATATTACACCTTTCACCCCGGTGCACACACAGGAGAAGGCGTTGAGAAAGGATTGAAGAACATAGCCATGCGACTTTCTCAGTTGGAGATACCAAAATCCGTCACACTACTTCTAGAGAATACTGCTGGAAAAGGCACCACTCTAGGGGAGACGTTTGCAGAACTCCAAACGATGGTAGAAGAATCAACGTATGGGTATGAAGATATTGGAGTATGTCTTGATACTTGCCACTTATTTTCTGCTGGATATGGATTTGGAACTGACGAAGAAATCTCTCAGATGATAGGTGAAATTGAAGAGACAATTGGCATTGAAAATGTACATTATTTACATCTAAACGATTCGAAGCATCCCTTCGGGTCAAAAAAGGATGAGCACGAACATATAGGTGATGGAGAAATCGGAGAGGGGCCCTTTAAAAATCTCATCAACCATAAACTCTTTAGAGACCTCCCAATGGTTCTAGAAACGCCAATAGATGAGGAAAAAGACCATTCTTGGGACATTCAAAAAATAAGGGACTTGCGGGATGATTGTTAGATCATGGGAATGGGGTCGATCATAGACTGTTCATTCAACTCCTGCCCAAATACACCTTCAGAATTAATAGATCAAGCAATTGAATATTCCAAAACAATCCAATTACCTATTGACCTCTCTGTCATTCATTGGACTATCTCTCGCCACGCGACAAAACGAGCAGCTTGTTGCAAATTCACACACGGTTCTCCTGATATTATAATTTCTCTCACATGGAAAGCTTTCCAAGCTTATGGCTGGGAAAAATTTATGGGAATCATACGCCACGAATTAATCCACGTATGGGAATATCAAACATATGGTTCAACCTCTCATGGTTCTTTATTCAAACAAAAAGCCCAGCAATTAGATGCACCCCTCCGATGCGATGAATTTTGTCCCCCGCGATTCTATTTAATTTGCACAAATGAAAATTGCCATTGGGAAACCACTCGACACCGTGCATCTAAAACAGTAACTCACCCTTTCAATTACTATCGTTGTCGCAAGTGTGGATCGCCTTATACGGTCGAACACGTCAACACATCAATTCGTTGGAATACCCATTCCGAGTATGTGCGGGCACGGCAAAAAATAGGAACTCAATGGTAGTGCCCCCTTTATGTATATTCTTTCCAGTGCCGTATTGCCCAATAACTCACTCCTGAAAAAACCAAGCCTCCTGTGATTAAATAGACATATGTTTGAGATGTATATCCTGCCCCTTGAACAACTCTGATCAATCCCTCTCCTGAAAGCGATGCTATAATGAATCCAACGATTGTAATTGCAATCACCACTTTCATTACATCAAACCCATCCCTCCGCTTTGCCTTTTCTATCGAGTAAATAGTAAATATAAATAATATTGAACTAAACAAAACATAAAACCCTAACCTCTGGTCACTTCCCACGGCCCTTCCTTCTACCAATTCCACCAATCCCACTGCTGCCAATGCAAAAATAACAGTAAATAGCCCTATCTGAAATCCAAGCTTTCCAAATCTACTTGCTCCTAATAAGCCAATTGACCTTACTATCTGTCTAATTCCTTTTGAAATTTCTATACTTCCTGTTGGAATCTTTATTTTCCCACCTTTTGATCCCATTCTCCTATTCTTTTTGAAACCTTTCATAATTTATTCTCTCTTATATTCCAGTAGAGGGAAGGCTATATACATGGCGCCCAAAAACTTCCTATTTAATGCCCCAAAATTCCACAACTATCACAATAACTGAGGATGGTATCACCCTTCCCATCACTTCCATTCTCACTGGACGTGGATTTATTACAGGCAAATCTGGATCTGGGAAATCTAACACAGCTAGTGTGGTAATTGAAGAACTCCTTAAGAATCGATGCCCACTTTTGATCATCGATACCGATGGTGAATATCGTGGCTTGAAAGAGCAATTCAAGGAACTCATTCATATGGGTCAACAACAGGAGTCTGATGTAGAATTGACATTGGATAGAGTAGATTTAATCACCGACCACGCTCTACTTGAGGGGGCACCTGTCATTCTAGATGTGTCCACTTTTGAAACAGACCAAGCAAAATCGATTATCAACGAGGTAGTCACTTTGCTGTTTCACAAAGAAAAAGAACATAGAAAACAGTTTTTAATCATAATAGAAGAGATACACGAATTCATTCCACAACAAGGAGGAGTCGATAAGTTAGCACAAAATATCATTAGGATCGCCAAAAGAGGAAGAAAACGCGGACTCGGAATCTGTGGAATATCCCAAAGGCCTTCTGCTGTTGATAAAGATTTTATCACTCAATGCAACTGGTCCGTTTGGCATCGATTTACATGGGCGACAGACTTTAAAGCAGTTAGTCAAACACTTGGAACTAATTATGCAAATGAAATTTCCACTCTCGAAACTGGAGAAGCATTTTTAGCAACAGATTGGGAACCTACTAGACGAATTTTATTAAAGCAAAAAGAAACCTTTGATGAAGGTGCAACTCCACACGAAGCAGATCCCATCCGTCCAAATTTTAAATCTGACCAAAATGAGCTCATAGAACAATTACGATCCATTGAAGGCCCTCCTCCCGAATTGGATCCAGATACTCTGAGAACTGAATTAACTTCTAAAAATTCCCGGATCAAAGATTTAGAACACCGAATTTTAGAATTAAAAGCAGAATTGGAATCAAAACCCCCTAGTTCATCACCCAATAGTTCAACATCCTCACTTGGAAAAAACGACAACAATACCTTAGAAGGTTCAATGGATTCAATTCGATTGAACCAAAAGAAACAAACTATTCCTGACAGTTCCCAAGAATTCAATCCAATTTGGGAAATTGGCCAACTAATCCTCTATGTCTGGCGCGAATTCATTCACATTTTCTTGTTGGTTTTAGTTAAAATAAAACATATTTTTAAAATAAAACTTTAATTACAAAAAGGATCTACTATCTATTATAGAGGATAGAAAATGCCAATAAATAACCACAAACATCCCTCTGACCCGGATCATGCCGGGAAGCGGCACAGAGGTCTATTAGAAGTAAGAGCAGACGGCGGGGCCACAACAACTATTCAGGCGGTAGATTGCCCTGCAGACAAGGTATACAGCAATCGTAGGATTTTCATACAAGAAATGGCAGAGCGCCATTTTGACAACCGTGAAGTTTGGGCTGCACTGAGGGACCCTGCGAAACGAATTGTAAAAGGATCTGAAATCCCACTCAAGTCTAAAACCGAAAATTCCCTACTTGAGGGTTCAAAAGCATGGGGAAGATCCTATGTTCGCCCTTGGAAAGGAAGGACTCAAAGTATGTCTCTTATGGAACGTGTACTTGCACCTGAAGCGGACGATAAAAAACATTCTCATCAAAATGAAGCGATGATGTATGTATTGGAAGGTAAAGGATATGAAATCCACGACGGAGAGGAATATATTTGGGAGGCGGGGGATTTAATCGTGATTCATGGTGGATGTGTCCACGAACATTATTCTGTTGATCCCGATAAACCCTGCCGCCTTTTAGTTTACAACTCTCTCCCCATCTATAATTTCTTACATCTTGTATATCAAGGAACTGTTAGACATACACCTGGAGACCGGGCAAAAGATCCCAATTGGGTTCCACCATTTGATTGGAATGTTGGACGAGAAGAATATTCCAAAGAGGACCATGATCAATATGCACAGATGCGACAGATGCTCTCCAAGGAAGAGGCAGCAGTTAAATCCGCAACTCAGAGGTCTGGTGTATAATAATCATGTCTGAAAACACCGAATTTGAAGATCCTCATAATTACGAATTCGACCATATACCTCGTCATAGAAAAAGAACCCAGGAAATGGTTCCAGACGACTATATCCACATGGATGAACGGGAGGAATGGGAACGTGGAACTCTTACTACTTCTCATTACCAAGAATTCCTTGACGATTCCAAAAAGAATCCACTTTCTCAACATGGCCCCCGTGGACCTCTTCATAAAATCATTAAACCAGAAGAAATGCCATGGGAGGATTCTCCGCAAGGTAAAATAAAATGGCTTCTCAATGAGAAAATGGAAAGGGATCTTGGCCCCACTGGCGCAGTCAACACCGATCTGTATATGCAGGTTATACCTCCTGGAGGAAAATCAGGTAAACACCGGCATATGAGCGAAGAACTAGTATTTGTCTTAGATGGAGAGGGATATGATCTCCATTGGGACCCAACCGCTGTCATGAGGGACAAAGTTATATGGGAATGGCCAAAAGAACCTCAAAAATTCCTATGGGAAACAAACGATGTAATCTTCATCCCGACTAATACTGCACATCAGCATGTAAATGCCAGTGAAGACCGACCAGCAAGACTACTTTGCTGCAATGCACGCATCTATAATCACCTAGGACTCGGCTTCAACGATCTAGAACAATTTGAAAACGCACCCGAATTCAAAGAATAATTTTTGCTTGATATTTTCTCTCTATATTTTCAATTTCTACCAAAAATGGGTCGAGCCAGATTCGAACTGGCGATCTCCGCAATGTGAATGCGACGTCCTAACCAACTAGACCACCGACCCTATTTACAAGCATATTAATTTCCCACCTCTATTAATAAGATGGATTTATTTCTTCAACTTTCTCACGTTGATTAACCAATCTTGCAAATACAAACATGGCGTCTGACAGTCTATTTAAGTATTCTATGCATCTGCCCACTTCTGCCCCTTCTATTGAAAGAGTTACCAATCTCCTTTCTGCCCTTCTACATATCGCTCTTGCATGATGCAATTTGGCACCTTCTTTACTTCCTCCTGGTAGTATAAATGCATGAAGTGGCTCCAATTCTTTCTCATATTCATCGATCCAATTTTCAATTAATTCAATATGCTTCGACGTTATCTTTATTTCTCCCTCTTCTACCCGTGACAGTTGGGCTTGAATTATATGCAAATGGTTCTGAATTTCAACCAAATATTGTGCCATGTCTTCATATTTCTCTATGGATATCAGTCCTATGGCTGAATTCAATTCATCAATAGTGCCATACGACTCCACTCTAGTGTGGTCTTTTGTCACCCTTTCACCACCTACTAAGTCTGTCTGTCCCGAATCTCCTCTCTTTGTATATATTTTCATATGATTTTTACTACCCTTTCTGAACGGAGGGTCATCGTTTTAACTATTCTATTTTACGCCAGTATATGAGTTTTCTAAGTTAATAGTTCATTTTATTTTTATATATCTCATCATACAGTTTATATATATGCTATAATCGATAGATAGGCCTTATGTCTATATTTGTTCTTCATCCCCAAAAGTTATATCTTGCTGTAACGCACTCTCTTACTATGGGGGTATTTTGGGATTATTATTCTTTTAAAACCTGGGGACACTTATCCAAAAAACAATCCTACATATTTGGTTTCTTATATGTCCTTTTTTTTAAAATCTCTATAGCCTCTATCTTGATATTTTTATACGAACCAAAAAATTTCCAGACAACATTTGGATTTCTTCTTATTGTATGGTTGATTTACCATCCTCTTTTTACTTTTCTCATCCCCCGAAATAACACTTGAAAACCCCCTTCTAGTCTTTTCTGTTTGTTTATTTTGACATTTCGTTCTAAATATATCCTATTATGAGCAACATTCCTGCCACTATACTTGCACTACCTGCAATATTTCCTACCATTTTTTGATGAATATTTTGGATTTTTCCCCACATTTGACTCACAATCCCCATTATTATTATGATTGATGCGCAGAATGAACTCAAAAATAGAATTCCCTCTATCATTTCCGATGTGGTTACCAGTAATAAAATTAAAAATCCACTCCCTGCAAAACCATGGATCGCACCCACTGATATGGACATTAAACTCCAATCAGACCACTTTTGCATTGGGTTTAGGTGGCCAAATCTCCCTCCATGCGTATGCTTATGGGCATTTCTTACCTCTTTAAACACTAAATGTTTTAATCCCAAATATATTAGAGTGATTCCCACTGCAATTTCCCCGACTTCATATATTTTTCCTGGTAATTTGATATTTAATAATAGCAATAGTGCCCCAATTACCATTGTTGTCACTGAATGCCCAATCCCCCATGCACTTCCAACCTTCCACGGACTTTTCTCTGACTCTCGACTCAATAGTGTGGAAACCGCTATTATATGATCTGCCTCAAATGTATGTTCTACTCCTATTAAAAAACCAATTAAAATAACTCCAACCAATGGCCCGCCAATAGATGCATATTCTATGGCTTCGTTCACAGATTATTTTTGAGAATGTGGTTTAAGTAACTATTGAATTTGTTCGGCATTTTTTTATCATAACGTTGAACTAACTCCTCAGTTTATATTTTTATAATGGTATATGTCCGCGATCTTCATTGTAATGTTTGTGAATGCATTCGACCATTTCATCGAATTGCACGAACTTCATTAGAATCGGGGTTAAAAACTAAATGGATGTGCCCTGTTTGTTCTTACCGTTTTGTGTCTATCGATTTGGAATAGTCAGACAAGCCTTAGTCTTCTTCTTTTGGCATTTTATACTACTTTTTTATGTATCTCATGTTGCTATATATATAATTCCCATTTGATGCCTTTCGATCTCAACGTTTATTCTCCCTGGCTGGATGATCTACCATATGACAAATTTCGCCACCCGGATAGATTCAGTTTCTATCAGTGGTATCCGAAAAGTGTTCGATGCCGCAGGGCCCAATGCGATAAATCTAGGCCTTGGACAACCCGATTTCCCCACTCCTTCCCATATAAGGGACGCCGCAATTCATTCAATACAAAACGGCAATTCTGATAGGTATACTCCTAATAGTGGAATTTTGAGCCTTAGACGTGCAATCTCACAGAAGCATTCCCGTGATAATTCTCTTGATATTTCCCCCGATAATATAATTGCCACTGCTGGTGGGAGTGAGGCATTACACTTGGCTATAGAGGCCCATGTGAACCCCGGTGAAAAAGTCTTGATCCCCGATCCTGGGTTTGTTTCTTATCGTGCACTTACCCATATATCTGGTGGTATTCCTGTACCTATCAAATTACGCGACGATTTAACAATGGATCCTGCTTCTATAGAAAGTTCTATTTCAGAAGGAGTGGCCGCTTTTATTGTTAATTCCCCTGGAAATCCCACGGGAGGCGTCCAATCAAAAGCTGATATGAAAGAATTTGCTAGAATTGCAGATGATTACGATATCCTTTGCATCTCCGATGAAGTTTATGAACATTTTGTGTTTGAAGGATCGCATAGGTCTCCTATGGAATTTTCAAAATGTAATAATGTTTTGATTGTCAATACTTGTTCTAAGTCTTACTCCATGACCGGATGGAGATTAGGCTGGGTCGCCGGTTCTCACGAACGAATTGATAAAATGCTTCGAATTCATCAATATGCCCAAGCCTGCGCTAGTGCCGTGTCTCAACACGCGGCGTTGGCAGCCCTATCTGGGCCTCAAGATGGCCTTTTCGAAATGGTCAATACATTTAAACAAAGACGCGATGTCCTTGTAGATGGTCTAATCGACATGGGATTGGATGTACCCTTGCCTAAAGGTGCTTTTTATGCTTTTCCTTCAGTTCCTCCTGGGTGGGTAGAAAATGTTCTTGATCAGGGTGTAATAGTTGTCCCTGGAAGTTCATTTGGAGCTTCAGGGTCTGGAAGTGCACGTATAGCATATACTGTAGATTCAACTCAACTAGAAAAAGCCATAGATATCATGCGTAAAGTTACTCATTCTGTATAAGGCTACTCTTTTTTCTATCATCTTCTCCTTCTGCTTCCTCTGCAATCTTCTTCAACATACGTTTGAAAATCATTCTATGTATTGGTAGTAGTGCATACCAGTACAACAATCCGGATATGCCCTTTGGATCAAATTCCACCGTTTGCCGTATAATCGATCCTCTCCCTTCCTTCTCTACTTCAAATTCAAGCCATGCGCGACCTGGAAGTTTGAATTCGCCTCTAAATCTAACCCGTTTATCCTCTTCATAGGATTCCACTCTCCACCAGTCCACGGTCTCTCCCACTGCAAAATCAAATGGATTTTTCCTCCCCCGTCTGATACCTATCCCTCCAACAAGTAAGTCTATGGATGCTCTCATTTTCCATAACCAATTCGCATAGTACCAACCATTCTCTCCTCCAATCACTTTCACAGGATAAAATGCCCTCTCTGGAGAAACATGGGTTCTTTCCATTCTCACCTCTACAACCCTAGATCCATGGAATTCCCCATTGTTCCTCCTGTCCAAACCCGAAGATGAAACTGAATCAGACCACCTAGTCTGAGCAAACTCTCGATCTTCGTTTACCATTGCACTCGATATGGCTTCTTTTATTCCCATTGGCTGAATCGCAAAAACATTTTCTGCAATTCCATTCTCCACAACACTCGTATTCCTCAAACTGTCTACTAATTTTCTCCCGATCCGCGCATAAACTGGAGTTATCAACCCTAGCCATAGACTAGATAACCGTGGAGTGAGGATTGGTACCTTTATCATTATTCTCTTCAGTTTTCGTTGTTCGGCGTATTCTTCCATTAATTTTCCATAAGATACCACATCCGCCCCTCCAATCTGAAAAATTTGGTTGCTTTTGAATTCGATCTCACTCGATTTTTTTAGATACTGCAACACATCTTCGATAGCTATAGGTTGAGCCTGTGTGGCCACCCACCGAGGTGTTATCATGATTGGTAATTTCTCAACTAATGCCCGAATCATTTCAAATGATATGCTCCCCGAACCAATTACTATCGAAGCTTGTAATTCAATAATTTGGGCCCTCCCCGTTCTAAATATTTCTCCAACTTCGTGCCTACTTCTTAAATGGGGAGATAACTTCGAATTATTTCCACCTAGGCCTCCAAAATAAACTATTTTCTTAATTCCCATCGCATCTGCACATTCAATAAAATTAGTCGCACCAACTCTGTCTATCTCTTCAAAATCATCTTCCCTTTCACCCCCCATTGAATGAACTAAATAATATGCAATATCTACTCCCTCCATTGCCTGGATGAGTGATTCTTTATCTAAAATATCGCCTTGATATATCTCTACATCTTCAATCATCCCCTTCTCAATATAATCTGGATTTCTCACTAGACACCGAATATCAAATTTCGAGCTATCTATTGCCGTTATAAGTCTCCCTCCTATGTACCCCGTGGCGCCTGTCACTAGCACAACAGATTTTTCATTTTCCCGTTCCTGATTATTTTCAACCATCTAATACTCTATAGCTGTTCTCTCCTTTCAATAAACAGACCGTTTCTCTCCTTGCTCAGACCTTTGATTTTATAATAAAAAGGGTCTTTTACTAGTCCACTCCTCAAATAATTAATGACACTTTCGAAACGTGCAGCGCACATCCGAAGCCTTCGAGCAACAGGGACTTCTACAATTGTAGGAATAGCTGCAGCTGTAGTTACTCATATATTTTCTAGTGGGCCATCTGATATTTTAACTATCTTGCCCCTATTAATCACCAGTTTAATTTTGGGACTAGGCATTATGCAATTAATTGGAGTAGATGTTTCGGGATTCTCGAAAAAAGATCATTTCTATGTATCCTTCATGACATTTACAATGTGGTTTGTTACTTGGACTCTCCTACTAACTGCTAATGTCTCATTTTAATCATGGTAAAAAAATCGATTGCAGTTGTTAATCTGGACCATTGTCAACCCGATAGGTGCAATTACGAATGTGCAAATTATTGTCCCCCCAATAGAACTGGGAAAGACTGCATAGTCACCCGTGGGGATTTCTATGAATCAAATGATCTTTTTGTTGGAAAGCCCGACCAAATTCGGATATCTGAAGATATCTGCTTGGGTGAAAAATGCGGTATTTGTGTCAAAAGGTGCCCTTTCGATGCAATAGAAATTATAAATCTACCTAGTGAACTCAACGAATCTCCTATCCATCGATATGGGGAAAATACATTTGTTTTGTATGGATTGCCTGCCCCAAAACCTGGAAATGTCATTGGCCTACTTGGGCCAAATGGAATTGGAAAAACAACTTCTATACAGGTCCTCTCTGGGAGTATAATTCCCAATTTAGGGGATTACTCCTTACCTGCTACCTTCGAATCAGTGATTTCTAATTATAAAGGAACTTCACTCCAAAACTACCTAGAACGACTCCAGGAAAAATCAATCCGAGTTGCCCACAAACCTCAATATGTTGAGTCCATCCCTCGGGCATTTGAAGGCACCGCTCGAAATCTTCTAGAGAATGTAGATGAAAGAGGGGCATTGGAAGGGTTAGTTGAAGATTTATCTCTTAAATCCATACTAGATAATGACATTAAAACCCTCTCTGGAGGCGAACTCCAACGCGTCGCACTTTCTGCAACATTGGCTCGGGATGTGGACTTCTATTTTTTAGATGAAATAACTCCGTATCTTGACATACGGCAACGAGTAGCAGCTGCAAATGTTATTCGAAACATGGCCACTTCTGAAAACCGATCTATTCTAGTTGTCGAACACGATCTAGCTATCCTTGATTTAATAGCAGATTCCATTCATATCGCATATGGCTCCGCAGGTGCATTTGGAGTAATAACCGACATAAAATCCACTCGAAGTGGTATTAATGAATATCTCGCTGGTTTTCTGAAAAACGAAAATATGCGCATTCGACCACAAAGTATAACTTTCGATCAAAGGGCTCCAAAAACAAATATAGACACCGATTCTCTCTTATCTTATCCTCGCATTGAAATGACCTATGAAACCGGATTTTCTTTAACAGTCGAACCTGGTACTATCAACCAACATGAAGTTCTCGGTGTAGTCGGGCCAAATGGAATTGGGAAATCAACATTTGCAAATATCCTTGCAGGAGAACAAAAATCCGATTCATTCTCCTCCGATTCTAGCATTTCCATTTCCTACAAACCTCAGTATCTGGAATTTGAAGACCCAATTCGAGTAGATACTCATTTGGCCAATATAACTTCTGAATTTGGCACTTCATATTGGAATACGGAAATAGCATTACCATTACAATTGGACAAATTGATGAGTCAAAACCTTTCAGATCTCTCTGGAGGAGAAAGGCAGAGGGTTGCAATAGCAGCTTGTCTATCTGCCAGCGCGGATCTCTACCTCCTAGATGAGCCATCTGCCCATTTAGACGTTGAACAACGCTCCCAAGCCACTAGGGTAATTCGAAGATTCGCCGAACATACTGGCGCGTCAGTACTGGTAATTGATCACGATATTTATATGTTGGATCTCTTAGTCAACCGACTCTTGGTTTTCAGCGGAACTCCCTCTGAATTTGGAATTTGTAGCACACCAAATGACATGAGAACTGGAATGAATGAATTCCTATCTGAACTTGGGATTACTTTCCGTAGAGATGAGCGGACAAAACGACCACGTGTCAATAAACCAGGTAGTCAGAAAGATAAAGAACAAATAAAATCTGGAGAATATTACTATTTGCCCCCTGACTGATACTTCTTTTCCGTTCAGTATAGTTCCCTTCTACAGGCCCCACAAAGATATTCTTCTTTTTTATCTACATCCAATACTGTAGGAGAAAACGACATCACGCATCTATTATTGCTACAATGTTCTAACCCTAGCGTATGGCCAATTTCATGCACTACTTCTTTTCTCGTCCTTTCTATGAATACTTCTTTATCAGTTTTATCAGAAAATTCCCTTTGAATTTCCTTTTCTAACCTATACGTCGATACTACACACGCACTCCCTCCTAGGTATGCTAAACCAAACACATAGTTCCTCCCTGTGTAGTATATGTCCTCTTCAGTCACACCTATGATTTTATCAGCTTTCTTATTCTGGGCAATGAATTCTAGAAGTCCTTCTGCCCTATACTGGCTCCTAGATTTTTCATATAACATTTGTGGCATTTCTCTTGTCTCTTGGAACGAAATTTCCATCCCATAAACATGCCTCAAAGCGGAAGAAACTTCTCTCTTAATCGAAGCTTCCATATCCCCAAGGGGCATTATTTCGACCAACATACGAAGAAGATATTATCACCCAGAGATAAACTTCCCGACGTGAATCCCGATTCAACGACCTCTATATTTAATATTCTTAGCCCCTTTGATAACTTACTTGAAGTTGGAATCGGTTCTCGAATGGATGTGGCCCACGCCCTCTCTAAGAATAGGATTGTATTCGCCACGGACATATATCCATGTGAGGTCTCCGAGAAAATTCAGTTTTTCATCGATGATATATGCAATCCGACTCTAGAAATTTACTCTAATACTGAAATTATCTATGCATTAAATCTCCCTCCAGAATTGCACCAACCACTTTTTAATGTCGCTTCCAAAGTTGGATCAAAATGCCTCTTTACCACTTTGGGAAACGATTTTCCAGAAATACCTGTTCAAATTGAAACAATCCCTGGAGAAACTATCTATTGGGCAATTAATTAAAAATCAAAAACTCTTACATCTGTAAGTGACATCTGTATAATTATGCAGATAGATTCTGTCATCCTAGATATAGATGGAGTCCTAGTGGATGTCTCAGAATCATACCGACGTGCCATTGCAGATACCATCGAAAGCCTCAGCGGTGAAGAATTCCCACCTGATGGGATCCAATTATTGAAGAATGCTGGTGGATTTAACAACGATTGGGAATTAACTGATGCGGGAATACTGTGTACTATAGCGATACGCCATGGCTATCCTGGAGACCTCCTTTCTTTAATCCATGAAATAGGAGAAAATGGAGGTGGGCTTGCAGTTACTAAAAATCTCATTTCTGAGGCTATAGGGTCCGACGCAGAGGATGAGTGGGATCCCCACACTGTAAGGGCCATGTTCCAATCTCTCTATTTGGGTAAAGATAAATTCTTAGAATGTTTCCAACAGCATCCCATCATTGACGTACCTGGCTACCATCTATCTGAAGAAATTATAATCGCACCCTATACAATTGAAAAACTCTTGAATCAATTCAATGTTGGAATTTTGACCGGTAGGCCTCTCTTTGAAGTCGATATGGTTCTCAATAATATGTCCATCGAAATTCCTTCTAACCATATAATGGCAATGGAAAATTCTCCTTCTAAAAAACCCTCTCCAGAAGGGCTCCTCTCTCTAGCCAAAACATTCGATTCCTCCTCGATAGTTTTCGTAGGCGACACAATCGATGATATCAAAACAGTAGCCAATGCAAAAAAAGTCGATCCTTCTAAAAATTACCATTCCATTGGAGTTTTAACTGGTGGGCTATCTGGAAAATCTGGAACAAAATTATTTAAAGAAAATGGAGCAGACATAGTCATTCCAGATATTAACCATTTGCCCGAGGTTCTGCTAGATTTTTAGCTCACATCTTGCCTATATGGGCCAAATTAAAACCGGTGGGTCCATATTCTCCACCTTTTTAGCAATAATATGATCATCACATTAATAGGTGGAACTGGAGATATTGGAGAAGGATTGGCACTCAGATGGGCCCATGATACTGATCATGAAATCCGAATAGGATCTCGAGACCCTCAGAAAGGAATTGATAGCGCGGCAAAGTATGAGTCCGAACTTTCCCAACGTGGAAAAGAACGAACTGTTCTTGGAGGGGGAAATAGTGAAATGACTGAAGGGGCCGATATAATTGTCCTTTCAGTACCTCCTTATTATATTGTAGATACCATCAAATCGATAGAATCTGCCATCTCTCCTACTTCTATCATAGTCAGTCCCGCAGTCGGCTTAAAACGAAGTGAAGCTGGGAATTTCTATTCTTCTCCTCCTCCTTCTAGTCGAAGCGTCACAGAATATGCAGCAGATGCTTCTCCAGATGGGGTCCCTCTAATTGGGGCATATCATACACTCCCTGCCCACCGACTATCTAATCTCGACGACCCTTTGAATTTTGACACACTCGTTGTTGGAGATGATGCCTCTGCAAAACAGATCGTCATCGAGATATCTAATGAAATCAATGGCTTGCGAGCCATAGATGCCGGCGCGCTTGAAAATTCTGCAGAGGTAGAGGGCATCACCCCTACCCTGATTAATATCTCCAAATCAAATAAAGATCTGAAAGATCTAGGCGTAGAATTCAAGTAATTTTTTGTGTTCAATTACTGTTCTGTTCAAAAACACTTGACAAATCTTCTTTTTGAGTAACTCCAACGAACCTTGAGATTACTCCTCCTTCATCTTCTATAACAATAGTTGGTATCGATCTCACTTGGTACTTATTGGCAATATCTTGATTAGTATCTACATCGATTTTCTCGAAAATAACCTTGCCTTCCCATTCCTTCTCTAACTCTTCTAAAATAGGATCTTGCATTTTACATGGGCCACACCAATCAGCGTAGAAATCTTTTACAGTTATAGTCATTTTTACCTACCTTTGGCTAATGCACCCACTCCGAATAAGGATTTCCCACTGATTCAAGTCAAGCATTCACACATCCCGAAAGATTTAGGCTAGTTGAATCCAATGAATGTGTATGAAAAAGCAAAAAAGCTCAGGTGGACTCCAGTCGAGCGCAGGATTGGTCCGCTATTTCGACGCAGAATCCAAAACAGCGATCACAATGGATCCAAAAACCGCACTAGCAATTTGTATCATATTTGGTCTTGGGATCTTAGTACTCAATTGGACAATTTAATCCCTATATGTGGCCCTCAATACTAATTAATCTTCAATGCCATCTTCACAAAATCTAGTTGCAGGCGTAATCGGTGTCCAAGGAGATGTGAGTGAACATATGGATGCAATTTCTAGACTTGGAATATATCATAATGTCTCTATTGAAACATTCTCGATCAGACAAACAGGAATCATACCAAAATGTGATTTTTTAGCAATTCCTGGTGGGGAATCAACAACCATATCTCGGCTCATTAACCAAACTGGGATTTATTCAGAAATCATTTCATATGCTCAGTCTGGAAAACCTCTACTCGTCACTTGTGCCGGATTGATAGTCTCATCTTCCAATGCCAATGACTCCCGTGTTAAAACCCTAGACTTGTTGGATGTAACGATCAATCGCAACGCTTTCGGCAGACAAATCGATAGCTTAGAAACCAATTTAAATGTGATTGGTCTTGACGATCCCTTCCCTGCCGTTTTCATACGTGCACCTGCCGTAGAAAAGGTATCTCCAAATATAGAAATCCTGGCAGAGTATGAAGGAAAACCCGTTGCCATCCGTCAAGACAATATATTGGGGACTTCCTTCCACCCCGAATTAACTCTAGATTTGCGAATTCACAATCTAGCATTCTTTGAAAATCCAACTCCCAATTCAAAAAACAATCAATAAGGTATTTTCCAAAATCTATTATATTTTGAATGAATATTCTCATCAGGCCCATGAAACAATCCGTTCTAGATCAACTTTTCAATGTGATCGAACAGCGCAAAGTAGATCTCCCGGAAAATTCCTATACCTCCTCTTTATTTCTCCATGAAAAAGGTGAAAATGCAGTATTAGAAAAAATAGGAGAGGAATCTACCGAATTGATCTTGGCAGCGAAAAATAACAATAACAAAGAATTGATCTGCGAAGCAGCAGACCTAGTATATCATTTGTTGGTTCTCTTATCTATGAAAGGCGTACACATAGATGACCTATTGACAGAACTAGAAGACCGACAAAATTAGTTTCTATATCACAATAGAACCAGTAGAGTTATACTTGCACTTTCTTTAATTTATCCTGGTATATGTATTCCATAAAACATTATATCTGCATTCTTGAGATTCACGCCGAGGTATTTCCACATGCGTATTGAAACTGATTCAAAACTTGGATATGAAGACGTTTTAATCCGTCCAAAGAGATCCACATTAGGCTCTCGAAAAAAAGTTGATCTGAAACGAAATTTCAGTTTTCGAAACTACCTATCTACTGGCGTGCGTAATACTGATATACATTATGATGGAATTCCAATTATGGCTGCAAACATGGATGGGGTTGGAACCATTACCATGGCAAAAGCCTTATCTTCGCAACAACTTTTCACTTGCCTAATCAAAACCTATGGGGCCAACGAACTAATTGATTTCTTTAACACCCATCCCGATCTCAAAGACTCTGTGGCGATGAGCATTGGAATAACGAAACCAGAGCTTGAGAAATTTGTTTCTGTCAAAACGGCAGTGGGTACTAATCTCAAATATGTTTGCGTAGATGTGGCAAATGGTTATTCTGAACGTTTTGTTGATTTTATTTCATCTCTACGTGACGCTTACTCTGATGTAGTAATTATAGCTGGAAATGTAGTCACTGCAGACCAAACACAAGAATTGCTCCTCAATGGGGCCGACATAATTAAAGTGGGGATTGGACCTGGGAGTGTATGCACCACACGAATCAAAACTGGAGTTGGTTACCCTCAACTCTCTGCAGTCATTGAATGTGCCGACGCAGCCCATGGATTAAATGGCCATATCATAGCAGATGGTGGCTGCGTTTTCCCCGGGGATGTCGTCAAAGCCTTTGCTGGGGGGGCAGATTTCGTTATGATCGGCGGCATGCTAGCTGGCCATAATGAAGGCGGCGGGGATGTAGTTACCAAGTATTACAGCGACGGTGAATACCAACTAAATGAAGAGACTAATACTTACATCCCTGTAGTTCATGAAAAAGAATTCATAGAATTCTATGGGATGAGTTCTAAAACCGCAAATGAGAAACATTTTGGAGGGCTCAAAGATTATCGATCCTCCGAAGGTCGGACCGCTCTAGTTCCCTACCGAGGAAATGTAAAAGAAACAGTCCAAGACATTTTGGGAGGCATACGAAGTGCCTGCACCTATGTGGGGGCGAGGAAGCTCAAACAACTCTCAAAATGTACTACTTTTGTTACCACCGCACGTCAATATAATACACGTTACGAAGAAACCACAATCGGGGATTAACCATGGATCTTATGGAGTTTGAATCTCTGCCTACTACTCCAACCTCTGAGGAACTTTTGGACAAGGCATTTTCAAAAGCAGCACGAACAGGAAAAGCAAAATATGGTGTACAAGCCCAACGTTCCATGCTTCAAACATCTTCCAATATTCTTTCTGATAATCTTGATAATATTGTACAAACCTGGCCAGATTTTGATTCTATCCATCCTTTCTATTATGAACTAGCAGATATTCTTGTTGAGGTGGACATTCTAAGAAAATGTCTAGGTAAAATTCAATGGGCCTCTACCAAAACAAAAGATATCGGCCGCGAATATCAAAGCTCACTCAAAGGCACAAACCTTGAACAATCAAGAATAATTAGGAAACAAGCATTCGCACGAATGGCCTCTGTCGTTCGGGGGATTTCAAATGAATTGACAGTATTATCTGAAGCTAGACATTCTCTCAAAAACTTGCCCACAATAAACCCCAATTTGCCAACAATTGTAGTAGCTGGCTATCCCAATGTTGGTAAATCTTCTTTTGTCAATGTAACGACAAATGCCAGAAATGAAATTGCTTCATACCCCTTCACAACACGTGGAGTTCTAGTAGGCCATATTGAATACAACTACCTTCGATATCAATTAATAGATACTCCTGGACTGTTAGACCGACCAATGTCTGATCGAAATGATATAGAAAAACAAGCTATAACTGCACTCAGACACGTGGCAGATTGCATTTTATTTTTCATCGATGCTAGTGAAACTTGCGGCTATTCATTGCCTAATCAATTAAGTTTGAGAGATGAAATTAAGTTACAATTCAATATCCCACTTAATACTGTATGCAGCAAATCCGATCTATCTACTAATATCGAATCCGATCATTACTTATATGTGCCCTCCGATGTCCTTCCTTCCCCCTCTCCGTCCACCATCATTACGCCCGAAATCTTATCTCCTTCCCAATTAATCAAAAAAGCCATTTCTCTTATCCCCCCTTCGGACTTTTGGAAAAATCCCCCTCCTCGATAATTCTATTGCTATGAACCAGGGTATTCTTAACAATAGGGATAGAATCATATAATAGTATGTTCCAGGGACGTCCTAACAGGGATTCTGAAATTATCCTTGTTGGTAGATCTAATGTGGGAAAATCCACTCTGATGAGGAGGATTACAGGACGTTCCTTCAAAACCGGAAAAAAGCCGGGAGTCACTAGAAAACCAAATTTTTACGATTCTCCAAAATACAATTTTTTGCTCACTGATTTGCCAGGATTTGGATTTATGTCTGGGGTGGAAACTACATACCGTGAAACCATAAAAACAGATATAGTTCAGTATGTAGAGTCCAATTCAAATTCTATCATGGCAGCAATTTTGGTCATCGATGGGAATAGCGCAATGGAAATAATAAAACGTCATTTCTCACGTGGAGATCTACCCCATGACATAGATTTTTATAATTTTTTAATCGATTTGGAACTTCCAGTCATTATAGCAATAAATAAAATAGATAAAATAACTAATTTAGATGCCACTTTGGATGATATATCCCATAGTTTTGGCCTGCCCCCTCCTTGGAAACAATGGTCCGATGTTATCGCTCCTATCAATGCAAAAAAAGGTGAAATTTCTCCAATGATTTCCATCTTGCAAAATCTTTTACACGAATCCAAAAGAGATGACCTTCTACAATTTTTTAAATAGCATCTTCTTTTTATCATAATTAATTGGTGGCTCGGTAAATTAGTTTCGCCACACTGAGCTTAGTGGGGGTAACCTTCGTCATAACCACCGACGTTCACTAATTCCTACTTGAAATTTACTTTTTCTTTTCTATGCACCATCATTTTAATTTATGTCTTTGCAGAACCACATCTCACTATGGAAATCTTCGCTGTTGATGGTATACCTGAGATCCAACCTGGTGATAACATACCCCATCACGTCGAAAAAAATATAGAATTAATTGAAGGTGATGTCATCCTTATAGCTAGTACTATCGTATCTAAATCGGAAGGAAGAGCCGCAAACCTCTCTGATTTCTCACCATCCCCTCGCGCAAATTCTATAGCTAGTTCTCTTGAGTCGCTCACGGGAAAACCCAAAGATCCTAGATTTGCACAAGCCGTTCTCGACGAAAGCTCAGAAATTCTTCTTGATAAACCCTTCCTTCTATGCAAGACCCATTTCGGTCATATCTGCGTAAACGCTGGCATAGATAGATCTAATACTGGTTCTCATGATCTCCTCTTGCTACCTATTAATCCTTCTAATAGTGCATTAGAATTAAAAAAACAATTTTCACCCAATGTTTCTGTGATAATCACTGATACTTGTGGCAGGCCATTTCGATATGGCCAAGTCGGAGTTGCTATTGGTTGGGCAGGAATCTCTGCCCATCGAGACTGGAGGGGAACCTATGACTTACAAGGATATGAATTGGAAGTCACTCTAGAGTGTATTGTAGACGAACTAGCTTCTGCAGCAAATTTATTAATGGGAGAAGGAAACGGTGGAACTCCCGTTGTCGTCATACGAGGATGGGAATTTGGCCCCTTCCCTGAAAATATAGACTTATTCCGAAAACCCGAAGACGATGTAATTCGAAAAACACTACGTAGGTGGAATTCTTGAAAGCAATTGAATTGACCCCCGACCTGCCTCCTCAGAAAATCAAAAAACTTTCTGAAATTGCAGAATCTTCTGGCTTTGACACGATTTTTACGAGCTGTCACTATAACAACAGAGATTCTCTCCTTACACTAGCTCACATAGCAAATTCCACAGACTCAATAAGAATTGGGCCGGGAATAATGAATCCTTATACTACTCATCCATTAACATTAGCTTCTCAGATGGCAACCCTATGGGAATTAAGTGATGGCAGGGCGATTCTTGGCATTGGAGCAGGGGACAGATCCACCCTCTCTCACTTTGGACTTAAACATACTCAGACTCTTCTACATCTCTCCAAAACAATTGAACTTCTCCGATCCCTTTGGGGTGGGGAACAAGTAAATTATGAAGGCCCTCTTACAAATCTAACTACTCATAATGCACGCCTAAATTTCACCATTGGACATCTCCCAATTTACATTGGAACCCAGGGAAATAATATCTTGAAACTAAGTACAGAGATTGCAGATGGGACTCTTTTCAACAATGCACATTTCCAAGATTTATCTATTGCAATGGAATATGCTAATGATTGCATAGCCCTTTCTGAAAGAAAACCTGGCACTTTTGATTTTTCTGCACATACCTGTATCAGCGTCGATCTTGATGCGCATAAGGCAAAAAATGCATCACGTCCCTCTGTGGCTTTTATAGTGGCGGGTGCATCTTCAAAACTCTTGCAATCTCATGACATTGATCTTTCAATTGCAGATTCTATTCAAAATCTAATTAAAAAAGGAAGTCTCCAACAAGCTTTTGACAAAGTAACTGACAACATGATCAATACTTTTAGCATTTCTGGAACTCCGGATACTGTGTCTTTAAAAATTGAAGAAATATACCAACATACTGGTAGTATTGTAGTTGGTTATCCCCTTGGCCCCGACCCCGAGTTTGCAATTTCCACAATTGGATCTATCTTGGAGTAATACCTTTACGTTATATCTTCTTATAATCAATTACCTGTTAATGCCAGTCAACCGATCTTTGGACGATTTCCAAAAGCCACACTCTCCCGCGCCTACTATAGAGTCAGACCCTCTCCTTTCCATAGATGCGCCTTCTGAGACATTCGAGGATTCATCTGAACCCTTATTTACTATTGTCTATGCAGCCTCTCAACCCGGGATTACCTGCACCAATTGTGGTTCCCATTCTCCACACTATTGGCTTGAAGAAACCCAATATGTATGTGAAAAATGTAAAGTTTGGTAATTGAAATTTGTTATCGCAACCCTCTCTAAAAATCATCCATTTTTCCATGCTCAAATATCTGCCCAACTGCGTAACAGACATATACCCGTAAAACACAAAATTCATTAGAAGTATTATATGAGTAGCCAAGCCATATTATCCAATGAAGAAATTCTCAAAAGCCGTGAGATAGGGAAACGTGTCAATAGCAAACTAGGGAAAAAATTAGTCACAGGACAAGGACAATTCATCGACGATCTCCATCTCCCTGGGATGCTATATGCAAGATTTGTAAGAAGCCCACATGCCCACGCACGGATAATTTCAATCGATACAAGTGAGGCAAAAGCATTCCCAGGAGTTGAGTTGGTTTGGACTGCTGAGGATATTGATCCATATGTAAAACCATTCGGCCATCCTAGTCTAACCCGCCCCGATGAAGAGGCTCTAGCATCCGATAAAGTCCGTTACGTCGGAGATGAAGTTGCCATTGTATTGGCAAAAACTAAAAATATAGCCATCGAAGCAGCAGATTTAGTCCATGTCGAATATGAAAAACTACCTGCGGTTGTTACTATTAAAGATGCATTGGCCGAAGGTGCTCCTGTTCTCCACCCCACTTTAAGTGATGACCCCGTTTGCGAAGTCAAAGGAAATCTGCTAAATACATGCCACGTTCACGTCGGCAATTACGAGGACCCTTTATCAGAAGCAGATCTAATCGTGGAAGGATCTTTCAAAACACACAAAACAAATCCCTCTCCCCTAGAGCCCCACGGTTGCGTTGCCCATTATGACCGAGCTGCTCCCAAATTAACCCTGTGGTCTTCAAATCAAGTGCCACATCTATTGAGGAAGTATGTTGCCGACACCATTTTCGGTCTAGAAGTAGAGCAGGTAGTCTGTAAAATGCCAGACATTGGAGGTGGCTTCGGCGTCAAACTAGAGCTATTTTCTCATGAAATATGTGCGTCAGTACTCGCCATGGAGACTGGAAAACCAATTAACATAGTTCTCGATAGGATAGAAGAATTAAAAGCAGGTCGGGGCAGACATCCTGAGACATTCGATGCAAAATTAGGTTTGAAAAAAGATGGTACCATCGTTGGAATGGACATCGAAATGTTCCAAAACACCGGTGCATATGGGAGCTTCGGAAAAACAATAGCATTTTCCGCGATGGCTACCTGTTCTGGTCCTTACCCTATCCCCAATCAACGCATCAAAGGATCTGTCGTGTATACCAACGTAATGCCAGGATCTGCAGTAAGGGGGTATGGCGATCCACAATTCACTTATGTTCGAGAACAACTAGTTGACATGGCTGCCGAAGAATTGGGGATGGATCCTGTCGAGCTCCGACTCAAAAACGTTCCTAAAATAGAAGACATGCCTCTCCGAACACCTTCTGGTCTCAAATGGGTAAATTCTGACATGCCAGAGTGTCTCCGGATAGTCAGCGACCGTCTCGAATGGGATAAAGAACGTAATAATGCCAAACGCAATGATGGTAAACTTCGCGGAATTGGCATGGCAACAATTATGAAACGTGCGGGAAATAAAAGTGCAAAAGGGGCTGATTATTCCTCAGCGATAGTTCAGATGAACCATTATGGGCAAGTCACCGTCTTTTCTGGCATTTGCAGTATAGGACAAGGGACAGAAACTGCACTTTGCCAGATCGTTGCCGACGTCCTTGGAATCTCTACAGAAGATGTAACTCCTGTTATAGGGGATTCTGATATAACTCCAGATGATATGGGGGTCTGGGCGGATAGGGGAACTATTATGGGTGGAACTTCAGCTGCAATGGCCGCAGAAAATTTAAAACAAACCATCGTTTCACTTTCTGCATGGCTCTTAAAAATAAACGATGAAGATGTAGAAATCGTGAATGGATTAATTCACGAAAAAGGAAATCCAGAAAATGGAATGACTATGAAAGAACTAGCACACAAAGCTACATTTGGCGACCCAGAAGACCGTCCAAAAATTTTCAGAAAAGGTGTGTCTCTGGTAGGTGCAGCCAAGTTTGAAACACTCGAGGCAGAATTTTTAGACCCTGAAACCGGAACCGGAAATATATCCCATGGATATACATTTGGGGCATTTGGGGTCATTGTGGAGATTGATCCCGGAACTGGTGTAGTCCAAGTAGTTGATGCAGCAATATGTGAAGATGTCGGAAAATTGATCAATCCAAAACTTCTGGAAGGACAAACTCAAGGTGGGATTATACACGGACTAGGTGAAATATTACTTGAGGAAATGGTATATGATTCAAGTGGGAACCTAGAAAACGGATCTCTGGTTGATTATCACCTCCCCACTGCTGCAGACGTTCCTATGATCACTAAGATAGACGAGCTTGAGAATCCAGATCCCTCCACTTCCCATGGCCAAAAGGGAGCTGGTGAATGTTCTACTGTCCCTGTTCCGGCAGCGGTTGCAAACGCGGTTTATGACGCAACAGGAATTCGATTTTTCGAGGGTCCATTGACCCCCCGGCATGTCCTCCCTCGCCTCGTCGAAGCTGGATTGACGGAATTATAAATTTTCTCCTTGATATCCTCCTGCATATACGCCCGAATTTTCCCCGCGGGCAAAAATTATTTGTGCAACTCTGGCTCCTTTTTCTATCTCAATTTCTCTGTAAACTTGCAAAAAGCTCTCTCCCTTTCCTTTATATCCTGAATCCCATACTGCCGTATTAACCATGCATGAATTCCGAAGCATCGAAGAACGTGGGTAGATAAATCCAACATTCCCTTCCGGAATACTCACAGTTTCAAAATATCTGATTATGTACCCTCCTGGTTTTAATTTATACTTGCCATTCTTGGCTTCTACTTCTTCACGATCTCCAATTTCTTTCCCTCCTTTCTCTATGCGCCCCTTTCCTGTCTGGATAAATACACAACAAAGAGTAAGATCAACACCATTTGGTTGTATCTGGACGTCTGCAATTGGTTCTACATTCTTCGAAACAAATTCACCCGATTCAAACATGTGATTTCGGTTCGACGCCATGGAAATAACCCTGCCGAACTCAATTTCTCCATACCACTTCTTTTTTATCACATGCAAACAAACACTCTGTGAGACTATGGTGGAGGATTTCATAGCCCCTCTGATCGCAGATTCAATATCCCATGGATCTACTTCCCATAACATTGCCAATACTCAAATCTCCATCCGGCATGCAAGACAAGAAGATTTACTTGAAATACTTCAAATAGAACGCCTTTCATGTCCTTCTCCTTGGACTTTTGATATTTTCAATCATTTCCTTGAAACGCCTGGATTTTTAGTGGCCACTACTCCTTCTGAAAATTCATCAGTGGGGGATATTTTACCTATATCTAACACCCACCCTTCTCCAATTGGATTCATAATCGCAGATGTAATTTTGGAAGATAATCTTCCCCTTGGACATATAAAAGATTTGGCTGTATCTCCCCATTGGCGCAAAAAAGGAGTTGGAACTTTTCTACTATCCCGAATTTTACACGATTTTAGATTAAGAGAAATCAAGAAAGTAAAACTCGAAGTCAGAGAAGGAAATACAACCGCAATATCACTTTACAAAAAATTTGGGTTTTCATTCCATCACTCTTCACCGGGTTATTACGCAGATGGAGAAAATGCACTAGTTCTAGTATCTGATCTACTCTCAAATTAATCTCATCTAACGACCTCTGTAAATCATTTCTGACACCTTAGAGAATTTATTTATACCTCAAATTCTTATGTAACTATATTCCCATGGCCAAATCCGAATCCAATTCTAAAAGCCCCCTAGAAGATGTCTTCGTTGTAGATAATGACGTCCATATAGAGGAACCTCCTGGTTTGATGGCAAAGTATTTTGAACCTCCTTATGACGACGCCGTCCGACGCTATGAGAAATCCTACCGATACCGTGATACACCTGGCTATATGCCTGGAATGAAATTGGGGGATATCTTTAGAAATTCTCCTGCATCCAAACATGCTAAACGTCCCGATTTAACTAATGGAGAAAACACCGAACGGGAATTAAAAAAATATCATGTCGACATTGGAGTCCTCTTTGGAGAAAATGCTCTTAAAATCCCCATATTACAATCCGTAGAGTATGCCAATGCTTTCGCTAGTGCATACAATGACTACTTAATCGACCGATTTCTAGACCAAAGCGATGCCCTAATAGGTGCCATCGCGGTAGCTCCACACGATCCTCATGCTGCAGCTGAAGAAATTGATAGAGTGGCAAATGAGAAACAAATGAAAGCCATTTTTCTACCAATTGGTGGCCTAGATAGAACATATGGCCATTCCACCTATCGTCCCATTTGGGAAGCAGCAACTGAGCATTCATTACCAATTGCATTCCATAGCGTAGGCGTGGATTTCCCCGAATTCCCATTCAATATGCATAAACTTCCTTATTTGACAAGACACACACTCGCCCATGAATTATCTCTTGTAGTAAACTGTATGCACATAGTAAATGAAGGAATCCCTGTACTTTACCCCGAACTAAAATTCGTTTTTCTTGAAGCTGGTCTGTCCTGGATGCCCATGACTGCGTACCGCCTCGACCGTGAATACATGCAACATAGGGAACAAGCACCCCTTCTAGAAAAAAGACCATCTGAGTACATAGATGAATTTTATATTGGAACTCACCCGATTGAAGTACCAGAAAATCCCTCTGAGCTAGCTGTTCTCCTCGAACAAGTGAATGGGGAGGAAACTGCTGTATTTGCAACAGATATCCCTCACCATGATTGGGACGATGCGGGTGCAATTCAATCTATGCCCATATCCAAAGAAGCCAAAGAAAATATCTGGGGTTTAAACGCCAAAAAACTTTATAGTATTTAACCACCATGGCAAAAAAACACCTAGTAGCTAAAACAAAAGATGTTCCTATTGGGGGGCATAAAATAGTTAGGATAGGGCGGGTCGAAATAGGCTTGTTCAACATTGAAGGAAATTTCCATGCAATCCCCAATGTTTGCCCCCATCAATATGGACCTCTATGTGACAACGGTGCAATTCACGAAGGAACTCTTTATGGGAAGCGCGAAAATGATTTCAACTTAACATGGGATTACCAAGGAGAAGTTGTCAGCTGCCCCTGGCACCAACTCCAATATCACATTCCATCTGGAAAATGCCTATCCTTTCCTGATATGAACTTAAAGCCCTATAAACTTCTCATCGAAAACGATTTAATTTATATCGAATCTTAATTATTTTCCTCATATTCGGGCGAGTTTTCAAATTGTTCTAGATCTTCCATTCCATAACCAAGTGTATTGTAAAGTCTATTTTGACAACATAGAATTCTTGCAGGCTTTTCTTGACTTTTATTAAAATGTTGATGAACTGTATTTGTCGGTATATATATGACATCTTCTGGTATCCAATCAAATCTAAGTGCTTCTTCTGGATATGTCCAATGAGCAACATCTTGTCCTACATGCAGTGTAGGGTCCCAATGTAGATCATATCCTTCCCCTTCTATCACAAAAATTAATTCCTCACTCATATGTCGGTGTTTCCCAGATCTGCCTCCTGGGGGTATGACTTGCATGTATATGTCTGTCCCTCTCACAGAAGCACCCAATTCCTTTGCTAATTTCTCATTTATTACATGTTTCAATATTCCCTGTTGAGAATATTCCCAAGGCATTTCTTCTGGCTTGATGACCTTCTTATCAGGCCCACTTCCATGTTGGGCAATGGGGTTTTGTTTAGACGTTTCTATTGCCTCACCATAGTATGAAGCAGTCTTTTCACCTTTATTGTAGGATAGCCTTTCTTCTTTGTGTATGTATTTATCTGCCATATTATATCCTCTCCTTAACGCGCTCTTTTTGTGCATCTTCTTTGTGTGATATTGTATCTAGTAAGTCTCCTGCATGGTACAATTGCTTTTTATCTGTCCACAATTCATTGGGTGTCCATTCAGAATCCACACGACACCTCTCCGAAGGATAGTTTTCTGCAAATCCTTGGTATAAAAGATGTAAAAATTGACATACTGCCTTTGGTTTTATAATCAAACCTTTGCATAGATTTTCTGGGTCTGAACTGTAGTGACGATGAACTGTTCCTCCTCTTATAATTGCAAGATCTCCTGCTTCCCATTTATATTCTTCCCCATCATGAATCTCATACCCTTCTCCTTCTAGAATGTACAACATAGCCTCATTCTGATGATAGTGCTTTTTTCCATGTCCCTCTGGGGCAAGTACTCTGTAGTGCATTTGCAACGATTGAGTAATCCCCGACCATGGCCTCACAAATTGCTTCCCCCATGTTTGAGACCCTTGTGGGGGTGAGGATTTGGCTTTCATTGGTATTTCACTCCCTCTGATCAATCTTTTCTCTGGATCTCTGAGGCTCTCCCATACATCTTTATAGTCATATCTATCTGTTTCTAAAGCTGTCACATACGTTCTTTTCCCGCTAAATGTTTTTTCATACGCGGCATCCACTGCTTGCTGGACGGTAATGCCCTTTCCACCATCTGTTCTATATGATTTATCGTCACACATAAGTTTACTATTCCTGTCAGAAATTAGTCTCTAACCCATTTAATCTTTAATGATTCCTCTCCGAAAGAAAAATTTCTATAACCAATCTTGCTTTTATCCCACGTTGAATCCTTTATCTCGAAGAAACTTTACCACTCCTGTGGTATGGTCCCCTTGCAGCTCTATCGACCCATTTTCTACAGTACCCCCGCAAGCAAACTTGGCTTTTAGAGACGACGAAAGATTTCCTAAATCTACATCTTTCGGATCAAAACCTTGAATGACTGTTACTGCTTTTCCATATCTCCTAGTATCTGTCCGAATGGTTATCTCCTGGGATTCTTTTGCCACATCCTCACAAATGCAAAGCTCATCAGGTAATCCACACGTTGAGCAGATCTCCGCCATTGCTCTTGATAATCAATCTGCCTACTAAAAACTATCGGGGCGATACGCACATTCAATATTGGATCATAATCGGCTCTTGCTACTCTTTTTATGTCCCTTGTAGTTCTTGCTCAAACCATCGTGTTGGCAACACATGACCTATGTCTTCTTTTTCTGCCAATTGATACAATGCCCACCCCGCAGCAGCAAATTGGGTCCCAAAACCTCGGTTATAAAACGCCGTTTTTTGTTCTTTATTTTCACGTTTTACCTCTCCTGAAATCACCTCATGTAAACTTGGAATTTTGCTCCAGTTCACTTGCCCCCTATTTTGATCACTACTAGTAGAAAATTCTGGTATCTGGCTCTCGTCACCAACTACATAATAATTAATATTTTTCACTGGCATTTCTCGTTCCCTGACAACTGTTCCAATCTCTTCATAAATCTTAGTCTTTGGCCATGATTGCGCAAATACATCAAATGTCCCCTTTTTGAAAAATTCCACGGGCGGTTCCTTTCGATTTAATACTCCTATGTGGGCCCCCTTGGGAATCCATTCTATTTCGAATACTGGATCAAGAGAGTTAGTTGCGCATTGTATGATGTTGGACTGATCAAAAGCCTTTTCTGGAGCATCTACGGAAACTATGTCAACACTACTTTCTTTCCCCATCGAAGAAACGAATGATGTTCTACTTTTCACAGTTGGAGAATATACTTTTACATTTTCTATCTTAAATATGTCTTCAAAAGCTAGTAAATGTGCTCTAGCCTGTGGACCTGCACCTAGAATCCCAATCTGGCTACTGTCCTTATTAGCTAAATATTTCGCCGCAATGGCGCTTGTCACAGCCACTCGATATGTTTGAATTATCCCATCTGGAAATATGGCCAAAAGCTCTCCAGTTTTGGTACTGAACAATAATACCAAACCCGTATATTTTCCAGTTTCTCCTGGTATCTTACTCTTGGTTCTTTTGCCACCTCTTGTTTCCCATTTTAGTATATTTGAATTAATCCTAACCGCACCAACTTCTAGAGCTGGAATCACTCCTCCCATCGTCTTTAATAGATGTGACATGGTGTTGCCACTCTCATCTGGACTTGACTGGGGACTTAAAATATCTTCCCGTGTATTTGTCGCAGCCATCCCTTCTCCAAAACCAACAAACATTCGCTCTATCGCAGAAATAATCTCCATTACTTCCAAATTTTCGTTTATGTCTTCTTCCGTAATCAACCGAGTCATATTCTCTTTGCACTCATACACATATTTATCACTTTTCCATCTTACTCTACATCTTACGTTGTTATGAACGAAGTTAAGTTCCTAAATGAAAAATAAACTCTTATGGAATCAATAGCTGCCATCCTAGAAAAACCAACCAAAAACGGTGTATTTAGTGAATCAAAACCCGCTACCATTTGCGAAATCGAAGTGGAAGAGCCAAAAGGAGAAGAAGTTCTTGTAGAAATAGTTGCAGGGAGCTTATGCCACACCGATGTTGCAATGGCATTGGGGAATATAAATGAACAATATCCTCTTGTAATGGGGCACGAGGGAGCGGGCATCGTACGTCAAGTAGGAGAATCTGTAACCACTTTATCTCCCGGTGACCATGTGGTTCTTGGAAGGCCAGCATGCGGGATTTGTGAATATTGCCGACAAGGAAGATCAAATTTATGCAACGCAAGACTAACATCTAGACATGCAGGGACTCTCCGAACTGGAGAACGTAGGTTCTCTAGAGGGGGGGAACAACTATACCATTGCCACGGGGTGTCTTCATTCACACAATTTACCAATGTAACTGAAGAAGTCGCAATTAAAATAAACGACAAACTCCCATTGGAAGAAGCAACACTTTTAGGGTGTGGCGTGTTCACCGGAGCAGGGGCAGTTATGAACACTGCCAATATTGAAGCTGGATGCTCTGTCGCCATTTTCGGAGCTGGTGGAGTCGGCCTAAGCGCACTACAAGGAGCAGTCGTCCGTGGTGCCGTAACCATCATTGTAGTAGATATGATTCCAGAAAAACTACAAGTAGCAAAAAACCTGGGTGCAACACACACAATTAATGCAAGTGAAGAAGACCCAGTAAGCAGAATTAAAGAAATAACTGACGGCCGTGGAGTCGATTACGCATTCGATGTTGTTGGAAATCCAAAAGTTGTAGAGCAAGCGGCAGATTCTCTCCACTCCATGGGGTCTGTAGTTTTGGTTGGGACCACTCCTGCAAAAAAACATACTGTCAATCTCAATTTATATGAGATGGTAGTACGAGAAAAATCTATAATTGGATCTTTTAACGGATCTTACAGTCTCCAAACGGCGATACCTATGTTGGCAGATTTAGTCGTAGCGGGTCATATGTCTTTAAAAGAAATGATCAGTAGTCAACGACCACTTTCTGAAATAAATGAAGCAATGGAATCATTAGAAGAAGGTGGTGCTGCAATTAGACAAGTTATCCTTCCACCAAAATAACCAGTTATTTTATTAAACACCAATGCCTTCTTATCTAATATATGAAAGCCATACATGATTTAGGTGGGACACATGGATTTGGTCCAATCAAAATGGATTCTGCCATCTTCCACGAACAATGGGAAAAAGATACATTTGCAATATCTAAAATAATTCAATTACATGGCATTTGCAATGTCGATGAAAAACGACATGCAGCAGAACGAATTTCTCCTTCTAGATATCTCCAACTTAGCTATTTTGAAAAATGGCTCGATTGCATTGAAATGTTATTGGTGGAAAAAGGAATTCTAACCCAATCTGAGATCAACTCCCGCATAGAGCTCTATTCCACGAATGATATCTCTATCGAAAATAAATCCATTCCCGATCTACTTGAAAAAGTATTGCAATCTTTCAAAAAAAGCAATCTCAAAGATGTAAAATCTACAAAACCAAATTTCAAAGTAGGTGATAATGTACTTGTAAACCCCAACAATAAATTTGGCCATTCCCGGTCTCCATCCTATGCACAGAAACGAATTGGAACGATAGAACAAATTTTCGGAACTTTCCCCCTTCCCGATTCTATTGTAGAAGGTTCTCCCCGGGCCGAACCAGTGTACAAAGTCAGATTTTCAGCACAGGAATTATGGGGGACTTCTTACACCGAATCAGATTCCATTACGCTTGATCTATGGGAAAGCTACCTTTCTCCCATTTAATTCACAATCTCCGAACTAATTCTTATTGGGAATTTTAGTCAATATCTCTGCTACGTCTTGAATATCATGAGTTTCTAAAAATAATAATGCTGCATCTCTGACACTAAAATTTGCTTCAATTTCCTCTCCATAATATCTTGCATATATCTCTAACCATCCGTTCATAATCAATTCAATTTTCTCAAATTGATTCTGAGTTATGGGGATCAATTTTCCCTTTATTCTGGCTTCTAAGTACATGGCAACAATTGGTCCAAAACCCATCATGAGGCACTCTAAAGCAGAATCCCAATCTCTATTCTGACATTCTTCAATTTCTTTCTGAAGTTCTTTTCCAAGAATCTCTATTTTTTCCGAAAAGTCGTTTAACCTCTCATCCGTACTTGAATTCGACACCTTTGTTTCCTCTTGGATTGCTCCATTCAGTTGTGGCCGTCACTGCACATGTACCACATTCAATACAAGGTTGTGTATCTAAACTAATTCGAAGTTCAATCTCCCCGTTTACCTCTACTTCTTCCATACGATAACACCCTCCTCCAAATCCAATAGCACTAACCGGACATGCAGTTACTGCAGTGCCACTTGCTGCATATGAATTATCTAGAAGTTCGATGTGGGGCTTCCCTATATCTGTGTCATATGCCAATTTACTAATTCTATCTGCCAATTCTGGGGGGCTTACTGGATTCTTAATCTTAATTATTTCTCCCACTTCTTGGCCAATTATTGTTGGCAGAGTAACATATGGGGTGGCGGTATCTGGTATTGCCATTGAAAGAAGGGGTATGTTGTATAACTTTTCCATTCTCTTTCCTATTGCTCTTATTGCCACCCTACCAACTGGTGATGTTAATATTCCATCTACCATCGTAGTTGCAACTCTATTCTCTCCAACTGCCCTGACGACACTATACATTGGCGGTCTGAGTTTACTCATTAGACCTGTTTGACGAAGCTTCAATTCATACCGTTCACCGGCTTTCTCAACAGACCCTTTCTTTTTCATCTCTACAAAAGCTTCAGAAGCAAGTGCACCAGCTGTAACGGCATGATTCATTCCTTTTATTATTGGCCCCTGGGCTTGCATTTGACCTGCCGCATCTCCTACAAGCAATAGGCGATCTAAGTGTGGACTGGGATTCGCGGCCTTTTTGGAATCTGGCACTAGCTTTGCTGAATATTCTAGTTCACAATAATCCTTGTTTAGCCACTGTCCCAATAATGGATGGGTTAGTAGTTTGTTTAATAATTCATGACTCTCTGCTTTCTCTTCCATGATACTGTCCAAATGAAATACAGTTCCAATTGATAGAGTTTCCCGATTTGTATACAAAAATCCTCCTCCTCTGACACCTTCGAAAAGATCTCCTGAAAATAAGTGGGCAATTCCAGTTTCTGGTTCCAGATCAAATACATTGTCCACATCTTCTAGATCTACGACCACTTTCACACCCTGGAACCATTCTTCTGGACGTTCCCAATCCATCAAACCCGAAGATCGAGCCAATTCAGATGTTACTCCATCCGCTGCAATCACCACATCTGCTGTAATTGGATCTATCTCGTCACAAGTCACTCCCTCAATCTTCCCATTCTCATCTCTCAATAATCCATTTACATGTATTCCATTTATCAGGCCTCCTCCTGTTTCCTGGGTTTTACTTTGCACTTCTTTTGATAACCAAGAATCCATTTTCCTCCTAAGCACCGAATCACACCATTTCGTATCATACTCGTGAAGTCCTTTTAAATCAAATGAAGCAACCTTCTCTCCTGATATATTGTGAAGTTGGTATTCCGTTATTGGCCTTTCTGTAGCTTCTCTTCTGAACTCTGGAAAGAGGCCGTCGATAGTGTATGGGGCAGAATTCTCTGCGTATATAAGTCCACCAGAAACATTTTTTGATCCTGGTTCTATTCCCCTTTCCAACACAATTGTCTCAATATCATTCTCTGTCAATACCGCAGCAGCAGCAGCACCACCTGGGCCTGCTCCTACTACTATCGCTTCATAGTGTTCGTATTCATGCATTATTTTTTTCTCCCTTTATAAATTTTGTTAGGCCACTTTTCCCTACACTCAACTCTTCTACCAATTTGGGAATTATTTCAAATAAATCCCCATGTATGAAATAATCTGCAAACTCCCGAATATCTGCATTTTCATCTTCATTTATTGCGACTATGATTTCCGAATCTACCATCCCCGTTTTATGTTGAATGGCACCCGAAACTCCAAGTCCAATATATAATTTTGGACTTATCCACTGACCAGTCTCTCCTATCTGTCTCTCTTCTTTTGCATATTGTTCCACTCTCCCTTCGAAGGTGTATGAGGACGTAACTATCCCTCTCGTTATCCCCAATTCTGCATTATCAAACATACTTACAAGTTCCAATCCTAGATCAATTCCACCTGTGGGGTCCTTTCCAATTCCTCTTCCCATACATACTATGACTTCATATTCTGCTAAATCCACCCCCATTTCAACCTCTTCATTGTCGACGATTGCAACATCAACCCACCCGTCTTCAACTTTCATCTCATGACAAAATACCTCTCCTTTTCTGTCAGAATTGAATTCTCCAACAGGGAAGCTCCTTGGGATGACTGATGCTCCTTGTGGATGAAATTCTCTGTGTGGGTTGTCTAAACAAAGGATTGTGGAATACTCAAATCCAGAGAAATCAGGCCTTTTCATATGGAGCACTCTCTCAAAGTTTTTCTTAGCTCCTGGCATGCCCGTTTTCACAGGATTTGTAATTACTATGTTTTCTATGTATAAATCCGAACAATCTGAAGCTAGACCTGAATCTAGTTCAGCTTGTACTTGTGCCGATAGATCCCTCCCATTATTTGTCGCAGGAAAAATAACATATCTTGGCTCATCATATTTTTTCCATTCCGGTTTGGAACGAGACATGTCACAGAAAATTTTTGTATAGGCGGTATGAATAAAACGAGACAAAGAATCATGTTCTGTATATATCACAACATCTGCCCCATGCCCAATACATTCTTCTGCCAAACCTGCGATATCTTTCCCAATTAAAACGGCTATGACTCGCTCCTTTGCCTTGTAATCCTGATTATATTTGTCCATCATTTCCCGGGCCTTCCCTAACATCTCTCTAGATACATCGATAAGTTCCCCACGTTGCGTTTCACAATACACCCACATATCTTCGTATTTTCCCTCTTTTAACGCACGAACATGCTTTTTATCTGCTGTCGGATGATTTAGATATGGGTACTTCTCTTCGGGTGCAATATACTCTATTGGTTCGAGTATTTCAATCCCTTCTATCGATTCTATTTTATTCTGTATTTGTTTTTTAACTGCAACTCTGTTCTCTCCGCTCTCTTCTTGAGTAAGCAACTCTCTCAATTCATCTGCACTTTCAATTGCCCTTATTGAATTTGCTATACCTGCAATTGTCATCGATTTGAGATCGAGATCACCTTCTACATTTTTCTCTGAGAATTTCTTTATCCTACTCTCGATCAATACCATCGCACTCGCTCTACCCTCACCCGATTTTTCAAGATCTAAAATCGATTTTAAAATCTCTACATCTTCTATCTCTTTGATCGCAGCACCTATCTCTCGAATATCATGAGAAGTGGGATCAAATATATCTCCTTCCTTTATTTCATCATCTCCTAAACTACCAATGCGCTCTGTAATCGCACTTATCGCTCCTTTTCGACCCTTGCCCTCTCCTTCTGCTACTAGTATATTGTTCAATTCTTCGACATTTTCTATCTTTGAAATCTCTTTCACTAATTTCCCAATAGTTAATTTTTTTGGATCAATTGTCATGCTACTTCTCCCCCGCAAAAGGCGCTACTATTCCCAGTACTTCTTCCAACCCACCCTTAGTTTCTATATCTAGAACCTTCGCTTCTCTATCTGAAGGCGCCTTTGGAATTGGATCCACCCGTCCAACAATAGTTGGGGATCCGTCTAGGCCAATGAAATCTGGATCTAAATTCAATTCTTTATGGTCCCACATAGTTAATGTATCTTCAAAAGATTCAGATCTTTTTTGCGTCTCTTCAGTCAAATTTTGTAATTTTAACCTATGCGAAGCCCTTGGATATTCCGCTTCAAATTCTGGATCTGGTATTACAAAACAAGGCAGATCTACTTCTACTGTTTCTATCTCTTTAATATCTCCTTGAACCAGTCTTTTTGCTGTTATCTTCCTCGCATTCACATCCACATCCAAACTAACTACATGTGTGATTATTGGCCATTCAAGTGCCCAACTAGTTTGGGGGCCCGTATGTCCCGTTTCTCCATCTGCTGTTTTAAAACCCGCAAAAATAATATCTGGAGTGGGGTCAAGTTTTTCCACTGCTGAACAAATGGTTATGGCAGTGGCCCATGTGTCTGCTGCTGCCATTTCTCTGTCCGATAGTAAGTACAATTCGTCAGCATAGATGTTCATGGCTTCTTGCAATATTTCTTTGTATCCTGGAGGCCCCATGCTCATCACTGTAATTTTCCCACCACTACGAACTTTTGTCTGTAGGGCCGCTCTCATAGCAAAGCGGTCGTTGGGATTCATGACAGTTGGAGTTTTGCCCCTCTCCAAGTGTCCATGCTCATCAAATGAAACTATTCCTTCTCGAAAGTCCGGCACGCCCTTCGTTAATACAACAATATCGATGTCAGAACTGTTGTTATCCATCATCTCTGTATGTGCTTCCCTAGCGTGTAAATGTAACTAATTTACCCTCCACCGATAACACGCATTTTTTACGATATTCCTTCAAAAAATTTAGACAATTATTATGCCGAATTTTATATCCTTCCAGCTCTCCCTGGATCCACATCAATGGCATCTACTGGACAGACATCTACGCATAACATGCAATCAATACACTGTGCTTCATTCATTGGACTTGCCTTGATTTCACTCTCAGGGTGGCCTGGCGTATCTACCCATTCAAATACATCCACTGGACAATCTTCTAAACAAGCACCATCTGCCAAACATATGTCGAAATCTACAGCCACATGGGTCCCATGAATGCCCAGTTGACTTGGTTTATTAACATCTCCCCACACTTTAACTCCGTTCTCTTCCCCCGATACTTCTCTATTTTGGTCAAAATTAGGATCAATTGGCATCTTCTGAGAAAAGTGAGATTCTCCGAACAAATAAATGGCCCGCATTGGGATCTAAAAACTACTTCTTTCTGTTTGCACTTCTACTAGGTCTAGTATGTTCTGATCCTTTGCCCCTCTTCTGCAATCCCCTCCCTCTCTTTCCTGCACTCGTAAGTCCTCTATTTGCTCTCCCTCTATGCGCATCTGAGCAAATCCAATTTAGATCTTTATCGTTTCGAATAGCAGAATGGTTCGGATCTACAAGAATAACTTCAAACCACTTCCTGGACCCATCTACTCCTACCATGTACGAATTCAACACACGTAAATTAGGATATCTCCTTGTAGCGCGCTCCTCTGCAATCCTCTGTCTACTCTTCGCCCTTGTCAACTTGTGTACTCCCTGTCGCTTTGTCCGGCGTCCTGCTTTATGTCTTTGGATGCGCGCCGAGGATTTCCTAACACTAACTCTTGCTACTATAATTCCTTGCTTCGCTTTATACCCCAATGATCTGGCCCTATCAAGACGAGTTGGCCTATCTAATCGAACGACAGCACCTTGCTTTCTCCATTCTTGCAATCGTTCCCATTGAAGTTCTTTCAATTTACCTTCCTTTGGATCTTTCCACGTTTCCCTAATATGTGAGTAAAAGCTTCTTGCCATTTCTTAACCTCGCGGATTCTTAACGGTTCAGCCACAAAAGCCACATCCCGCGTCAACCTGATCTATACAGGCGCCCCGCCGGTTCCGCTACCCGACGAATCTGTATTCATCATGCAGCTTCCGACCCTTTTAAGCACTTCGAAAAAAATGTCCTTAGATCTCTATATTTCCATATTCATATTCTTTTATTTTCCAACATACTTTTAATCTCCTTGACCCTTCCTTCAGTTTCTATCTTATTTGCCTCTATGATCTCTTCCAAATACTTGATTTTCTCTAAAATAACTCTCATATCTGGAGTTTCAATTTCTCCAATCTCATTTGCCACTATAATAGTATCTTTGCTTTTTGAAATTTTGGGGATGGGTCCTGCTGACTTATCAAAAATAGATGGTATTTTTTTTTCATACTCTTGGTAATCTATGCAATCTCTATATAGTGCAAGACAGTTCCTAGATTGAACACAAATCCGTCTAGCACGCTCTTTATCCGTTTTAATTCTATGAATTCTGCCTTTGTATTCTATAAGGATCTCCGCAGATGCCCCTCCTGTTTCAATATCAATCCTAGCTATGTCCTCATGGCGATAACTCTCATAATCCCTACTCCATAGAGCTATCCCTATATGTTTCAAAACTTGTTTATCTGTAAGGACAATTGTTAACTGACCATATCGATGCACATGTCTAATTAATTCTCCTGGTTCTACTACTCCTGTTGCTTTAATAACTCCCCGGACCAGTGGGTCTACCACTCTTTCATAATACTTTGCATATACTGAAAATTCCCTTGTGCCCTCTAATCCATAACTAAGTACAACTCTCGCCTTTCTCTTATCCGAAAAAACGGATATTTGCTCCACATCAAGACTGTATTCTTCGAATATCTCATTGTTGATGATCCCCTCTTCACGATGAATAAACACACGTTCATTAGTAGTGATCATATTTGTTCCACTAGCTACTAACACTCGGGAAACTATTTTCTCCTCCTCTCGAATTGAGTCAGATAGCAAACCAGGGATATCCATGCTATAATATCGCCACCTCTGCACATAACTCTTATCCACTCTAAAGTCACTTTCTCACCCAACCTAACCATTCGAAGCCATTATTTGTACTTAGAAACCATCTATTGGATGTGCCCCGATGGCTTAGTGGTTATAGCGCCACACTCATAGGGACAAAGAGAATGTGAATTTCACATCCTCGTGGTCTGGGACATGTGGAGGTCACTGGTTCAAATCCGGTTCGGGGCATGCTTTAAAATCCCATTATTTTTTTGACACATGTAGGTCCAAATGGTCCCCACTCTTTGTCATTCGTTATAATAAAGTACCCTTTCACAAGACCGGATCCACACCGGTTACATGTAAATTTTCCGTGTTTTATTTTCATCCTCTTTTTGTAATCTCCAGCCATCCCCGTTGAAGATCTAATCACTGAACCTTCTCTTTCTATGATCCCCATCTTTTCAGCTTCTTCTAATATTCGACGTGCCAAATAGGGATCTTTCGTTACCACTTCAATCATATTCATCGCATCAGATAGGGTCATTTCTCTCTTCCCTTGTACTAACAATGATATTCCATCTTCAACAATTTCATTTTCCATCATTCTATACAAACCCCCTCCCATTTACAATGTCCCTTGGACCAAAAGATCGCCCCCCCGATTCAAACGAATGGGTCACTACAATCATACACGACCCCGTGATTCGGGCACAGATATTTACAATGCCGCGAAAATAATCCTTCATTACACAGCGGACAAACACGACTATATGGCAATTTTCACATCCTCTGAATCTATCGATTCCGTTTCGAGAAAATGAGGTATGTATTCTTCTTCTATGAATGTACTATATTCTTGAATCTCGCCCACTATGCATGAAAGCTGCACTCTTCTGGGCCCATGATAATCTCCATTTCTAGTCACAGAAAAGCAGACTAGTTCTTGTTCTTCGTATTCTATTTTAGTCCCTTTCTGTAAGTCGATGTCACCATTTATTAATAACCGCTTCATCTACATTTGCTTCACGGTGTGGATTATTATATCTTTTCATCATTCATTGACCATCTTCTCCGGTCAAAAGCACCAAATATTCCTCACGCATGGATCAAACGGGTTTTAAGGAGTCGGGACGACAAGAAACTCAACAATCATGCAAATGCCACGTCGATTAAATACACATTGTCCCTATTGCAATGCTCATCACGAGCATGAAGTAGAAAAATCACGTAGGGGACGAGAACGCGGAATGCATTGGATCGACCGCCAAAGAAAAAGAAATTCTGGAATTGGAAATTCTGGCAAATTCTCAAAAGTTCCAGGTGGGGACAAACCTACTAAAAGAACCAATTTAGTCTACCGATGCACCGCATGTGGGAAAGCACACCAAAGAAAAGGATGGCGAGCCGGACGGCTCGAATTACAGGAGTAATACTATGGCTGGGAAATTCCACAGAGTTAAATGTCAAAATTGTGAAAATGAACAGATACTTTTTGATAGATCTTCAACCGTAGTTCTTTGCTCCAGTTGTGGTGGCAATTTAACAGAATCTACAGGCGGTGTGACCATTATCCACGGCGAAATAATAGAGACACTTAGTGATCAATGAAATATAGTGGCTGGCCAGAAGTGGGGGAGCTTGTTGTTTGCCAAGTTGCAGAAATAGAAGATTTCGGTGTTTTCTGCGATCTCCAAGAATATGAGGAAAAACGTGGACTTATTCATATAAGTGAAGTGGCATCAGGCTGGATCAAAAACATAAGGGATCATGTTAAAAAAGGCCATCTAGTTGTTTGCAAGATTCTCACTGTAAACGAAGCAAACCATCAAATTGATTTGTCTCTCAAAGATGTCAATGACCACCAACGCTCAGAAAGAATACAGGAATGGAAAAATGAACAAAAAGCTGACAAGTGGTTAGAACTGGCACTTGGATCTGACCTTTCCGCCGACAGATTCAATAAAATTGTCCCTGGGCTTTTGGACATTTATGGGACTCTATATGCTGCATTCGAACGTGCTGTAATCGATGGAAAATCAACTTTTGATGGCACCAATTTAACAGATAAAGAGATCGATTCTATTATTTCTATAGCTCTTGAAAATGTTTCATTACCTAATATAACCATTTCTGGTTATGTGGATCTTGAATGCCCAACTCCCGATGGCATCGATTCAATCCGCAATGCGCTCAAATCAGCGGAAGAAGAGATTTCACTTCCCCCTGATGTAGAACTCGATCTGATTTATGTTGGATCTCCTGAATATCTCATAAAAATCGTTGCCCCTGATTACAAACTAGCAGAATCTCTCTTAGAAACATATGCCAATCATATAATAACTTCAATAACCGATCACGGTGGGACTGGGAAATTTCACCGAGAACGGAACATAGACGAAGACTCTTAGTCTTTGTAGGCATATGTCTAACTAGTTATATATGAAATCTCACATACGAGTATGTTCATCTTGGAACTCCAACCATGATTTTCCTGTATATACTCTTTCTGAAACTTGTCCTATCTGCAGCTCTAAAGCTATTATCAGCTCTCCTGCACCATTTGGGATTGAAGATCCATACGGCAACTATAGAAGAAAACTTCTGCGGTCAAATCCCCTTCATTAACCCATGTTTGAATCTATAGTATCTCCCATTTGGGTCACAAATACTTTGGCATGGATTTTCACTCTATCATTTGCAACGGCTTGGCTTATTGAACAAAAAAGTAAAACACTCTCACGAAAAATAAACATAATTTCGTGGTTCTTATTCGGAATATTTTGGCTCCTGTTAACTCCTAGATTTGCCTTTGAAATGAGGTCCCCCATTGAGACCATCCTCAGTTTCCTTGCTATACCTATTTGCTTCCATGGGAGTTATTTATTATTCACTGAACAAAAAACCAGCCTCTCACTTTCGAACGCAATAGCCGTGATGGGGATTATCTATTTACCTTTCGAGACTATTGAACCACTTGCAGTTTTTTTAATCAATCTGGTGACTCAACATGTGTACCTGACCATCCTTGCACTTGGATTCGATGTAATTCTAACTGCAGGACCAACCATTGGGCATGAAAGTGGGTTATTATTCTCTCAGGTGGGGCATGATTATTTGACACATATAGTGCTAGCTTGTACCGGACTTGGAACTATTACTATTTTCTTAGGTTTGATTTCTTCTCTCTCTATCTCTCCTATGCGAAAATTAATTGCATGCATTGTAACAACTTCTCTGATCTATACTCTCAATATCTTGCGAAATGCTTTTATTGCCATTGCATTTGGGGAACAATGGTTCCAATTTTTTGTACCTTCTGTATTGTACGTTACTGGATATGATGACCCTGGTTTGGTTTCATTTTTCATAGCCGATCGAGTAATCAGCCAAAGTTTGACAGTCATAGTTGTTGGGGCGTTGCTATTGATTTCTATAAGGATTGTCCCCGAAGTTATAGATTTATTGGAAGAACTTCTTTACTTGCTCACCCGAAAAAATTATGATCTTCACTACGCATTTGGATCAATATCTCCCAATCGCTAACGTTATTGGAAAATGAAACCAATATCTTTCAATAATGGTTGAACAAAGTTTGAGAGAATGGGCTGAGAATCTAGAAAAACGTGGGGATTTAGTTGTCATAGATAAAGAAGTCTCAACAAAATTCGAAATAGCAGCTTATATAAAAAAATCTTGTGAAGTGGAAGGACCTGCTTTCCGATTTACCAATGTAGCTGGTTATGACATGGATGTCATCGGCGGTTTCTATGGCACAAAAGAGCGTATACTTGAGGCAGTGGGAGTTGGAACTCATGAACAAGGCGTACAAAAATACATCGATGCTGCCAACAACCAAATTGAAACAAAGACAATCAAAAAAGCCCCTGTAAAGGAAGTTGTTAAAACTGGAGATGACATCGATTTACATAGCATCCCAATCGTCCATCACTCTAAAGATGATTTCGGCGATTACATCACCGGGGCATCATTGATTTCTAATTTACCCCACTCTGGAGTTCGTGGTTCTGGCATCCATCGAATGTACCGCCAATCTAAACAAGAGCTCACAATATGGGCTCCTCCTGAAAGACGAATTGGATATGCATATCGTGTGAACCAGGACAAAGGAGAGCCAACAGAGGTTGCAATCGTGGTTGGACCACCTCCTGCTGTAACTATGGGGAGCATTTCAAATGTTCCGCATTTTGTAGATAAATTATCAATAGCAGGGGGACTACAGGGATCTCCTATAGAAGTAGTAAAATGTGAAACCATAGATGTAGATGTTCCCGCCCATGCAGAGATGGTCATCGAAGGTATAATTCACCCTGATAATCTAGTGGAAGAAGCTCCATTCGGTGAATTCCCTGGTACTTACGGCCCAAAACAAATGTGCCCTGTGGTTGAAATAACTGGTATCATCCACCGTTCCGACGCCATGTATCATACTATCTTGACGGGTTTCCCTCCTACTGAAAATAATCTCATGAATTGGCTCCCTCGGAGCGCAACTGTTAGGCAAGACGCAGAAAGGGCAGTTCCCTCTGTCAAACAGGCAATTGTGAAATGCGATCCGTATTCAGGGGGCAATGGGATGTATGAAGCGTTTGTCTCAATCGACAAGCGTCTCGAAGGAGATCCTAAAAATGTCATTGCAGCTGTCCTTGGCGGGCGTTGCCAAGCTAAATACTGTGTAGTAGTCGATACTGACATCGATCTATATGACGAACGTCAGATTAATTGGGCCCTCAATACACGTGTGCAGCCCCACCGAGATGTAATAACCTTCCCTACAATGACTGGGGCTCCACTTGATCCATCTGGCCCCCCGCGACAATCAGAAAAAATGGGCATAGACGCAACCGTTCCTCTCGATGGAGATAAATTCACTTTCTCTCGTGTAACCGTGCCCGGATCCGATGAAGTAGAGTGGTAATTCTAAGATTACTCTATTTTCCTATATCTGTATTTCTCTGGAATACTCTTAGTCCAAATTCTGGTACAACTGCAATAAGGTGATCAAAAATATCTGCCTGAATTCTTTCATAACGAATCCAATCTGTATCATTAGAAAATACATATATCTGAATGGCCAACCCCTTTTCACTTGGTTCCAATTGACGCACCATGAATGTCATATTGTGATTGACATTCTCATTCTTTCGTAGGTATGCTTCAACATATGCTCTAAATGTACCAATATTGGTCAACCTACGGCCATTGATGATCTCCGAAGCATCAAATTCATTCACTCGATTGTATTCTTCAACCTCTTTCTGTTTATTCTCAACATATTCTTTGATCAGATCAAATTTTTTGAATTTTTGCAACATCTCCTCATCACAAAGAGAAATACTATTTATATCTATCCAAATAGAACGTTTGATCCTTCTACCTCCGCTCTTTTCCATATTTTTCCAATTCTTAAATGTAGACTCAAGGAGTTTATGAGTGGGAATAACTGAAACTGTTTTGTCCCAATTTTCAATTTTTACTCCCTGCAGCGCAATGTCAACTACCACTCCATCAGCACCGAATTGGGGAACTTCGAGCCAATCCCCCTTTCTAAATAAATCATTAGAACCGATCTGAACACTAGCAACTAATGAAAGAATTGTATCTCTAAAAACTAATATTAGAATTGCGGTCATGGCACCAATACCACTAAGTAATAAGGTCGGACTTTTATTCACGAGAACTGAAACAATAATTACAACCCCAATTCCCCATGTAACGAGCTTGAGAATCTGTAAATAACTCTTGATATGTAGGCGCGCCGAATATTCTGTAGTTTGATAAAATTCTCCTAGTCCGTTTATGATTGCCTGAAAAATAATGATTCCACACAGGATGATCACGCATATCGATATCCGTTCGATGGCTATTGCAAATTGGGGAAGTATATATGCAAAATTATAAAATATTACGCTAGAGACCAAGTATGCCAATGGTCTAAATACTTCTTTGGTTAGTATGTAATCATCCAATTCTGTATTGGTATTTCTAACAAATCGACTTTCTAGTAGTGCCATGGTAATTTTTCTCGTAATGGTCCATCCAAACAAAGCAAGAATCACTAATACTACAAATAAAGAAAAGGAATAAAGAACCGGATCTTCAGGTAGATATGGGCCGAGGTACTCAACTAACATGCCTTAGCGCCACCACCAGGGCTCGAACCTGGGACATCCTCGTTAACAGCGAGGCACTCTACCAACTGAGTTATGGAGGCTCTACATATGGGTTTATCAACGCAATTTACATATTCGTTTCGTTTTCAATAAATGCCTCATATCCATACCGATACTCTTTCATTTAGTGTCGGATTATCGATAATAAGCTATGGCATTGCTCGATAGATTACTGGACGAAGTCCGCATACAAGTAGTGCCAACCCCTGTTGAAAGAAAACAACTCGAAGAAGCAATCGAACAATTGTTGGAACTATCCTCTCAAATAACGTCTGATGCTCCTTTTGAAATAAATATATTGCATCTGGGAAGTACTTCTCGAGATACTTGGCTACGCGGCGATGTTGACATAGATATTTTTATCCAATTTCCTTTATCAACCTCTAAACAAGAGCTAGAAAAACACGGACTTGAAATGGGGCATAAAATTTTACCTGATGGACATGAAGAGTATGCAGATCATCCTTATGTGAAAGGGACTTTTAATGGATTTAAAATAGACATAGTCCCTTGCTATTCTGTCAACTCCCCTGAAGATATCACTTCTGCCGTAGATAGGACTCCTCTTCATGCGGCATATCTCTCTAATAATCTCAATGAGGAACTTTCCACTGAAATTAGATTGCTCAAGCAATTTTTCAAAGGTTGTGGAGTATACGGATCTGATCTAAAGACTCAAGGATTCTCTGGCTATTTATCAGAACTCCTTATTCTTCAATTTGGAACTTTTAAAAATGCAATCAAGGAGATGTCTACATGGACTGTGCCTGTGCGATTAGATTTTAATAAAAGTGAACATTATTTCGAATCACCACTCACTTTTATCGATCCGATAGACCCATCTAGAAATGTCGCAGCCGCACTTTCATCTGTAAATCTATCTAGAATTCAACATTACTCTCGAGAATTTTTTTCCCATCCTCGGATGGATCTATTCTACCCCCTGCCTGCGGATCCACTTACCAAAGACCAATTACAATCCCATATAGATGACAGAGGGACATTTCCAATCGCCATAGTTTTCCCAACACCAAATATAGTTGAAGATGAATTATACCCCCAATTAAAAAAATCCCTTGCGGGAATCTTCGATCTCTTAACTCGGAATGGATTCACTATCATACGAAATGATGTATTTTCGGAATCTAATTCGGTATTTTTCTTCGAATTATCTTCATTAAAAATACCTTCTATAGTGTGCCACCACGGACCTCCTCTTAGCTCTCATATTCATGCTTCTACATTTCTAGATAAATACATAAAAACTGATGTATATGGTCCCTTCCTCGAAGGAGATCATTATGTCGTTGAGAAGTTTCGAGATTTCAATGATGTTGTTTCTCTCCTAAATAGCGATCTAATTTTCACTGCTCGCATTGGACCCGATATAGAATCTGCCCTTCGAGACCACTATCGAGTTTTATCCAAATCCGAACTTTTGAGCTTAACAGATGATTTTGGTATATATTTGCAAAAATATTTTAACCCAAACCTGTGAATTTCATTTCCTGGTATAATCTAATGTCTGAACGATCAACAGAGGTGATCGTAATCAGAACTAATCACTATTTCATTGCTATTATTGAGCACTACCAATAAATCCTGTCTCGAATGAGACAGGGTCATGTTAAGTCTTCATATGTGCCCTATGGTCTTCAGAGGAGATAAGTAATGTGTTATTTGTTATCACATATCACAAATTATCCTGCGTAACCTTCTTTCAAACCTCTTAAAATTTTGATACATACTTCTACATCCTCCTTTTGAATAGTTTTTCTTCCTGCATGACGGGCCAAAATAGCACTTTTTTTTGCTATCTCATCTGCATAATTTTCTAGATATTCTGCAAGAATTAACCTAGCATCACTTCCAATTCTATACCGGTCATCTATCTCAGATCGTGCAATACGATCTATGGGTGCAATGGGCAACACTATCTCCTTTTTAATGCCCAACCCATCAATTTTAAAATCTTCTTCATGGATAGTTTTCCTACCATTTCTTTTTGCCACTTCTGCAGCTTCCATTGCAATATTTGCCCCCTCTATCTGAATCAATCTAGCCAATTCTTCAGTTGCCTCCGAACCCACCCTAAGTCCCCCGGCATTCCTACGAATGATGGCATCTACTGGGGCAAATGGTAATTCTATGCTCATATCTCACACGCTAATATCTATGATCTTAACCCTTCCTTTCTTTAGTATTCTGGATAATTCTGTATCCACGGTCTAGTTTTTTCTAGTGCACCTGCCACTGACAAAACAATATCATCCCCAAACCTCGGTCCAATAATCTGCACTCCTGTAGGGAGTCCTTTCTTAGTCAATCCACTTGGCACTGAAGCCACTGGATTTCCTGTCAAATTAAATGGCCAAGCCAAGGAAGTCCCATGTTTCATTGGGATTGCAACACCGTTAATCTCTGTAGGAATTTTTTCATCCGAATGCGGCTCAACCGCCATCGTTGGCGTGGCTAACACATCCACTGATTTCAACAATTTGGCCAAACTCGTGTAAAACTCTGTACGGAGATTATTTGCCAGACGATATTCTAGTACTCCCCTCCTCTCTCCAGAACGTATTCGTTCAATGATTACTGGGGAAACAACTTCTTGATGCTCCATGAGATCAATACCTGTTGTAACTTTTAGATTATGTGCAGTCTCTGCATAGATTATTTCCAATCCAATCATCAATACATCATGCAATTTTTCCCACTCTGAAAATTCAATTTTAGTATGTATAATTTCTGCCCCTGCCTCTTCCAATCCCTCCATAGAATCTTCAACCCTTTGTACTATTTCATCTTCAATCGGTTTATCCAAAAATGAAGAATCATATCCTACTTTCATACCTTCTATTCCTTCATCGACACATGAAATATATTCTCCCTCAAATTTTGGAAGACTGTCTGGATCTTCTGGATGTGGGCCAGATATCACATCTAACATCATCGCTGCATCTTCTACAGTCCGCGTTAATGGTCCACTTCCTGCATATGGTAGGTGATATTTAAATGCATCTGGCCGCATCGCATGAGGGACTCTTCCCACCGATGGAAAATGACCATATAGATTACACATACAAGCTGGACCTCTGATAGACCCTGCATGATCTGACCCCTGTGCCCACGGAATCATGCCTGCTGCAACTGCAGCGGCACTCCCCCCTGAAGACCCGCCTGGGGTCATATCTATATTAAATGGATTTGCAGTCCTTCCAATTATTTCATTATGAGTGATGCCCTTGTGCCCAAATTCTGGTGTGTTAGTTTTACCCACTATGATTGCTCCTGCATCTTCCAATCGATCAACTAGTGGTGAATTTCTATTAGGAATATAACTGGCAAATGGCACCGAACCAAATGTATGTGTCACTCCCCTTTTAAATGCAAATAGATCTTTCACAGCAATTGGAACTCCTGCCAATCGACCGATTTGCTCACCATTTCTCATTCGGTCCTCCACTGCATGGGCAGCTTCCCTTGCTTCCACTTCTAATACTGTGATAAATGCATTTATATGTGGATTGATTTTTTCAATTCGATTGAGGGTGTCTTCTATAATTTCACTCGGTAATATTTTTTTCTTTGCTATGCCCCTTGCAATCTGCAACGCGGATTTATACTCCTTCATTCTGACCTCGTCAAAACGCTAATAGAAGTTTTCCAATTAGTCGATGCCTCGAGATCTTCTTGCCAACCCTCCTTCACAAGAATATCTGTACATAATATTCTATCACCTGGTCCTATCTCTATTTCTGCTTTTTCATCCCACAATGCCATTCGTATCTCGCCAGTTTCATCTTGAATTCTAATATTCCTAACCTGTCCCTTTGTTCCATCCTTTCGGTCAAATACCCTTTTTGGATCTGCTACTGTTATGACTCCTTGAATGTCCGCTACGTCTCCTATTTCTAGTGCACTTATCTGGTCAGACTTAACTGAAAATTCTATATCTCCTTCTAATGCCCTCACAGATCCTCCTTTACCAACATGTAGCTCCAATTGGGATTCTCTCTTCCGTATATACCCTTTCGTCACTTCTATCGATTTACCTTGGAAGATGGATTCTATTACTTGTGTTTGTTTGTCCCATAATACAAGCCTAATTCTGCCCGTTTCATCACTTATATTCACACTAGCAACTTTGCCTTCTGACCCATCACTCCTAGAAAATGTTCGTTCCGATTCCACAGATAACACTCTCCCAACCACTTTCACGTTCGATGCACCAGATATCAAATCTCCAATTTTACACTCTTCTGTGATTTTCACCCCGATTTCTGTATCTTCGTCTATCATACACCGATTCACACTAACTTCAACTTCACCCTCCCGTTCACGTGCAAAACCTTGCACGCGCAATACTTGTCCTACTATTAGGTCTTCTTGTATGGCCTTTGCATATTCATTCCAGAAAGCCGCTTTTATTCTCCCCGTTTCATCTGCCAATTCTACATTTAATACATTCCCTTTCTCTTCTTCACCCTCTCGATCAAATTCATGAATTTCTCCCATAGAAATGACCTTTGCAATGAATCTGACCTCTGCATCAAAATTCCCTTTTACTTCATTAATTGTATATTGAACTTTCCCATTCCGTTCATATTCCACCAACATTTCTGCGACATCATCATCGATCAATCCTCCCATTTGTTTTATTTTTTCTTGCACCTCTCCCTTGCTTACTTCTTGCACCTCTTCAGGTTCATCTAGTTCCTGGTTATCCAAGTCTTCCATTTTTAAGTTACTCATCATTACTCGCACACCAGTGAAAGGTTTGTCGCCTCATCTCACACCAAATGTAGAACCAAAACCCTCTTTACAAAAAATATTGTACTTTATATTCTGTCCAATTAGGGTAGTGGACTATCCTACGGGCTTGCGGAGCCTGTGACCGGGGTTCGAATCCCCGATTGGACGT
>WTZU01000019.1 GCA_009889625.1 Candidatus Hikarchaeia archaeon HikBin5 | reverse complement strand
GTAGTGGTTCATCCAGATTTGCACAACTACGAAGTGGCAAAGGTCCTTCCACCCACATTCATTAAAGACCGTCCAAATGTATATCAACATTATGTGGTTCGACACGGAGATGCAGACATTGGATTTGAACAAGCAGATTATATCTACGAAGACGAGTATAGGACCGCACCATTGCAACACGCCCCAATGGAGCCACACTTGGTTGTTGCAAAACCCGAAGGAAATGGCAATCTCACGCTTTGGTCTTCGTGCCAAGCCCTCCATAAAATTAGATATTCCACTGCGCGAATTTTACAAAAGCCCGCAGCAAAAGTGAGAGTAATCGAACCATTTGTAGGAGGCGGGTTTGGAGGAAAGGAAAGTCCAATGCTCGAACCCATTGCAGGCCGACTAGCAGAAGTTACAGGCCGTCCCGTACGAGTTGCACACACACGAGAAGAGGAATTTAAAAATGCAACAGTAAGCGGAGAGGTTCGGACAAAAGTAAAAACGGGAGTGAGTAAGGATGGAAAAATAATAGCAAGAAAAGTAGATGCAATTCTCCCTGGGGGTGGTTTTGCATCAACGGGATTTATGGTTGCAAGAAATTGCACTTTTGGAGTTGGGAATAGCTATTCCATTCCTCATATTTCGGTAGATACATACGCCGTTTATACAAACACCCCGGTTTCTGGTTCATACCGCGGATTTGGAAATCGTCAAGTCTTATTCGGGCTTGAAAGTCAACTCGATGAAATCGCACGAGATCAAAACTGGGACCCAATCGAATTCCGCAGGAAGAATTTGTTGCAAGAGGGGGAGGTTACTGCATTTAATGAAGAACGTGATCATGTTCCATCCAAAGTTATTCTGGAAACATTAGAAGCAAACCTGCCCACTCCCGAGCCCTCCGATGAGACTTGGGTTTCTGGGACTGGTGTCGCATTAATCAATAAGTATAGTCTCGCCCCAACTGCATCTTCTGCAATTATTAAAGTCCATCCGGATGCGTCAATCGAACTCCGATATAGTTCAGATGAGATCGGACAAGGAAACACTACTGCAATGGCACAGATTGTTGCAGAAGAATTCCAAACAACGATTGACAAAGTGATCATCGTTCGAGGAGACACTAGTGTCACTCCTTTTGATCAAGGATCTATTTCAAGTAGATCGACATTTAACATGGGAAATGCAGTTAAAATGGCATGTGAAGATGCAAAACGTGATCTGTTCCAGCACGCATCTCAGGTTCTTGAAGTCCCGCCTGAAGATCTCGACACAAGCCATGGTAGAGTTCATCCGAAAGGAGATCCAGATGCGGGGATTGAAATAACCGATGTCTTTACTGCAGCAATCTATGAATCGGGATACTTCCTAAAACGTGGTGGAGAAATCATTGGAAAGGATACCTGGGTAATCGAAGCAGGAGATCCTAAACCGGGTAAACCAGGCCGTGTGAACTCGTTCTATTCAGAAGGTGCAGTCGGCGCAAGCGTACGTGTTAACATTCATACGGGCGAAGTCAAAGTCGATCAACTAGTTGGAGTTTTCGACGTTGGAAAGGCGATCAACCCAAAACTAGTCGACGAACAAATTATAGGGGCAATAAGTATGGGCATTGCAGGTGTTTTATACGAGGGAATGGTTTATGATGAAAAATCGGGAAGGACTATTAATGCAAATTATTCAGATTACAAAATCCCAACAATTCATGAACATCCCTTGGTAATTCCCATTTTCTTGGAGGAAGGCCACCCCCAAGGCCCCTATGGTGCAAAGGGTATTGGTGAATCTCCCACCGTTGCTGTAATCCCTGCAATCGCAAATGCAATCCGGGATGCAACAGGCCATCGATTTAAAAAATTGCCCATCACTCCCGAAGATATTTATCTCAAAATATCCGATGATGCGGCGTAATTAACTTAAAAATTACCCTTCTCGTAATTATCGCCACTCACGAAGTTAACCAAGCCATCTGGTTTGTTGTCTGGAATTTTCCTAGCCACTTCTTCTAATTCCGGTCCTGGCTCTCGATGCAATCTGCAGGTAATGCACCGGATACCGTTTACTCCTCCCATTTTTATCTGGGATGTCTCCACTTCGATCACCTCTACTCCTCTTTTCTCTAGTTCTCTGTTGGTTTTCGGCGTTTCTACCCCTTGAATCAACTTACCTGGCTCTAGTAACATGCCATTGCACGGTAGCAAATGCTGCTCTTCTGGGGGGACTTCGATCATTTCAATTCCATGATCTGCAAGCCATTTGTAAACTCCAAAGTCCAGCTGAGGGGGATATACCACTGCAAGCCCTGCATCCACAATATTTAATACACCATCCATATGGAATGCACCACTAGATTGCATCGTAGCATGGATTGAAGAACTACTTCCCATCACAATTTCTCTTAGGCCTGCTGCCTTAAACTGAGGTAGTGCTTGTTCTAGACCTTCTCTATTACATGCTCTCCCGAATCCCCCTACAACAACCCCTTCTGCAACCCATGGCCATGCAGGTTCTAATATTCCTTTACCTGTAATCTGCAATGAAATTGGACATCCAATATCTGTAAAGAATTTCTGAGTGTGTCGATTTAAACCTCTTAAATATGCACCTTGACCATACCTCCTGAGTATTACTCCATTTCTCAATACAGTGCCCAAAAGTGCACCTACGAACATCTTTCTAAGCGGACCGTATGCTCCCCATGGATCTTCATATTCCATCCATCTAACTTTTACACCTTCTTCTTCCAATGTCCTCGCATAATCTTCTTGCTGTTCTCTCAATGCTGGTAGATCTGCTTCCCCATATGTCATCATGAAATATTCTTGATTTTGTTTATCTAGGAATACTTCGTGGTTTTCATGATCTGTCGCCTTAACCAGGGCAACTTCTTTTAACTGACCAATACCTTGATCTCCCCACTTTCTCCCCCATATTTTCTCTATTTCATCCAAATAATCTATGTCATGAATTACCGCCGGATCTGGTGGCATCCCTCCAACATAATCCGGAAAATCCGACATTTTAAATTTTCTACCAGAAATTGTGTATTCTTTTTCATTTTTTTCACTCATATTGGGCATTCTCACCTTATCTGAAACCATGCTATGTGTAAAATACTATCTAATTCTTCTACATTTATCTTTCTACATGCCCCACTGATTTCCATGGCCTGTTGTCAAGCACTATTTTCTCCAACCCCGTTCTTTTAATAACTGCATCTGCCGCATCTGCTGCTTGATCGTATAAATCGGGATAATTCGCTGAAATCCCTTCTACTGCCCTGTCTCTCATGATCACCTTTCCATTGCAAATGACTGTATCTACTTCAAATCCTTGGGCTTGATATACAATCGCAGAGACTACATTTCTAATTGGTTGGAAATGGGTATAATTTAATCCAAGTAGCACTATGTCTGCCTTTTTCCCAGATTCAATGGATCCCAAATTTTGCTCTTGACCTATTGCACGGGCACCATCTATAGTTGCCATTTCAAGTGCCTTTTCAGGAGTCATGATTGTTGAATCGGAATGAAATCCCTTGTGCAACGACGCGACATATCGCATATCATTTATCATATTCACCGTATCACTGCAACTTGCATTATCTGTTCCAATTCCCACTGTCACTCCATAATTAAGCATAGTTGGTATAGGTGCAGTACCTGATCCTAACATTAAATTTGAAATAACATTATGTGCCACTCGGGCATCTTTCTGCTGCATCAATCTGATATCGGATTCACTCAGATGAACGCAGTGGCCAAATAAGGCCCTTTCACCTAGACATCCAATAACATCCATATACTCTGTCATTGAGAAATGCCCTCCGCCCAATGCCAATTCCTCGTGATATGTTTCCGAGACATGAGTTGTAGTCATCACATCATATTCTTCGGCCATGCGATAACATGCTTGTAGCCCATCTGTGGTTGTACACCTGGGGGATAGTGGACCTGGCCAGATATTTTGCCTGCCCTCTGCTGAATTATTCCACTTTTTTATTAAATCTTCAATATTTTTAATAGATTCATCTGTATCATCTAGATCCGAACTAGCACGTTTTACATCCGGTGCTGCACCCTGGTATAATTTAACAAAATCAGATAATGCAGATTCCATATTTTCGTCAATAAAAGATTGGCAATATATATTTCTCATCCCTGCCTGTTCATACACTTTCAATTTTGATTTTACAATCTCATCTGAATAACCCGACCCACCACCAATTGCATTTTCTACAAATGTTGTTATTCCTGATTCAATCGATTCCAAACAATACAATGCAGAAGCGATAGCATGCTCTTCTGAATTCATCTCCGCCCGAGCAGGTTTGGTAACATTAAATAACCAATCATAAAGTGCTCTATCTGTTTGTCCCCCTCCTCTTATGAGGATATCTGCAACATGTGTGTGCGTATTTATCAAACCTGGGATGACTGCATGTTTCTCCGCACTAATAATCACATCAGCGTCGTGATTTGATTTAATCTCTTCTGATTGTCCCACATCAATAATCCGCTCACCCTCAATAGCAATTCCTCCATTTTCAATAATAGATCTATTTGGGTCCATCGTAATCACGATACCATCAGTAATCAATATGTCTGCCATATCTGACCTCATGCTATCTCACAAAAAGACTCTTTCCCAAACTACCGTACCGCAAAAGTCATTATACTCAAAGAGGTATTTTATGCTGGAAAACATTAAACATGAGGGATTTTACTTACATTTGTCCAGAATCTATTGATGAAGTTTGTCAACTATTATCAGAGCAAGAAAATGCATTCATAATTGCAGGAGGTCAAAGCTTGCTGCCACTCTTGCGCCTTCGGGCGGCCGATCTCTCCTGCCTCATTGATATCAATGGATTGAAAAATGCCAATTACATAACTTTCGAAGATCAAAAAGTCAAAGTTGGACCAACCGCACGTCACGCAGAAGTTGCAAATTCTGAAACTGTTCAAAACCACTGTCTTGTATTGTCTCAAGTTGCTTCTCATATCGGGGATGTCCAAGTAAGGAATCGGGGAACCATCTGTGGATCTGTTGCAAATGCAGATCCGGCGGGGGACCCTCCTATACTTTGTGCCCTTCTCGATACAGAAATCCAAGCCAATTCAATTCGTGGAGAAACCACTTATTCTGGCAGCGATTTCTTTCATGGATTTTATGCAACCGACTTGGAAGAAGATGAATTCGTAACCGAAGTAAGATTCCCCGAAATTTCCCCTCCAACTGGAGTTGGATATGAAAAATGGGAGCCTAGCGAGGGGGCATATCCCGTAGCCACTGTGGGTGCTTTGATCACTTTGGAAGCTGGATCCATTTCCGAAGCTAAGATAGTCACTGGCGCAATAGAACCAGGACCCACCTTTGCCGAGGAGGCCATAGATATTCTTGTGGGGCAAAAACCCACGACAGAATTAATCACACAAGCTGCCATTTCAGTCGGAGAGAATTCCGACCCAATTGACGATGCAGAAGGTTCTATATTATTTAAACAAGAACTGATGAAAACTTTATCCAAACGTGCAATAACTACGGCAGTAACTTCTGCCCAAGGAGGTGCTTAAAAATGTCTAATACGAACCAAGAACCACAATCCGAACTAGTTGTAAACGTAACTGTAAATGGCTCCGAAACACGTGAAATCATTCCTGCAAGGACCCTTTTATCCGAATATGTTCGAGACCATCTTTACCTCACTGGGACTCATAGGGGTTGCGAAACCGCAAAATGCGGCGCATGCACAGTTTTACTCGATGGAAAAGCTGTAAAATCCTGCAACGTTCTTGCTGTACAGGCAAATGGGAAAAATGTCACCACTGTCGAAGGGTTGGATGACAATGGGACACTCAGCCCCGTCCAACAATCTTTCTGGGATAATCATGGTATGCAATGTGGCTATTGCACACCAGGATTTGTCATAACCTCCACTGCACTATTAAATGAAAATCCCAACCCTACTGTGGATGAGATTAGATTCGGTTTGGCTGGGAATATATGCCGGTGCACAGGTTACACCAAAATCATAGAAAGTGTTCAAGACGCAGCCCAGCGCATAAACAAAGGAGCATAATGAGTAAGACTCAACTTAAATCGCCTACACAAACAACTTCTACAAACACAGTAGTAGGAACTCGAGTAAATACTAAAATTGGAAGAAAACTTGTGACTGGCACTGGGAGATTTTTGGACGATATAGTACTTCCTGGAATGCTACATGCACGATTTGTTCGAAGTCCCCATGCACATGCCCGAATTTTAAATATAGATACTACCAAAGCTATGCAAATACCAGGAGTAGAACTAGTATGGACTGCCGAGGATATTGACCCCTATGTGCTTCCATTTAGCCACCCTGAAAATGCAAAACACCTAGGTTTTGTAGATGAAGAGGTACTCGCTTCAGATCGAGTTCGATATGTCGGAGATGAAGTTGCAGTCGTGCTAGCAAAAGATAGAAACACTGCAATAGAGGCCGCAGACGCAGTCGAAGTAGAATATGAGAAAATACCTGCAGTCATTGATGCTGAATCTGCTCTGCTCGATGAAGCAACCATTATTCATCCTCGCCTCTCTGCAGACCCCGATAATCCTATAAATGGAAATTTGATCTATGCTGGAAAAACTGTAGGTGGGGATACAAAAACTGCTCTATCGAATGCCGATGTAATTGTAGAGGCAACTTTCACAAACAATAAAACAAATCCCTCTCCTCTCGAACCACATGGCTGCATAGCCGATTGGAATAATGGGGATCAAAAGTTAACCCTTTGGGCATCCACTCAAGTCCCCCACCGCCTGCCTGAATTAATCTCCACTGCAGTTGTAGGTCTAAATCCTACGAATATAATTTGTAAAATCTCGGATGTCGGAGGTGGATTTGGCGCAAAAGTGGGGCGATACTCCCATCACGTTGCCACTTGCGTCCTCTCAATGCATACGGGAAAACCCGTCAAAATGTTTTTAGATCGAATTGAAGAGATGCAAGCAGGCCGTGGAAGGTATGATGAAACTATGAATGGAAGGCTGGCCCTCTCCAAAGAAGGGAAAATGCTGGCACTTGATATAGATATGCTTCAAAATACCGGAGCTTATGCAAACTATGGGGCTGTAATCGCAAAATCTTCAGCACTCACTTGTGGAGGGCCTTATCTCATACCCAACCAAGAAATTCGATATAAGTTAGTCTATACAAATATAATGCCAGGAACTGCAGTCCGCGGATTTGGAAATCCTCAATTTATGTATGCCATTGAACAGCTCATAGATCTAGCCGCAGAGGAATTGGGTATGGATGCATTCGATCTACGTTTGCTCAATGTACCTAAATTATCTGATTTGCCTCTTCGAACTGCTACGCGGTTGAAACTTAGGGATATGGACGTATATGGTTGCCTTACTCAATTAAGAGAAAGGATAGATTGGGATTCAAATCGTGGTGGACGCAGAACAAAAGATGGCAAATTGCGTGGTGTTGGGATGGGTACTGTGATGCAACGCAATGGGAATAAAAGCGCAAAAGGAGCAGATTATTCGGGTGCTATCGTTCGAATGGATCGTTTTGGATCAGTTACTATTTTTTCAGGGACCTCTAGCATTGGTACTGGGACTACTACTGGCATAGTTCAAATGGTATCTGACACGTTGGGTGTTTCTGTCGATCGTGTCAACATAGTTGTGGGTGATACGGATATAACTCCTGAAGACATGGGGGTTTGGGGGGATAGGTCATCCGTTTTTGCTGGGACTGCAGCAACCATGGCTGCCAAAAAACTCCGAGAAAAAATCATCCATCTAGCCGCTCACCTATTGGATATTCCCGAATCTAATGTGGGCATGTCCGACGACAAAATTTTCGATATAAATAAACCAAAAAATACTATGTCAATAGAAGACTTCGCAAATCTTGCTACATATGGGGACCAAACTAACCGCCCCCTGGAATTCCAAAGTGGCGTATCTCTTGTAGGGGAAGCAAGATTCGAAACCCAAGAAGGTGAGTTTATGGATGAAGATGGTACTGGTAGTGTATCTCATGTTTATACTTTCTCCTCTGCAGCGGTTATTGTGGACGTGGACCTATCTACTGGGGAAATTGACATTGTCGACATCGCAATTGCCGAAGATGCAGGGACAATAATTAATCCAAAACTAGCTTCTGGACAAGTGCAGGGCGCTGTAATTCAGGCCCTCGGAGAGGTACTTCTTGAAGGATATCAATATGAATCTGATGGTTCTCTTATGACTGGGACGCTGCTAGATTACCACCTCCCCACTGTTGTAGATATGCCCATTGTCCCTGAAGATTCAATTATCCACGTAGAGACTCCGGACCCGACCACTTCGTTTGGACAAAAAGGGCTAGGGGAGTGTGCTACCGTAACCATATTCCCCGCCGTGGCAAATGCAGTTGCTGATGCAACAGGTATTCGATTCCCCACATTGCCTCTTTCTCCCTCTAGAGTTCTCCCCGCTTTAATTAAAGCAGGGCTACGCGAATTATAACTCGTGTACAATCAAAAAATGAGATAACAATGTATTCTCTTTATCTAATATTCGAATTCAATTACTGTCGAATCCTCTCTGCAACGTTCTAATGCGTGCTTTGCAGCCATACCTGCATCTTGGGCCAGTCTCCCCCTTCCAACTCCGACTTTCAGCTCTACACCAACTTCATCTTGAACATGATCAATGGCCTTTTGATATTCCTTTTCACCCAACTCTGAACATACTGTAATGACATTGTCTCCTCCTACAAAAAATGATAAAGAACTATATTCTTTGCGCATATACCGCATCAATTCTGCATACCCATGTTCTATTTCAATGAATGCATCAAATTCATTCAATTTATCAGTGTACCTTCCCGTTGCATCATTCACATCAAAGTGCGCTATTTGAAGATCTTTATCCGTCCGTTCCTCTTCATCTATGGCTTCTCCCTCTAAAATTTGCACACGACTACTATCTTGAGCACTACCTGTCACTTGCAACTGCGAAGTTGCCTTTCCGAGGGCTTTTGCGGGATCTTTATCGCTCGCTATACTCAGACTAACTGTAACAGGATATCGATTTCCAATTGATTCTTGGATTAATGCGTGGTATTCTCTATCGATTCCATTCGTTACGGCAATCATGTTGTCAAATCTTGAGAAAAAAACATATCCTTTTTTCATACCAAACAATTGTGAAAAATCTGCATATAGTCTCGACTGAAGTGTCTGTAGGTCCACTTCGCGCCTAGGTTTTGGGGTAACTGTCCATGGTCCATAATTGTCTATCTGTATCAATGTTAATTGGGCATTTGTCACTATACTTTCCTATTGTGCTTGGGGTATATTATTGGCTTTGTTTTTAATCGAACCTTGTAGGATCCTCAATTTATGCCTTTCTTGTCCATCTCCGGACCAGTAAACAAGGTTTAAATTAGTTCTTCACCAACAATCAACCATGGAATTTGAAGGAGATATCCTAGTCCCTGCAGAAAGACAATTTGTTTTCGACGAGATGCAAAAACCAGAAAATATTCAAAAAATTCTACCCAATTGCGAATCTGTAGAACAGGTAGAAAATAACAAGTACGTGGCCGTTTTAAATGAAAAAGTTTCTAAAATTTCAATGAAACTCGAAACTGAACTCGAACTAGTCGAAATACGCGAACCTGATTTAGTCAAAATAACCATAACTGGAGATGCCCCTGGTAGCAATACAAGTGTTCAGGGAACTGCAACATTTGACTTAACTGCCGAAGGACAAGAAACTAGAATTCAGTACACAATGGATGTCGAAGTAAGTGGTAAATTAGCTTCAATTGGGTTCCGAATGATTAAACACGTAGCAAAAAAACGGATAGACGAAATCGGATCGAATCTCCAAACCGTGTTTGGTTAACTATTCCTTACGTTACACTCACGACAAACTACTTTTCAAACTCTGCGTCATTTTTTCCAAATCTTCAACCGAATTAAACCCGAAAAAATAGTCAACATATGGAAGTGCAGTTCTCATTCCTCTAACTTCGGGCTCATAATTATCTGAACTTGCTGGTGGATTCAACCAAATTGCTATATTACTTCTTCTTTTTATATCTGCCATTCTCATAGCCAATACTTCCAAATCACCCGCGTCCCACCCATCGCTCACTATGGCCACTGCTGTATCCCGATCAACTATGAATGGATCTATAGAAAAAATTTTATCTATACATTCTCCTATTCGCGTTCCAGATCCCCATTTTGTTCGGGCACGTTCCATCTGATCTATCGAATTTTTAAGACTCGGGGTCTGAAAATGACTGGTCACTTCTGCTATATCTGTATCAAAAAAGAATACTCTGACTTCTGCATATTGCCTCACGCACTCAAACACGAATTTGAATAAAAATCTTTGGTCTATATTTCTAATCATCGACCTACTCACATCTATTAACATTACCATTTTAACTAGGGATTTGTCTTTATTTATCCTAGGGAGTTTATGTGGTGGGAGCTCTTTTATAACGTTCATCGACCTTCTCAAATCAATTAAACCCCTTTCCTCCCGAACCAATTCATAACCCCTCATTGTTCCTATTTTTTGTCCAATTTCTCCCACACAGGATGATATTTGATTGGACTCGAACTCCTCAAAATGATTTTCTATAAATTGGGAATTATCTTCCAATCCTCCTTCAAAAAAAACACTATTTTTTTGCCCCGTTCCAATATTATTCTGTTCCACACCTACCGATTTCGAAGAAATGATTTTTTTTAACCCCCTCTCTGAACTTTCGTTTGTGCTAGTTTCTCCCGCTAAAGGTGCTTCTAGTGGTTTCTTAACTTCAACTTCTGACAATTTTTCTTCCTTTGACCCTGCCCTACCATCTACATCTTCTTTTATAACTGAATCTTCTCCCGATTCTTCTCTCCACGTCTCCTGCCAATAATAATTAAACAATTCATCAAATTTCCCTTTGTCCACCCTATCGTCCATTAGACTAGTGTATAGTGCATAGTAAAATTGATCTTTATTTGTAGGGTCTATTTCTTTTAATGCAGCTGCAGCAGAGATGGATTCATCAATCGAAATCCTTGCCCCTGCATTTCTTAAAGACCGACAAAAACGAACTAGTGTTTCAGTATATGATCTATTCAATTGAGAACCTTGCGCCATCACTTAGCAGTGTATCCTCCATCCACTACTATGTCCGCCCCGGTGATATATTTCGCTTTGTCTGACGCAATGAATGCAACTACTTCTGCAATGTCATCGGGCTTTCCAAAATAAGGTAAAGGGGTCTCCAACTCCAATCGATTTTTTATATTTTCATCTTCAAAAACTCTCTTCGTTCTATGGGTCTGAATTAACCCTGGACAAATTGAGTTAACTAATATGGGTACATCTGCATATTCTATAGCAAGTTGTTTTGAAAAATTAATCACCCCTCCCTTTGATGCACAGTAAGCAGGTCTATTCTTATATCCTACCAATCCCAATTGGGAGGCTATATTGACAATGCGGGCATTTTTTGATTTTTTTAGATAAGGGATTGCATATTTAGTGCATAAAAACATCCCCGTTAGATTAGTTTGTATTACCCTTTCCCATTCTTTAATTTCCATTTCTTCCACAGTACCCGCTCTCTGATCTGCAGCAGCATTGTTTACTAATATGTCGATTCCACCAAATGATCCCACCGTTCTTTCTATTAGTTTTTTAACTTGGTCTATTTCTGATATGTCCGTCTTTGTGAAAATAACCTCTCCTCCTCTGTCTTCGATAATCCCTCTCGTTTCCTCGCCTTCTTCTCTTGGCAACTCCTGGAGGTCTCCAATAGATATTTTTGCACCCCTTTCAGATAGTTTCAAAGCCACACTCCTTCCTATCCCCGAAGCCCCTCCTGTTACAATGGCCACTCTATTTTCTATGTCTTTCATTTCTCCAAATCCCTGCTGATTCTACCTATTATTTTCTCAACAACATCATCTGATAATTTCTCCAAATCCTCTGGTTCTTTTATAATGGTGGAAAGGGACCCCTTTATCACATCTGGAGTTATTACATCAATTTCCAATTCGGAGAGTGCCATGGCCCAATCCAACGTTTCAGATATTCCTGGAATTCTCATAAGATTCTCTTGATATCTAATCGTTTGCATGAATTCTACTATTTGAATAGTGATGTGCTCGTCCAAATTTGGAACCTTCAGTTGAACAATTTTCATTTCCCGATCCATTTCTGGAGGGTCTAGATATAAATATAAACATCTTCTTTTCAGCGCATCACTAATTTTACGTGTCCTGTTGGATGTTATTATCACTATTGGTGGATCCTCCGATTTTATCGTCCCAAGCTCTGGAATGGTAAGTTGATTCTCATCTAAAACTTCTAATAGGAATGCTTCTATTTCCTCGCCCGCACGGTCTAGTTCGTCTATCAATAGAATTGATTTATCCGATCCCCTCAACGCCCGAAGAATGGGTCTCTCTAGTAAGTATTCTTCTTCAAAAATCGATTTCTCTATATTTTCCACCGATTTTTCAATTCCCATCTCTCCCTCTATCCTAATTCTGAGAAATTGTTTCATATGGTCCCACTCATAACTTGTATTTTCAATTCCTAGACCTCGATAACATTGTAGGCGAACTAAATCTCCCTCTGTAGCATCTGCCAGCGACTTCGCTAGTGATGTTTTCCCACATCCTGGTTGGCCTTCTATTAATAATGGCCTATTCAATTTAGAAGCCAGCAATAATGCCGTTGAAATTCCTATATTTGATATATATCCGGACCTTTGCAACAATTCCGTAATTTCATCAGGAGTTTCAGCTTCAATTTTCATTATTTTCCCTACTGTACTTGATCCGGATGCAAATATGACATTTGCGCTCTATATGCTGCCTCTGCATCAGATCTGGCATCCCCAATGAAAACGGAATTCCCCGTAGAAGTCCCCATGTGGTTTATACATCTATATAGTGGATCGGGATCTGGTTTGGTTATTGCACTATCTCTTCCAATTATGCAGTCCACTTTGTCAATTATCCCTACCTTTTCCAGAGCAATTTTGGCAGCTTTGGGGGAATTAATCGTACAAATTGAGATGGGGACGTGCAATTTATTTAGGAAACCTATCAATTTCAAAGGCTTCGCTCTTTTTGCACCTTCGATTTCATATTTCGTTAGTATTTGGTCCACTTCCTCGAATATCCCTCGATTTTGTGCTATTTGAAATACCTCTTCGTGTCTATAATCTGTTATATCTCCATCTATGTACTCCTTCATTAACACTTCCAATTCGTTGTATGAACTTCTCCAATCTGCATCTAAATGTACCAGAGTCTGATCTAGGTCAAAAATAATTGAATCAAACAAATTAAGTTCTTCATGTTTTACGATTGAACCATTCGGTTTCCAAACAATTTCTCTTGCTGAAAACGCGACCATTTCTCCTTCTTTTAGATTAAATAATTCCTTTAATTTCACAGGGGCAACTACCTCGGTTATTTCTTCTGGATATCCTTCTATAATGGGAATTGTAGTCGCAGCCATAATCCCATTGATCCTACACAAATGAACTAAAACACCTTCGCATCCGTCTTCTCCCAATTCTTCTATATTTTCTGATTCCAATCCTCTTGTATCGGCACCTTTCAGATTTAATGTCCCATGGAATGGCTTAAAACCTATTACTCGTTCTAACTCATTCTCGGAAACTTCTACAAAATGAGATCCTTTTCCCTGGCCACTAACAACAGTACAGAACATTTCGTCATACACGATTTCACTTCTACATCTTTCCCTCTAGTTCCTCTACCAATACCTTTCCTTCTATAAACAATAGTCCATTTATTTTTGCATATTTTTTCATATTCTCTTTGGAACTAGCCTTTCCATTTATGTCATCTAACATTTCGCATACTACGACTGCAGGTTCCATATTGGCAGCTTTTGCAATTGCAATTCCCAATTCTGTGTGGCCCTTTCTCTCTTCTAAGGAAGGGGCGGACCTTAAAATCTGAACGTGGCCTGGACTTCTAAATTCTTTTGCAAATTGTTCTGCATTATATTCCCCCCTCTCTACATCTGAAGATACTTCTGCAATTCGTTTAATAGTGATACTTCGATCAATATCAGTTATCCCTGTATAGGTATCTCGGTGATTTACTGGAAGTGAAAATGCCGATCTAGTGTCGTACTTTAAATCTCCACTTTCTGTCAATTGGTGGTCTATCATATCGCTAAGAAATGGCAGATTCAATGCTTCTGCAACACCATCTGAAATGGCAACGCACACTAAACCACCTGCTTCGTTCCTAAACATTGAAATCAATTCAGGAGTTATTTTTGAAGCTGCAACAACCAAGTCTGTCTCATTTTCCCTATCATCAAAATCATGGATTAAAATTGGCACTCCCTCTGAGAATGCCGCGATTGCCCGTTCTATTACCTCTCGATTCGTGACATCCATTTTTCTTCTACAATATTATGATTCATTACTACTTATTACTTGATTGATTCTGTATTTTTATAATAATCGCACATTTCTCCACAACCCGGCCACCAAACCTCCTCCATACCTTTGATCCTCGAAATAATCTCTTCAAAATATTTTGCGCGAAATGCTTGACCTGTGATATGCGGGTGAATCGCAATTGGCATGAGTCTATTCCTCTCTTCATATAGGACTTCAAACTGATCCATAATCGTTTCTTGAAATTGTTTTCCTGTTAAATTCTTTTTTGTAAAAAGAGACACGTCATTTATCTCCCCCGAGTATGGGATTGATACAATTTTCCCCTTATTTGTATTGAATAAATATGGTTGATCATCATTACACCAATCACATACATAATCAAATTTTTGTTTAATCAGAGTATCTATTGTACTAAAATTCTCTGATAACCCAGGCCCTAGCCACCCCCTCGGTGAGTCCCCAGTTGCTGCCTTTATGCGATCTTTACAACCTTTTATCACTGATTGTTCCTCTTCTACACTCAATCCTCCCAATCTTTGTGAATTTGTTATTCCATGTCCTATGATCTCTAAATCTCTCTCTACGAACGCATCAATTACCTCTGGCATGTGATCGCATATTGCTGAATTAAGTGCAACAACTGGCTTGATCTCGTGATCATCCATTATCTTCAACAATCTCCAAATACCAACTCTCGAACCATATTCTCTCCAACTATGTGTCATCACGTTTGGTACGTGCTTGTCGCTATCTGCTGGGTATGGGATTCCATATTCAAAATATTCCATATTTATAACAACCCAAACTGCTATTCGATACCCTTCTGGCAATTCAAATTTACTTTTGATAATGGGTCGGTATTCGTAGCCATTGTTCTTTTTATTCATTATTTCTACTATCCCATTTAGATTTCCTCACACTTAAGACAGTACTAATCTAACAACATACAATGGTAAATTTCGGGATCAATGTTAACAACCGTGAGCCTCTCATTACAACAAAATATACTATACCGGATATGTTCAAGATGGGCGAAGAAGCCGAAAAGCTTGGTTTTGATTCTGTCTGGGTCGGCGATAGTCTTCTAGAAAAACCTAGATTGGATGCAATTGCAACTCTCGCAGTACTTGCGGACCGAACCAAAAAAGTAAAATTGGGAACTGCATGCATGGTCACTCCCCTTCGAAATCCCATTCAGTTCGGTCAAGCATGGTCGACTCTAGATATGTTCTCCGAAGGTAGAATGATACTAGGTGCATGCATGGCTGCTGCAGACGACGACCGCGGAAAACTACAATACGAAGTCGTTGGACTTGACCCTCGAAAAAGATCTTCCATTTTCAATGAGCATATTGAAGTAATGAAAATGCTTTGGAGGGACGGCGTTGTCAATTACTCTGGAGATCATTTCAACTTTGAAAATGTTACATTCGAAACAGGAAATGAAGAGGTCCCTTACGCACCTGTGCAAAAAGATCCGCCTGTTTGGGTAATAAGCAATCCTAGTGCTAGAGGTAATAAAGCAGTTTACAGCCCAGCAATCCAGAGGATAGTCGAAGTGGGAGATGGGTGGATGACGTGTTGCAGGGCGGCACAACCCCAAGAATACAAAGCACAATGCGAGGCTATAGATTTACATGCAAAACAAAAAGGCCGAGATCCCGATACTATCCATAAATCTTACCAAGTAACTCTCCATATCTCTGATTCAAAACAAAAAGCAATAAACGATATGCAAGAGTACGTTGGAAGCTACTACCCGACACAGTATTACAATCTAGATGAGTGGGGCCCAATTGGAAGTGCTGAAGATGTGATTGAGTGGATTGAAACCTTTTCAAATATTGGATGTGAAACGTTTATCATGCGATTTGGATCTTTTGACCAAATGGGCCAAATGCAACGATTTGCAGATGAAGTTTTGCCTGCATTTCAGTAACTTCAAACCGATTTCCCAATTCCTAATACATACCCATCTGGATCTTCCAATAAAAAGTGGTTTCTTCCCCACATAACTTTTGGTTTTGTTAGTATCTCCACACCTCCCTTCGCCGCATTTTCGTATATTTCTTCAACATTATCCACATTTAATTCTAGAACCAATCCATCTCCCCTCTTTCCTTTTGGCTTCCTCAAATTATATTGTGCAAAAATATCTTCTTCAAAATCTTCTTCTAATACTATCGAACACCCTCCTGCCCCCAATTCAACTCTGCTGCCTGGTTTTTCTACCCGTTTGAATCCCAAAATGTTTTCATAAAATTCCCTTGATCTTTCAATATTTGCTACTATCAATGTAACTTCGTGAACTTCACTCATGCATTTCCTATTGTTTGCCACGTTCTTGGCTCTTCCCGATCTCCTTCCCATGAAAAGTGCCCTTTTTATCTTTCAGTCTCTTTGTTCTATCACCAATGTCTTGCAAGTGCGTGAAAGTACTTCCTGTGGACGGCGAATCCACTCGGGTCACTCTAGATTCTCTTGGAATTCTCAATCATGAGTACAAAATACTCTCTCACGAAGGGAATCTATATATTCCAATCACCGAAGAGGGCATTCCACCTCCTGGAATGGATGTTGTCTACATGGACCTTTTACCTAATAAAAATAGACTTCTCCCCTCTGATCTCTTGCCATTTAAAATCACCTACGAACGGCTTGGGGATCTCATTTTATTAGATGAGCCCAATGCACACCAAGCAACAGCTGCCACTATTGCCTTATTGGCTTCTGATATCCAGTTTAAAACTATCCTTAACAAAGCCTCAGAAATCCAAGGCGAAACGCGGGTCAGGAAATGGTCTCTCCTATCTGGAAAGTCTACCGAAACTATTCATAAAGAATATGGATTTGAATTCCTTGTAGATATATCCAAAGTATATTTTTCACCACGTCTAGCTACTGAACGCCAAAGAGTAACTGACCAAGTTTGTTCTGGGGAACAGGTCTTTGACATGTTTTCTGGAATCGGGCCTTTTACAGTCCCCATGGCTAGTAAAGGGGCAATAGTCATTGCAACTGATATAAATGATATGGCAATCGACTATCTCCGAAAAAATATTTCTAGAAATAATGTAGAACAAAACGTAACTGCGCATGTCGGTGATGTTAGAAATATAGCTGGTGATTATTCTACTTGGGCCGATAGAGTTATTATGAACCTCCCTCATTCAGCAAATGATTTTTTAGATGTCGCATTTAGTATTGCTGGAGAAAAATGCGTCCTACATTATTATTCTCTTTCAGAGCTTGATGATCCTTTCACCACAGGTATATCTGCCCTTCAAAATGCGGGCCAAGAGCACGAAGTCACCATCTTAAATGAAACAATAATTCGATCTTACTCCCCTAGCCAAGTTCATATCTGTATCGACGCACTCCTCACTCGATAGTAGTGGAATGATTTATGCCCGTTTGCATCCTCAATACCTGTGTT
>WTZU01000018.1 GCA_009889625.1 Candidatus Hikarchaeia archaeon HikBin5 | reverse complement strand
GGCGTGAAGCATGTTTGGAAAATCAACATCGTATGTAAACTCTGCCTTCCCCGTGACTTTTACGGGTCCGTCTTCCCGGAGAATGCTTTGGCCAATGCCATGTGCTTGGGGAGATCCTTCGGTTGCATTACCACTCATTTAATTGCCTCCTTTATTCATCCTTTTCGCAGCATCTTTGACCCCATCGAGGATGGCCAAATATCCGGTACAGCGACAGATGTTTCCGTGTAATGAATCTCGTATTTCTTCGTCGGATGGAGAGGAATTTTCATCCAAAAGAGCGGCAGTCGACATGATGAATCCAGGGGTACAAAATCCACATTGGAAAGAGAAATTATCAATGAAAGCTTCCTGAATGGGAGATAAAGATCCATTTTGGGAAAGTCCCTCTACCGTGGAGATATCAGAATCTGCAGCCTGGCCCGCCATATGAAGACAGGATTTCCGAGCTTCGCCATTGATTCGAATTGTGCATGCACCACATATACCAGTCGAACAAGATTGTTTAACACTTTTATAACCTAGTACATCGTGCAAGACATCTGCTAGAGGTGTCGATGGGTCTATATTAGTCTCGTGATTTGTATTGTTCACTTTGAAATTTAAGATCATGATAAGTCCTCCTTTGCAATTGTAAGAGCCTTTTTTGTAAGAGCACCCACCATTGCAGACCTATATTCGATGGATATCAAAGGGTCCTCGCAAACTAGAATTTCTTCTCTTGCCATATCACTTGCTTGAGATATGGTTTCTTCTGTGAGTTCAGTACCGATTAAAAATTCCATTGTTTTATTGGCGAGCAGGGGAGTGTCCCATACTCCTGCTACAGATATATCAGATCTAGTACACACTCCATCTTTGGATTCTAAAATCGCAGCTACGTTTACAATTGCACGGTCGTTCTTCCGGTATGCTAGTTTTTCGAATCCGTATCCTGCATTTTCAGGTAGGGGTATTTTAATTGAGGTTATTATTTCTTCAGGTCCGATTGCACTTTGGTAATAATCAATAAAAAAACCATCCCGTGCAGTATATTCGAATGAATCTGTCGAAGATTGGGAATGGATTGTAGCGTTTGTTGCCATCAAAACGGGAGGGTAATCTGCGGTCGGGTCTGCATATGCACATGCACCGCCAATGGTTCCTGCATTTCTTATTTGCACATCTGCTATTTGAGTTGCTGCCGTAGAAAGCAAAGGGAGATGTTTTTGAACCGTTTTTGATGTTTCAATATCTCGATGAGTGGCAAGTGCACCTATGTGAAGAAATCCATTTTTGTAGGAAATATCACTTAGTTCTGGGACCCCATTTAAGTCAATGACAGTGTCCAAGGAAATTATTCCTTCTTTGGAGAGAAGTCCCAATGACTGACATCCCGATAATAAAACGGCCTCGGGGTTTTCAGACAACAGATTGCATGCTTGATCGAGAGAATCAGGACGATGATACGTGGTCTCAGAGATCATAGTTATATTAGGTTACTTTTTGTAAAGATAATAAGCATTAGGAAGCTTATTTTTTAGCGAGCCCATCCACCTATATATCTAGATAAGCCCATATCTTTCCAAATTTCAGGTGGTTCGGGGCGTTTTTGGAGAGATTATTTATAAAATCTCGTAAGTCACAGGGTATGTTATATAGGTAGTTTGAAAGAGGTCATATGCATAGCAGTGGAAGCTAATTTTCGATGAATTTCAAAAATGTTTCTGCAATGTCTAGCAAGACATAATCATAACCATAATTTCCAACTATTTGGAGCCCTATTGGGAGTCCGTTCTCGAATCCGCAGGGGATACTAATTGCAGGATGCCCTGATAAATTAAAAGGGTGGGTATTATGATTAATAGGAGGTGAAGTGTTCCGTGAAAATGTACCGAATTCAAATGCAGTTGTAGGTGTTGTAGGAGAAATAAGAATATCAAAGTGGTCAAACAAATTATGAATATGATTTTGGATGACCTCCCTTCTTTCCAATGCGGTCGCATAAATAATTCCATCTTTATAAGACATTAGTTGAGACCCAGCGAGAAGATATTGTTTTAATGAAGGAGAGAGGAGTCCCAATTTATCTATAGAAACTCCACTCAATAGAGAAGATTGAGAAGATTTAGAAAAAATTTCTTGGGAGAAATATTGATAGAGTTCACCCATTGAAATTGCCCGCCAAACGGGGGAAGATAATTCAGATTTTGGAAAATCTGAAAAGGTAATGGTCGAACCATTTTCTTTTAATTGATTAGCTATTTCAAGTATAGAATTGGAGACCTCAGGAGCCACCGGATTATCATATAAAGGTTTGGGCAGGCCGATGTCCAATGTTTCTAAATTAAATTGAGAAGATGAAGATGAGGGGATTTTTTCATTAGATAGCAAAGACAGAGTTTTTCGAAGGAGGTCAATATCATAGCTAAGTAATCCGACAGTGTCTAAACTATGGGAAAGTTCAACCACCCCATTGGTAGAAATGGTTTCATAGGTGGGTTTTATCCCAACTAATCCACAAAAACTAGCAGGAATCCTAACACTGCCTCCTGTGTCAGTTCCAATGGCAATATCTGCGAGTTTTGAAGCTACAGATGCACCAGACCCACTAGAAGACCCCCCTGGAGTATAATTGGTATTTATCGGATTCAAAGTGGGACCAAAATAACTAGTTTCGCCAGTGGGACCAAAGGCAAATTCATCCATGTTAGTTTTACCAACTATTTTGCACCCTGTAGTTAGCAATTTGTCAACTATAGTTGCATTCTGAGTGGGAATGCAATTTGACAGAATTGCAGATCCTGCAGTCATTGGATGGTTCTTTATTGCGATATTGTCTTTGACTGCCACTCGAACCCCATGGAGAGCACCAAGATTGGAAGGGTCGGAAACATTGCCAAGAGCAGGGGAAAATTGAGTTATAAATGCATTATGGGGATCGTCGAAGTGTAAGAGAGGCCTGGGCGGGTGATGAGAAGGGGGCTCGGGTGTTAAAATTTCAAAGAAAGAAGATAGTTGGTTTATCACAGGCTGAAGGGAATTTTGTTCGCCTTTATCGACAGAAAATCCAAGTTGTTTGGAAATGGAAGTAAAATAGTCCGGAGGGGGCAGGGGAGGACTCATCCTGATTATAATCCGGCCCATTCATCGAATGAAACAGATATATCAAAGTAGGCAAGTGCCCTTGCCATGGTTCTGGTAATCATTTCATCGACATCTTTTGGTTTCTGGTAAAAGGAAGGAAACGGTGGGTAAATAATACCACCTGCATCGGTGACAGTGAGCATATTGGTCAGATGGATTCTATTTAGAGGTTTTTCGCGAGGCATGATAACTAACCTCCGGCGTTCTTTGAGTATGACATCTGCGGCTCTAGTGATTAAATTTGAAGAATTTCCATTGGCTATATTGGACAGAGTTTTCATAGAACAAGGGGTTACAAGCATACCATTTGTGTGGAACGACCCACTGGCTATAGTTGCCCCTATATTTCTATTGTCATGAACCTCATCCGCAAGTCCAGTGACCTCACTTAATGAGTAAGACGCTTCTTGTTGGATATTTATCTTGGAAGCTTCAGATAAGACCAAATGGACTTCAACGTCGGTGTTTGAAAGCAGCTCTAATGTTCGAATTCCATACAGCTGTCCAGTGGCGCCGGTCATGCCGAGGATAAAACGCTTAGTCATAGTGGACCTGTAGAAGTGCAAGAGTTTGAGAGATTCGATTTGGACTAGTTTAAACAGAAAGTAGAAGGTTTTACATAAAAAGCCACAGTATAGGTGAACATGCCCATAGAAATAACAAAAAAGGACGGACAAATAGTATATTTATGTGAAGCATGTGGGGAACACTTCGGTGAAAAGCCCGAGGCGGAAGAACATGAGCAATATTGTAGTCCTTTGAGATCTATGTAAATTTAAAATAAAAGACAAGAGATGAAGAGTTATTGAAGCGACATAGTTTTGTCTGATCGTGGTGACCTAAAAATAATGCCAGGTGTTAAAAAAGTAATACACACATGTATTTGGGTATCAGACATAGAGAAGACAAAGGAGTTTTACATACAGGGGTTGGGATTGAACCACACATGGGGGTTTACGGGAACAGATGGTATAAATAACTTTTACGTATCGGGTGGAGAAGGGGGAGCTGAAATTCAATTCAAGTATCAGGGAATGGATGAATCGGCCCAGGAACAAGGAGTAACTATTGATAGAAGGGGCATGGATCATTTAGCATTATCAGTAGATGATGTGAATCAGACGGTGGATCATATTGTTGAACAGACAGGTTGTAATATTATAATTGAACCATTTCAAAATGACGAGACAGGGGTTCGAGCTGCGTTTATTGAAGATCCCGATGGATATATTGTAGAATTGGTTCAATATCTCGAAAATGGTACCAATTCGAAGGTTTAATCACGTTTTTTGACTCAAAACATTGAAGTTGACGCCGGACATCTGAGATCCCATGGAAGCAGCTTCTCAAGAAATTAGTGATCTTATTGGTCGCGAAGTATATTCAAAAAATGGAGTCTTTGTAGGAGAGGTGGATGATGTACAAATAAGTCTGGATAATGAAGCAATAACGGGATTGGCCGTTTCTAGTGTTAACAGTGAATTGTTCAAAGGATGGGATCTCAAGGGGAAAGGAGTTCTAGTCCCCTACAGATGGGTCAGAGCAGTCGGTGACATTGTCCTTGTCAATGATGTCGTTGAACGAGTTGCTACCAAGGACAAAGTTGACGAATAGAAAGCATTTTGCAAAGAGAAGTATATGCGGTGGGCTGTTAGCTCAGTCAGGTAGAGCAACGGACTCTTAATCCGTCGGCCAGGGGTTCAAATCCCTTACAGCCCGTTTTGACGATAGAAGAGATGGAAATTTACCCGTGGGAAGGAAAATATATTCATGGCAGTGGATCCTTCCGAAGATCGCAGGGCAAATTATAACTATACAGGGGGCAAGATCCACAGAGAAGATCTAGTAAAAGAGCTTGAAGGGTTAATTGAAGGAGAAATTAGATTCGATTCATATACACGTCATTTGTATGCAACAGATGCTAGTATATATGAAGTCACCCCCATCGGGGTTGTGTTTCCAAAATCTACAAAAGATGTTGCCGCAGTGATAAGTTATTGTTCAAAGGAATCAATACCTATTCTTCCTAGAGGTGGAGGGACATCTCTTGCGGGGCAGGCGGTGAACAAAGCAGTCGTGCTTGATTTTACGAAATATATGAATAAAATTTTGGAGATTGATTCGGTGAATAGGACTATGAAGGTACAGCCTGGCGCATATCTAGGAACAATTAATGCGGCGTTGAAACCCCATGGGTTAAAATTCGCACCAGACCCCGCATGGGCAGATAAAAGTGCCATAGGTGGTGCCATAGGTAACAACTCAACGGGATCTCACTCATTAATATATGAGAAAACAGACGCATATATTGAATCTTGTGAAGTCGTGCTTTCAGATGGGTCGATAGAGAAATTTGGTAAAGTTTCGATTGAAGATCTAAAGGGTGCCAAAAAAGGAAATGGAATTGTACAGGATATTTATTCAGAAGTGTACAAGATAATAGGAGAAAAAAAAGAGGTAGACAAAAAATATCCCGATATTAACAGGAATGTTTCGGGTTATAATCTAAAACGCATATGTGAAGAGTCGGTTGAGGGCGAAGTGAACATGTCTCACTTGCTTTGTGGTAGTGAGGGGACCCTAGCTGTTGTAACGGAGATTGAATTGGCATTAGTCGAAGTGCCAAAACAAAAGGAAGTGATTCTATTCGCATATGAAGATTTGAAAACTTCTATGGAAGATGTTTCTTTGATTTTGAAACACCTTCCAGCTGCTATTGAAGTGATGGACAAAATATTAATTGATTTGGCAAGAGAAACCATAGAATTTAGAGACATAACGGAAGCGATTCCTAAGGAAATGGAATCCATACTTTTAGTTGAATTCTATGCCAATTCGAAGAAAGAGGGACGAGAAAAAACAAATGGATTAGTCAAAGAAATAGGGCCTGATGAAGGAGGGCAAAGGAGGGCAAAGTATGCAGTTGTAGCTCATGACGAATTTGAACAAGTGAAATTTTGGAGAATGAGAAAGGCAGGGTTACCAATTTTATTATCCCGTACAAGTGACGAAAAGCATATAGCGTTTGTAGAAGATTTGGCAATACCAGCAAAGAATCTGCCAGAGTATGTGGAACAATTTCAAAAAATACTATCAGATCAAGGGACTTATGCTAGTTTTTATGCCCATGCTGGTCCGGGTGTATTGCATGTTCGTCCATTGATAAATACCAAAAACCAGGATGGGATTATGATGATGAATTCTATTGCAGAACTAGCCACGGATTTGGTAATAAAATACGGAGGGTCAGTTTCGGGAGAACATGGAGATGGCAGATCTAGGACCCAGTGGAATGAGAAATTATATGGTGAAAAAATTTGGAACATGTTCAGAAGACTAAAAACTGCATTTGATCCAGAATGGATATTGAATCCTGGTCAAGTTTGTGGAGATGTAAAAATGACAGAAAACCTTAGATTTTCTCCAGAATATTCACCTTCGATTGGGTTTGTCCCTAAGTTGAATTGGCAGGGGTTAAATGGATTTCAAGGGATGGTTGATTTATGCCACGGGTGTGGCGGTTGCAGAAGTGGACAAATTGAAACAGGGGGGGTGATGTGTCCAACCTATAGAGCTTCGAAAGAAGAGAGTATGACAACTAGGGGAAGGGCAAACCTACTACGGCTTGCTATGAGCGGTAGGTTGGAAGGAGGGGCGTTTGATCCAGAATTTATGCATGAAGTGATGGACCTATGCATTGGATGTAAGGGGTGCAAAAAAGATTGCCCAAGTGGAGTGGATATGGCGAAATTGAAAATTGAGATTACAAATGAATATCGAAAACGCCATGGTACTAAAATCAGAGATATAGTATTTTCCAATATAGAATTGATGATGAAAATTGGAAGTGCTTGTTCTCCTTTTTCAAATTGGATTTTGCGAAATGGAATGATTAAAATCATATTAGAGAGAGGGATGGGAATTGGAAGAGAGCGAGACCTCCCCCTATTTCGCAGACAGACATTTATCGAATGGTTCAACAAAAGAGAAATAGAAATTCCAAATCAAGGTGTTCGTAAGGTCTTGTTGGTTCCAGATATATTCACGAATTACACCCATCCCGAGACAGGAATTGCAGCAGTCAAGGTTTTAGAATCCACAGGTATCCAAGTTAAAATTGCAAAAAATATTACAGATACGGGGAGAGCTTCGTATTCGAAAGGATTTATAGATAAAGCAAGAAAAATTGCAGCGAAGAATGTTGAAATGTTAGTACCATTTGTAGATGGGGGATGGGACATAGTGATAATTGAACCTTCGGAAGCAGAAATGGTTTCTGCAGATTATCTAGATTTGTTAATTGGGGAGGAAGTTAAAAAAATATCACAGAATACATACGATATTTGTGAATATATAGACAGATTTGTAGAAATAGAGCCAAAGAAAGAGGCAAGAGATCATTTGGTTTACCATGGCCATTGTCATCAAAAGGCATCGGGGAAATCAAAATACGCAATTGGTATGCTTAGGAAAGCAGGGTACACCGTTGATGAACTTGATTCGGGATGTTGTGGAATGGCAGGTTCGTTTGGGTACGAATGCGAGCATGTTTCCATGAGTAAATCTATTGGGAAAATTCTATTTGATCAAATAGACGAGGGGCCAGAGGGGACATTGGTTACATGTGGTGCTTCTTGCAGGGCCCAAATTGGGATCCACCTGATGGATGATCCAATCCATCCGATTGAAAAATTATCAGATGTGTTAATTAGATAAAAGAATTGATCAGAAGGGAACTTCGGGGTAATCTTGATCTTCCCCAGAGGGCCCAAATGGATCAAAATCATACCCATATCCTGCGGTTGCATAGACTTCGTTTATTTCAGGTATTTCCATCACCATCCTATGACGAATTGCCTGAATTGTCATAGGGGAAATGCCACAGCCACTGCACATTCCACCGAGCCGTATCCAGACTTCCCCGGTTTCTTCATTTAAATCTTCGATTGCTGCGTCGCCGCCGTGCATTGCAATTTGTGGGAAATTTCTAGTGAGAAATAAAGAAATTTTATTCCGTACATCAGGGGCATCTGCTTCTGTGGACATAGTATGGTTATTAATTTGAGTTCAAGAAGCATATTCTTATCTAAAATGGTTTTTACATTAGTTATTACTCCATAAAGCTTTTTGATCGTGGTGGAGTGTTGTATACCATGGGAGAAATTCTCGAGATGGTGGATAGCTTTGTTTCAGAGGGGCGGTCAATCGTCCTATTCTATCCATCTGTCGCAGAATATGAAAAGTATGCAGAAAATGCAGATAGGAATTTGGCAGTGGTTGGAAGTGAAAATGTATGGGGAGCAGAAAAATTTATAGAACTTCCATTGGAGTTTGAAAATATTAAAGAAAAAATTCGTTTTGGTTTGGAAGGGGCAATTAAAAATGGGATAGTATTTGATGGAGACGAGATTGTTTGCATCGCGAAGTTATTCTCTAATGAATTAGATTCAATTATGAAAATGAGAGTGGAAGAATCCCAATTGAATTCAGGTGTATATTCATTTTTTCTGAACTCTAAATCGGATGCTAGCGTGATTAAGGATGTATTAGAGTTAGTGATTGAATTGGGAAAAAAGGGCCAGAATGGAGAGCCTGTTGGGGCGTTATTTACTGTTGGTGATGCGGGAAAGGTGATGAATAAATCCTGCCCTCTGTCATACAACCCATTTGAAAAATCCCATGTTCATGTGGGAGACTCAATAGTGAATGTTATGTTGAAAGAATTTTCACGACTAGATGGTGCATTTGTTATTTCCGACGAGGGAAAGATTGTGTCTGCTTACCGATATTTAGAAGCATCATCAGAAGGGCTAAATATCCCAAAAGGATTGGGAACCAGACATATGGCAGGGGCTGCAATAACTAAAGATACAAGTGCAGTTTCCATAGTGTTATCCGAATCAGATGGTTTGGTTAGATGTTTCAAAAGTGGGGAATTGATTTTGGAGTTAGATCCAGAGGCATATTGATATGGAGATTGTAGAAGAATTCCAGCTACTTTTTTCAGAAAGGGTCGTATTAATATCTTTTTTACTAATACTAGGCGCCATAGTCGCACAAATCATTGCGCGTAGGAGTAAAAGAATACTTGAAAAAATAGGAATTCCAGAAGCAGTAGAAGGGACATCTCTAGAAAGGGCGATGGGGAAGATGGGGACTTCTACAGTCGTCATGGTATCCAAGATAAGTATGTGGTTGATCATAGGAGGGACCATCTTACTAGCGTTGAATTTATTAGAGGTAAACTATAGTGAAAAGATTTTAGTGATCACTACAAATATCTTCCCAGCCATATTTGCCTCATTGGTCATATTCTTAGCTGGAATTGTACTAGGTGACAAAGCGGAAATTTTGGTTGCAAGAAGTCTAAGAGGAATTAAATTATCAGAAGTTGGGCTCATTCCAAAGATCGCGAAGTACAGCGTGATATACATCTCCATATTGATAGTATTAGGTCAATTGGATGTCGCTACAAATGCACTTGTGGTTCTTCTGGGTGCATATGCATTATCCATAGTTGCATTTTCTGCAGTGGCTTTCTCAGATATGTTAAAATCTACGGCTTCGGGATTGTACCTAGTTATCGCACAACCATACAAAATAGGGGATGAGATCAGAGTTGGAGAGGCAAAGGGAATAGTTCAAGAGATAACAATGCTTGTAACACGGATCGAATCGGATGAAGAGGAATTCATGTTGCCTAACGATAGAGTATTTAGAGAAGGAGTAGCTACGAAAGTCAATCGGGATTAGGAAGAATTTTTGCAGGAACGCCAGCGGCCATAGACCCATCGGGTATATCTTTGGTCACGACTGAATTTGCACCCACTTTAACATCACTGCCTATGCAAACCCCTGGCAGAATTACTGCCCCGGCGCCGATCATAGAACGATCGCCAATAATGACCTCTCCAATACGACATTCATCTTGTAGGAATTCATGACACAGAATGGTAGCATCGTATCCAATGATGGTATTATTACCTATCGTGATTAGTTCGGGCCAAAATACGTCGGGAGTGGATTCTAACCCCCAAGAAACACCATCTCCTATGTTGACGCCTATTGCTCGTAAAAGCCAATTTTTAAGCCTAAGGCTAGGAGAATACCGAGCCAGAGAGACCACAGAAAAGTTAATCATCACTATCAATGGATTCCTAAAAGAGGTCCATACCCAAAGTGAATTTTTAGCCCCAGGGGTTGGAAAACATTTCAATCGCTGATGGCGCGAAATTTCAGATGGGGATTTTTGAGATGGCACGATATATAATTGGAAATTGGGTAATTTAACCTACTCGTTATAACCTAGTTTTGCTCAGATAATTGGCAAGAATTCCAGAAAGGTAATCTGCCGCAGGTATATCTTCAAGTTCGACATATCTAGCTATTTCGTCAGGTGCACGAATAGGATTTTGCTTAGATTCTCTCTCAATGATTATTGTAGGTATACGAGTGACACCATATTCTTCTACCAAAGGACCTTTCTTTTTTCCAGTAGGCAATCGTTCTACAGAGTATTGTTCTACGCAACTAGAATGAATATTTGCTGCAGATAGTGCTGCGGCAAAGTCAGGCATTTGTGCTCTACAGTCTTTACAACCATCATCGCACCAAATCTTGAATTTAAAAGTATCATCTAATTTTGACAATGTGTTTATGGTTTCGGTGTGATCTGAAGCATTCCAAATAGAATTTGGAACCATGCAGTTGAGAGACATTATTGGTGAAAAGAGCTTCAAGTGCTTTAATGCACTTATTGAGAGAGAAATTTTTCTGGAAACTCAGTAGCTAATAATCGTATGTAAAACGAGGATTCGGAAACTTGGTGAGTGGATTTTGTTGTTGCCAATTGTTCGCGGGTAAGGAATGCGGGTTGTGTTAATTTTAAAGTATTATCAGAAGAGATCGTAGAATATATTTTGAGGAATTTATTTGAATTTCTTGGACGGATTTTTTCGTTTCTAATAGCCACTGCCAGTTGGCGTGAGAGCCATTCTTTTTTGTGTATGCTAGGTTCGCGTATCAATGCTTCTTCTACATATCTTGATAGATACCAATTTAAATCGTTGAGCAAAGATACGGCAGCACCTATACTGATTGTGGTGAGGTCTATGGAATTTTCAAAGGGAATGGCAAGATCATATGGAGAAAGTGCATTTCTGGAAACTTCATGTTCCATCAAAATGGGAAGTAGATCGATATGTCCCATGCCGATTAGACGTACTTCAGTCACTATGAATGAATATAGTCATGCTTGTTTTTAAGCAGATCATTTTATTAATATTCAATTAAAAAGTACGTAAATCCCCAGAAACGACTCTATCGGTTATCGTGTGAATAGTATTAAGGTTGGCATCTACTATACTAAAAATTTGAGATTCTTCGGCTTCGGTTAAAGGAGTCCCATCGTTAGTAGCCACTTTTATATCTGCGATATGGGGATGGTCAATTGGGGCACTAATCTGAGATAATATTCGGATAGAAACATCTTGGACCCTATTGGAAGGGAATGAATCAACTATTTTGTTTGCAACATCGTTGGAGAGTAAATTATAGATCTTCCCAACATGATTTACGGGATTCTTTCCAGAAGTTGCTTCCATTGACATCGGTCTGTTTGGAGTGATAAGCCCATTGGCCCTATTTCCACGACCAACAGAACCATCATCTCCGTGTTCGGCGCTGGTTCCCGTCACAGTTAAGTACAAATTATTAACGTCAGAGGGATCGTCATAAGAATCTGCACTATTTACGAAGATAGTTACATCTTTTTCGGTGTGATTTTGTGCTACTTGATACGCACTCTCTTGAATTTGGCACAATATATCTTGATAGTGTTCCATATCACGGACGTATCGATCGACGATTGCCACTGCAAGAGTTAACTGGATTTTATCATTTTCCCGTAGCCCCATCACCTTGACATCAGGTCCAATTGCTGGTTGGATTGCGTGGAAGTGGGTGTTGAGTTCTCTTTCTATGTTTAATACAATAGTTTCGGTTTCGGAAAGGGGTGCATGACCAACTCCAAAACTAGTGTCATTGGAAAGAGGAGTATTCCCAAGGGACCCAAAAATATTTTGTAAAGCCCCACTCCCTTCTCCAAATTTGACACTAAGTTTGACCCCATTGTCAAGGTTTAATTCGGGTATAGTTTCATTCAGGTAATCTTTTGCGGCTTTTGTTGCGATCTCAGTTACAGGAATGGAAACTCCCTCGTAGGTAGTTGTTGCCCTGCCGACTACAATTATTTCAATGGGTTTTAAGATGGCCCCGCCATTGAATTTTTTAACAGAGTTTCCAGCTACAAGTTGTGCTTCGTCGGTATTATGGTGAAGTATTTTTCCAAATTGTTCCAAATAACATTGGCAGAGGCTTCGAGAAACAGCCTCTGCGACCCCATCGCAAATTGAATCGGGGTGGCCGACTCCTTTTCTTTCTACAATTTCTATAGATTCATTTTCTACCGAACGGTGATTCACAGACTTGATCTGTATATTCCGTTTCGCCATATAGGTTGGAGATAGAACGTACAGAGTTTATGTACCTGTTGAAAGTGACAAATACAGAAGAATAGAAGGTGATGAGGGGTGAAAAGGGAATTAATTACTATTTCTTTCAAATCAATTTATTTATCTGTAGAACAGCTCTCGGATATCCTATGACCATTGGAGATGGAGACATAGTAGAGATTGATTTTACTGCTAGAACTAAACAAAGTAGTATATTGGTCGATACAACAAAAGAAGAGGTTGCAAAAGAAGAGGATGTCAATACAGAGGGACAGAAATGGGGACCAAGAAAAATAGTAATTGGAGAAAATCACACATTTAAAGTGGTTGAAGATTCCATACGTGAAAAGAAAATAGGAGATGGTGAGACCATACAGATTCCTGCGGCGGATGCATTCGGCGAATATGATTCAGAATGGGTAAAGACTGTGAGTATTGATAAAATTCCTAAAGATGATCAATACCCAGGTGCTAGAACAACAATTGAAAATCACCAAGTGCAAATTGAGACAATAGTAGGAGGAAGGGCACGTGTCAATTTTAATCATGTTCTTGCGGGAGAAGACATCGAATATGAATATGAAATAAAAAGTGTAGTGGAAGATCCCAAAGAGAAGGCAAAGGCACTACTAGAGATATATGTGGGGATTGAATTGGAGATACAAATTGAAGAATCGAAGGATAGTGGAAAAACCCTAATTATAGATTCAGATCCCTCATTGTCTTACAATCAAAATTGGCTATTTACAAAAAATCAAATCGCTAACGTGTTGATGGAAAAAGTGGAAGCAGATAGAGTCGTGATTAGAGAAATTTTTGAGAAGATAGTACAAGTTGAAGAAGAATGAGATAACAAAGAGGGGAAGTTTATATACAGCGGGGTTCCCTAAACAGCAGATGCGCGAATGCCTCATCACTACTAAGGGGTTAACACGGGAAGAAATAGTAGAAGTACTTGATTACGCTGCCAAAATTGAAAAAAATCCAAGTTCATATTATGGCAATCAATCGGGGAAGATAATTGGGTTGTTATTTTATGAACCGAGTACGCGTACTAGGATGAGCTTTGAAACTGCTATCAAACGATTGGGAGGAGATACAATTAGTATGGGATCCGTCGAGATGTCAAGTGTTGCCAAAGGAGAAAGTTTAGCAGATACGATCCGAGTAGTGGCAGGATATGCAGATGCCATAGTTCTACGACATCCTAAAGAAGGGGCTGCAAAAATGGCTAGTGGGTTTATAGATATTCCTTTAATTAATGCGGGAGATGGTGCAGGTCAACATCCTACTCAAACATTATTAGACCTATACACAATTAGAAAATCTGCGGAGAAACTAGATGGGTTGAATATAGGAGTTATGGGTGATTTGAAATATGGAAGGACTGTCCACTCACTGTCCCATGCGATCACCAAATTTGATTCGCGATTAAATTTCATCAGCCCAGAAGGTTTGCAATTGCCAGATAATGTCAAATATGATCTAGAGAGATCTGGTTCGGAGGTGCACCAATATACAAATCTTGACGAAATTCTGAGTACGTTGGACATATTGTATGTGACCCGAATTCAACGTGAAAGATTTCCAGATGAAGAAGAATATAGGAAGGTTTCAGGCCAATATAGGATAAACAATAAAACTTTAGAAAATGCTCCAAAACACCTAAAGATAATGCACCCCCTACCCAGAATGGATGAGATTTCACCGGAAATTGACGGTTCAGATCATGCAATATATATTGAGCAATCCCACAACGGAGTTGCAGTCCGGATGGCACTATTGGATTTAATGTTAAAATCATGACTGATAAAGAGCTTCATATAAGTAAAATTGAAAATGGAACGGTTATTGACCATATAGATGCAGGTCAAGGACTTAATGTATTATCACTCTTGGGAATTGATGGTTCAGACGGGGAATCGGTGAGTGTTGTTATGAATTTCGTGAGTAGTCTAGTGGGGAGCAAAGATATTGTAAAAGTCCAAAATAGAGAATTGAATCAAGATGAATTGGACGTATTATCATTGATATCGCCCCAGGTTACAATAAATATCATATCAAATTATGAAGTTTCGTTGAAACACAGGGTACAGCGCCCAGATTGTGTTTCGGGAGTATTGAACTGTCCAAACAGGAACTGCATCACCAATTCCAATGAGCCAATAGAATCCAAATTTAATATCAAAGATGAAGTTATTAGTTGTGAATATTGTGGAACCCATATTGAAGACGTAACCCAGCATCTTGCTTAATTGGGAGAAAAGAATTGATTAATAGTAGGAAAGAGTAGTATCAAAGCATGGTATTTAAAGAAGGAGATAAAGTGATTTTGCACGATGTACATAGTAAATATGATGGGGAAATGGGAATAATAAATGGAATTATGGAAACTATGTTTGGATCTAGTAATTATAATATTAAATTTGAAGAGGGTCAAGAAAATGGCATTGGGGAAAATTCGTTAGAGATGGTGATTGAAGAGGATACGGAAGAGTAGAGTACGATAGAAGTTATTAAAAGAAAATTTGAGTGGTTAGGAAATGGTAGATCATAGAAATAAGATATTATTAATATCCACAATTGGGTGGGGATTGGTTCAAGCGACTCAATTTGTATTTCCACCCATGCTTCCAAATATAATGGAAGACCTATCTATCACCGTATTCCAGGCAGGGGTTGCGATGACCATTCTGAATATTGCATATGCCATAGGAATGTATCCAGGTGGTAAATTTTCAGATCAATTGACAAGGGTAACTTTAATTATTTTGGGGATTTCAATGACCATTTTTGGGCTCATATTCATAGGGAGTTTGCCGATTTATAGCGCGTTTTTACTGGGCGTCATAATTTTAGGATTTGGTAGATCTACTTTTTCAATTCCCACGAGAACTAGAATAGCAGAATTATTTGGAGAGAGGAAGGGAAGGGCTCTTGGAATTTTGTTCATAGGAACAGAATTAGGAGGTCTAATTGGGTCGGGTTTGGCACTTGTGGTGGTGTATTTAGTAGTATCCTGGCAATGGGCATTTATACCATTAATAATGGGCCTATTAATCACAGGTATTTCATATCACAAAACGTCGCAGGAGAATTATCTAATAAAAAGTGTTTCGTTAGATATCAAAGATACTGTTAAAAGAATATGGAATTCAAAGGGACTTCTTGGACTGATTATATCTTATGGATTACTTTGGGTTGCTACATTGAGTGTGCTGACATTTTTACCGTTGTATTTACAGGAAGCGAAGGGATTTTCTCCAGAGCTTGCAACAGTAGTATTTGCATTTTTGTTCATAATAGGAATGATTACTAAACCAATTGCAGGGGAAATTTCAGATAGAATTGAACGTCCCAAGGTTGCATTGGGGGGTTTATTGTTGTCAATAGGTGCTATGATATGGCTAGTAATTGCCCCATCTCCAACATATATCGGACTAGCAGTAGTAGCTTTTTCAATAGGGTATAAAGCCCAACCCCCAGTGATAGAATCTCTTTTAGTTGATATGATGGAAGATGAATACAGAGGAGGAGACCTAGGGGCAGCGAAAACCATCGCTACAGGAATAGGCGCACTGGGGCCAGCGTACATAGGATTCGTTGTAGAGAGAGCAGGTTATGATATTGCATTTCTTGGATTAGTAGGATTTCTATCTGCGTCAGCTTTGATAGTGGCTTACATGACATTCACGAATAAATTGAAGAGATGAAGCGTAGTTTTTGAGATACTAACTTATTTTATAGGAAAGTGCGTATAAAAGCATGTGAAAGGAGAATCAATGTCCCGAGAAATTCAATCTATTTTTGAAGCAGGAGGATTGATTAACCACTATAAACCAAATAAAGGGAAAATTGAGATACAAAAATGAAATATGATTATCCAGAACCAAGATCGCCAGCATATACTGAACCGGTGAATGTTGAAGATTGTTTTCAGAAAGCGAAGACCATTTCTAAGAAGAGAGGAGGAAGGACTGCAATGGGTCCAATTGAAGAAGGAGACAATATATTGATACTTTCTTTGCCAGACCAAAATGAATATGTGGAGCGTGCAATAATGCAAGCTTGTGAGATAGGAGGGGCAGATGTAGTTCGGTTTCTATATCCAAAAGAGTTGACCGGGGAGACACATGAGACGAGTACAGTTGAAGAGGGGTGGAGAGAAGCAGAAATGTTTGAAAATGGAATTGCTTCCGGATCTCCAGAAACTGCAGATCTAGCAAGTGGTTTGAATATTGCAGGCCCATTAAGGGAATTTTTAGATGAGCACCCCAATTATAATAAAATTTATTGGGACATAGGGGCACGATCTCAGAAAGCTAGTGTTTTGGGGAGACATAGTCATAAGTTTAAGAATAATTGGCAATTTAATAATTGGGAAGAATTTCAATCTAGAACGTGGGATCTTCCAGACGACCTCCTCATAGAAATCGAGAGGAAGATAATTGAGATTTTAAGTGATGTGGAAGAAGTCAAGATGGTAGATCCCCAAGGCACTGATTTAAGGTTCGAAATGACACCGGAGGAAGCAGCTAGGTGGCAAATGACAGCGTGGCAATCTGGGCACTTGTATATGGACCCATTACAGGCAACATGTGTTGGAGAATGCAGAGGGGGGTGTAGGGATGACCAGAATCAGCCAATATACCTATCGGAAGATGCACCCCCAGTATTCGGAGGGGCTACTGGTATGATTTCGGGGACTGCAAATCATGCAGGATTTTTCCCACATATGGACCTTACATTTGAAGGAGGAAAATTAGTGAAAGTAGAAGGAGGAGGAGAATATGGAAGGAGGATAGAAGAGCTCAGGGAGAAATATGAAGAAATACATTGGCCAGGGTACCCTAGTAATGGTTTTTTCTGGCATTGTGATACTGCACTTTGTACACTCCCTAAAGCATTTAGAAGAACCTCAGATATGTTTGAGAGCTCATGGAGATTTCCAAATCTTCCAGAAACTACTCGTGCGGGGGTGATCCACTTTGGATTTGGTTCTAGGCGCCATTACATTGATGAACACTTGGACTATGCGGCAAGAAATAATCTCCCTCTAGGGCACATACATGTGCATAATTATTTTGTTACAATGGATATGAAACGGAGATCGACTGGAAAATGGGACAAGATTATTGATAAGGGGAGATTGACAGCTCTAGATCATCCAGATGTACGGGCGTTGGCTACGAAATATGGAAATCCAGATGACATTCTTAGTTATGACTGGATTCCACCGATTCCAGGTATAAATTGCGAAGGCGATTATAAGAAAGATTATGCAAAAGAACCTGTGAAGTATTTGCAGGATCGATTGAAAGCAAAGAAATCAATTTAGGTAAACATTCATGAGCGAAAATAGTACAAAAAATGCAAATTCTACAACTATTGTTGGTCAGAGCATTCTCCGGGAAGACGGGCCAGTAAAAGTCACTGGGAAAGCAGAATACACATACGATGTTGATTTTCCAAACATGCTCCATGCT
>WTZU01000017.1 GCA_009889625.1 Candidatus Hikarchaeia archaeon HikBin5 | reverse complement strand
CAATGGGCCCACTCGGATTTGAACCGAGAACCTCCACCTTATCAGAGTGGCGCTCTACCTGGTTAAGCTATGGGCCCAGAAATATGTCTACTCTTTCGAGATGGGTGTCAACATGCTAAAACTTTATCTTCTATATCTTGTTTTATTGATGCCGATCTCCTTCGTCTCTAATAATATAAACATTATCTCCAAATGAATATTTACTCCGTATAGTCCGTTCTCCCCATTTCTTCACAAATAAACGTATTGGGTATCTTGTTGGTGGTAAAACTAGTATCAACCCCACCAAATCCGTTATCAATCCTGGTGTCAATAAACATACGCCAGCAATCATAATGCAGATTCCATCTATAATGTGATCTGTTGGGAGCTCCCCCTTTTGAAATCCACCAATTAATTTCTGTATCGTGTGCGTGCCCTCTGATCTGACTAATAATAATCCTATGGAAGCAGTTATAATTACCATCGATGCAGTTGGAAGCAAACCCACCATTTCAGCAATTCGGACCAATAAAAAAATATCTGCTAATGGAACCAATACCAGTATCAACCACCGATATCTCTTCATAATCATTCCACTTTGAGCTCTCGCCTTAGATTTCCCATTGTGGCAACTCTTTCTGCATAAGCATCATGTTGATGTATGGATTCATCATTGGATTGTACCATTGTCACAACCACTTCATCATCTAGATGGCTAAATCTGCCAATTACATTTATCGCCATACTGCGCACACAATCTTCTACAAATTTTGCATTAAGGTGTGCATGATATGTCATATAATCCTCATCTGGCCGCTTAGCCAAATTAAAAATTTTTGCACTCATACTCTCCCGAGCCACATCAATCAAATCTTTCACATCTATGTCCGGTGAATTTTTACTTTCCATCTTGAGAATGGCGTGTCCCCTTTGTGAGTGTCCTGCTTGTGGTACCTCTTCTAAAAACTCTTCTACTTCTTGTTCTTCAAGGCCCAAATCAGCTAATTTTTTCTTTGCCCTTTCTGACATCATTTCTCTAGAACATGGACAAACAGTAATCCCCGTCACTCTGGCACCAATTTCCTCGTGCCCGTCACCTCCTTCCTCTGAAACTGCCCTCGCAATTATAATCGCGGTACTCTGGGTTTTTCTCTCTGTTACTGGGGTCTTTTCTCTAATGGTAAATTCAGCTTCCATGCCCACTTCTGCACGAGTTGTATATGCATGTTTGCTAAGTAACAAATCTGCAGCTTCTTTACATATATGTTCTATCCTGAGTGTTTTTTTCCGAATGGCCATTTCTAGTATCTCATCTATTACTTCCATATTCCGACTCATGTCCGCACCCTTTCTGACTCCTGGTAGGTCTACTAATGCTTCAAATGTAGCCATCAATACGTATGGCCTGCCACCTTCTCGATCTATTTCTACGAGCTTCTTCACTCGCTTGACACCCACTCTGTTCAATCCCACCTCTATTTCAGGTTTTGTGGCTTGTATGTCCGGTAGGTCTTTCTTATTCATCACCCTATCCTTCCACTAGCATATTACATATACATTTTTATCTTCTATTATCACTTTGTACGTCTTTACATGAATCTTGGAATCTCCAATATGTTCCCCATTCTCGAGTTTAAATTCCCATCCGTGCCATGGACATGCTATAGTTGGAATCGAAGAAATAGTCTCTTCAATTCTATTCCCCGGACCTCTCCAATCTGCTTTAATCTCCTTTTGAATTTGCCCCTCGCATACTGGTCCACCTCTGTGGGGGCATGCATTTTGCACTGCATAGTATTTTCCTTCTACATTGAAAACTCCTATCTCTCCCTCTCCATCTCTTGATATCACCTTTCTAGATCCAATTTTTAATTCACCCTCTTTGCAAACCTTAACTTTTTCAGTCATATCCCAAATACTCTCTTGGCATTTTTCCCCAATATCAGTTCTTTTTCTTCATCTGTTAAAAAAGGTATACTTTTAATAGCACTTGGGGGGTCATAATCCCAATGTGGGTAATCAGAAGCATACAATAATTGACTAGCTCCGCCTAGTTCTTCTATCGCACTTTGGAAATAGTCTGTACTTTTTGGTTCATCCAACGGCTGTGTCCCATAGTAAAAATTAGACATATATTCTGATGGCTTCTTTGTCAATATTGGCGCCTCAGAAGACCGCTTAAGATATTCTGCATCTAGACGTGCCATTAGAGATGGAACATATAATATCCCTGATTCTTGGAATATTATTTTGAGTTCTGGAAATTTTTCTGCAACACCTTGGATCACTATACTCACCAATTGAGACATATTACTCCATAAAAAACCAAGTGTATGCGTTTCTATAAATTTTTCATAACCTTTGATATAAAAATAGTCCAAACTAGCACCACCTGCATGAAACACTAGTGGTAATTTTTTTTCTTGACAAGCTTCATAAATTCCATCATATTTTCTATTTCCAAATGGGGGCTCAGGACCGCCACAAATCATACAAGCGCCAACAAACCCCTCCTCTTCTCCACATCTATCAATAAGTTCCACTGCCCTTTCGGGATCCTGGTATGGTAGAACCAATAGTGCATATATTCCCTCATCTGGATCTATAATCCGATCTAACATGTAGTCTGCATATGCATTAGCGATTAATTCGGGTCTCTCGTCATCCCCGCCCAGACGTGCAAATGAAAGCATCTTTTGTGTAATTACTATTATTGCATTTGCCCCTACAATTTCCATCGCAGTTGGAATATCTTCGGGAATCATCTGCCCCTTTAGATATCCGACCTCATCACGTTGTATCCTCCCATACATGTAATGATCTGGATAACCCGATGAAGGAAACATTTTATTTGGTTTCCGTTTAAACCGCTGCTTAAACGGATTTTTATCTGGCATATAGTCCGCTAGCTCTGGCAATGATTCTAGATAGTGGGCGTCACTATCTACAATGTAATCACTAGTCATACTTGTGATAGCTATTGCTTACATAAAAACCGTCCCACTCCTATATTTTCTATATTAATAACTATAATCAGACACCCTTTTCAAGATTCAAGTACATTACTGTTACATAATCTAATGGACCGGAGGCTTTATCAAAAATGAATCCTGGAGACCACGTTCGAGTTTCTCAAAACGGATCTTCATATGAAGGGATGTTACTCCCTTCCCCCAATGACCAATATCTCATTTTAAAATTATCCGGTGGATATAATGTTGGTATTTCCTCGGAGGGTGCTTCTATAGAACTCGTCGCCCCTGGAAGCATTCCAATTTCCACCCAAAAAGCCGAATCCGATGGCGTATCTAATATTACATTTGACGACGATCTTCCTACTATTTCTCTAATAACCACTGGGGGGACTATCGCATCCACTATCGACTATAGAACGGGGGCTGTCACATCCCAGTTCGATGTAACTGACATATTACAATCTATACCCGAATTATCTGGTTTAGCAAATTACCGTGGAAAGATAGTCGCTAATATATTATCAGAAAACATGACTCCTTTGATTTGGCAAGACCTAGCGAAAGCAATTTTCGAAGAAATAGAATCCGGAGTCGATGGTATAATCGTGATGCATGGAACTGACACAATGCAATTCACCGCAGCTGCAATTTCTTTCATGATTCGCACTCCCGTACCTATAATTTTTACTGGGAGTCAACGCTCTTCTGATCGACCTTCTAGTGACAATTTAATCAATGTAGTTTGCGCAGTCGAAGCTGCAAAATCGGCATGCGCTGAAGTTTTAATTTGCATGCACTCGAACGATTCAGACGATTGTTGCTCTCTCCACCGTGCAACTAGGGCAAGAAAAAACCATACTTCAAAAAGAAGTGCATTTGAGACAATAGGGAATCAACCTCTCGGTGAGGTAGATTATTTGACCCATGCCGTTACCTACCGAAGAGACCACAAAAAACGTGGAGAATCTAAACCTCTCCTCCAATCTAAACTAGATATGAACGTTGAATTGATCAAATACACTCCTGGCATGGACGTCAACTTAATCGATGCATGCTCGGGAAAATCAGGTTTGGTAATAGAAGGAACAGGATTGGGCCATATCCATACTGATTTTATCCCCCATCTTTCCTCTCTCATCGAAAATGGAACTCATATTGTTATGACTAGTCAGTGCATTGACGGGCGTGTATGCTCTCGTGTCTACGATACTGGAAGGGATTTATTAGACATTGGTGTGATCGAAGGAGAAGATATGCTCCCTGGAACTGCAAAAGTCAAATTAATGTGGGCACTTGCCAATCTGGAAAATGTTGCAGAATCAATGAAAACTTCTATAGCAGGCGAGATCACAAAACCCTCTCGACCTTGGGAATAATGCTTATTTATCACCCCCCGCTCATGGGCGGTATAATTGCTAGTTCGTCTGTATCTCTTACAAACATTAATGAAAAGTTTTCCGCTTCAATTTCTTCCCCATTATGCAGAATTTGAATATGACCATGGACTTCTCCTTTCTCATCTATCACCGATGATCTTAGTTCTGGTATTTCCTCAAATAAATTAGAAAGGGCATCTCCTATTTTAATTTCATCTCCCATTTCAATTTCAATTTCTCTCATCCCTGCCACTTCTGCAAAATTAGCAAATAATTTCCATTTCATAATAAAACACTATATTAAATTACCAAACTTGATTCTAATGCTATCTGACACATTTCTTCAATTCTTTCCACCACATTTCTTGGAAACTCTTCCCCCTCGTTCTCACCCTTTTTTGACCCATCTGCTAAATTACCATCTACAGTAAGTATGGCACCCGCTTCCATTCCAAATCTCCTAGCCAATGTCAACACAACCGAAGTTTCCATCTCTACGGATAGTAACCCAGCACTTTTCCACTTTTGCATATATTCTTCTGTTTCTGCATAGTATGCATCATTGGTCACTATGGCACCCACGTAGAATTTCTGACCACGTTCAATTGATATGTTTGTTAGCGCCGAAACAATCTCCTGATTCGCCACTGCTGGATATGCCACAGATTCATATCTCTTCGTCGTACCTTCTTCTTTTGCAGCACCTGTAACGATAATAAATTCTCCCGTTTCAATCCCATTTTGCAACGCACCTGTCGTTCCCACCCGAATCACCTTTTTAACCCCCACTTTGAACAATTCTTCCATAGCTATTGCAGTAGATGGACATCCAATCCCCGTAGAACAAATTGTTATTCCTTTCCCTCTATATTTTGCATTACAAATCCGGTATTCACGATTTTCAGAAACGATCTCGTATTCATCTGCCAAAGAGGCGATCATTTCTACACGACTGGGATCTCCTGGTAAAAGTACAATCTCGTTTAATTCCCCTTCTCCCACGAGTATGTGCGGTTGCTTTCTCATATCTCTTCCTTATCCTGCAACAGAATATAATATTAGGTTATGTATCCCCGGACCAATACCAATTGAAATCATCACTATTAAGAAAATCCTTGCAGATAGGGGTTTTTCTTTTACATAGTCCACAAACAAAAAAACGAGTGTAATAGCCAATACAATTTTAACAAAAATGAACACCCAACCCCCTCCAATAATATTTGCAGTGGGGAGTGATGAACCAAAATCTAGTATGATCTTTGAAACTGGGGTTTGTTCGCTAAAATTCAATATGTCGACCCCAATAGCTGTAGAGATTCCATCTATGACTTGGCCTACCACGACCAACAAACCTGTACTACCTAACACCTCTGAAACTTCTTCATTTTTTATTTTTATGCCTTCCCAAACCAATATGGATACGACAACCGAAATCCCCAATCCTGCAATTCCCCAAACAGGGTGGGTCAATCCCTCACGTGATAAAATCACCATCACAAAAACGAACGCAAACATTCCACTAAATAGAAGAATTCTTGCTGCAATCTGATCTCTGCCCATGATCAAAATAATCGCCCAGACACAACCCAATATAATAAATGTGGATAGATATACAACAGGATTTCCAAATAAGAAAGAAATTTTATCTATGGGTCCTCCTTCTCCCACACCTATGACACCAAGTACTCTCAAACTTGCACCAAATGCCATCCATGGGACCAGAGACATGATAATTCCATCATTGATTTCTACTTCATATTTCCAAATAAAAGCAGCCAAACCTAAAAAGCAAACCAAAACCAAAATCGATTGAGATGTATTAGGAATTCCAAAATCTGCAGGCAGGATCTGAAACATACACTTTCTTGTTTTGGACACTTCAAATCATTTGCGACTGTAAGAACATCGTCGCTTTTTTGTGCTTTCTGGTAGTATCTCCACTAGATAATGGCATCGTATCACCTCGAAACTTATGGGTGCACGTCAAATCAAGGAGAAAGCAAGATAATAGAACAACTCCTTCGCGATGCAGGGCATCATAAAGTTACAAACCCAGAAGTAGCAGACGTTGCTATTTTGAACACTTGCACTGTTATAGAAAAAACAGAACAAACGATGCTAACCAGAGCACGAGAACTAGAACTTCTAGTATCTGATTTAATTATAACAGGCTGCCTAGCACTTGCACAGCCAAATTTAATCTCCGAATCTGGAATCAATGCCCGTGTCTGTGGATGGGACGAAGTCCCACTCGCCGTAGGCAATGGTGAATGCCCAACACCTACAAAAGATTCATTGCCCATTCTTGATGGGGTAATTGGAATCTTGCCCATCGCCCGAGGCTGCATGTCCGATTGCTCTTATTGCATTACAAAAAAAGCAACAGGAAAAATAAATTCCCCCTCTCTGGAAGAAAACGTTTCAAAAGCTCAAAAATTGATAAAAGCCGGAGCAAAGGAGATCCGAGTCACTGGTCAAGATACTGGTGTGTATGGGTGGGATCTTGGCAAACGAATTCTGGACCAACTCCTTGATGAAATTTGCGAACTCCCCGGAGATTTCCGCATCCGTCTAGGAATGGCAAACCCCAAAGGAATTCATGGCATTTGCGAATCTCTCGCTACTGTTTTTTCCAAGCATGAAAAAATTTATGATTTTATCCACACTCCTGTACAATCTGGATCTAACAATGTCCTAGGCCAAATGAGGCGTCAACATCAAGTAAACGAGTTTAAAGATATAGTGTCTATTTTTAACCAACATCTAGATCACTGGACTTTGGCAACAGATTTTATTGTTGGATTTCCCACAGAAACTGCAGAAGACCACTATCAGTCACTAAACCTGATACGAGAAGTCCGACCTGAAAAAATTAACATAACTCGGTTTTCTAAACGCCCTGGAACTGACGCGGCACAATTAAAAGGCCTCGGAGGAACTCTTAAAAAGCAAAGATCATCTGAGATGACTCAGCTAAAGCTCAAGATCACCTCGCAAGCTTATAGGGATATGATTGGGACTACTCATTACCTCCTTGCAGTCGAACCCGGCCTCAATGGATCGATGAAATGTAGGGATGAAGCCTACCGACAAGTAATAATAAAAAATCATGAAAATTATGGAATTTCCCCCGGAGATTTTGTAAATTCACGCATAGTTTCGTCTGAACATGTATATGCCTTCGCAGAACCTGTATGAATCAATCTCTATTATCTCTCAAATCCTTTCCCAATCGAATAAAACATATTCCCAACTAACCATTGTCCTCCATCTGCAACCAATACTTCCCCTGTGATGACTTCTGCTGCGGGGGAACATAGGTACAACACTTGCTGTGCCATCTGTTCAGCACTAGTTATCCCTCCAATTGGAATGCTATCTTCCATTTGATTAATCACGAAATCGTCCCCTATCAAATTTTCTTTTACACCATCTGTTAATACAATCCCTGGACACATTGCATTCACTCTTATACCATATCTTGCCCATTCGAGTGCCAGTGTTCTTGTCAAATTAATTACTCCTGCCTTCGCAGCCCCTGAATGTCCAACATAAGGTGCAGCACCCCACGCATAATTAGCAACTATATTCACGATAGAACCTCCCTTTTGCTTTAATAATGGGAAGCATTTCTTGGAAACTCTGAATGTCCCATCCAGTACTATGTCCACAACCGCCCTCCATCCATTTTCACTAAGATTTTCTATCGGACAGAAAAAATTACCCGCGGCATTGTTCACCAAGATGTCTATTCCTCCCCATTTTTGTTCAATAAATTCAATCGCGTCTTCTACACTTGATTCTTCTCTAACATCCATGACTTTCCATTCTATTATTTTCCCTGTTTCATCTTCCATTTTTTTGGAAGCGAGATCTAATTTTCCAGCATCTCTCGACGCAATAAATACATTGGCACCATGCTCCAAAAAGGCCTTTGTAAACCCTAGCCCCATTCCTGTTGCACCTCCTGTTATGAATACCTTTTTTCCTTCAAATAATTCCTTTTTAAATACACTATCTTCCATACCTATGCACGTCTCCAATGCCACCTAATCTCCCCTTGAAGATAAAGACTCAGCATCTGTACAATTATTTCTTTTAAAGTTTTCAATTCATTCAAAAATCCAAACGGATCTGTCCTCTCCTCTGTCCTCTGTACCCTCTTGCAGAACAAATTCTTCATGTAATTTCTGATATGTTTCTTGAAGGCCTTCTATAACAATTTTTGTATCACTTAATAACGGCATAAAATTCGTATCTCCTTCCCATCTAGGAACAATATGCGTATGCATGTGGTCATTAATTGAACCGCCGCTCCCCTTCCCCAAATTTAAACCAGTATTGAATCCATGTGGGTTAAATGCCGTTTCTAATGCCCGCAATGCTCTAACTTTCAAACGTGTATGTGCAAATAACATCTTTTCACTCAAATCCGAATATGACCCTGTGTGCTCTTTAGGAATCACCATTACATGACCCGGGTTGTATGGGTAATTATTCAAAACCACATATGCATATTCATTTTCAGCTATTATGCCCACCTCTCTACCTTTTTTCTTTTTGTATATTTCACAAAATACACACCTATTGGGTGCATCTTCCCACTCTTGTCTAGAAATCCATTCCATCCTCCATGGGGTAAAGATTTGGTCCATATGTGACAGTATAGCAGAGACGTATTTAGCTTATCTTTCTTCTATTCTTATCTAGTTATTATTTCACAACCATCTTCCATCACGATCACTGTATGTTCTGCCTGACTCACTAATTTTCCTTTTTGTTCTCTTAGGACTGGGTATCCTCTGATAATCCTCGCCATTTTCAATCTCTGCAATGAAATTTTTCCTTGCCCTTCTCCAATCCATCTTGCAGCAAAAGGAAGGGTATTGTATTTATTTTCAATAGTATCTATGAGCTCTCTTGATTTTTTACCTCTCACAGATTTCTTTTGAATCAAAGAAAATATTTCTTCTTTCCCCCCTTCCGTCACTTTTCCTCCCCCTAAGGTAGCAAAAGGTTCGATTGCAACAACATCTCCTAGTTCTAGTTCTACTCCCGTTCTAATAGCACAATTAGGAATATTGGGCCCTACGTGAGCATCGTATCTCCCCACTCCATGACCTGAGAGGTTGAGTATAGTATTATACCCCCTATCTCCGATCTTTGATTCTATTACTTCCCCTATTTTTCCAACGTTTACCCCTGCTTGCACAATATCCAATGCAGCCTCCAATGCCACCTCCGAAGCTTCCACGAGTTCGGGATTCCCCGATAAGTCCACAGTTTTGGCAGCATCTGCAATCCATCCCTCAACATGAACTCCTATGTCTAGGCATATCATATCTTCTCCAAATTTAGTTTTTTCATTTATACTCGGAGTAGAATGTGAAGCTTCTTCATTTATACTTATGTTCACAGGAAAAGCAGGTTCTCCTCCCATCTCTCTAATTTTATTCTCTGCAAATTCTGCCACTTCCAAATGGGTTGTTCCCACTTCGATCATGCCCTCGGCTTCAGAAAGTGTCTCGGAAAGAATCTTCCCAGCTGCCCGGTGTTTCTCATACTTTTCAGATTTAAAATCTACTCCTTCCACAAATCTATCCCTTTATATTTTATCATACAATGAAGAATTAGCTCTCTTCTTCACCGAGTAAGACGGCATTTACTTGTCCAGTTTGACCTGGTCTAGATGTAACTTTTGCTCTCCCCGCGCTGGTGTCTATTATTGCTCCTTTTGTAATGATATTACGCCGAACATAATTCAAATTAGCTGCATTATCTACTACATTTTCTATGGTGGCAACTATTGATTTTTTCCCATCAGATACCGTAACTTTATCTGTTGATAATGCTCGAATTTTTTGTGCTTTACTCCTCGAATTGAATACTTGTTTTCTTGTTTCTCCAATATTCGTGTTCGATGGTAGTCGACCAAGTTCTGCTTTTCTCTTTTTTCGGAAAGAACTCAGCCGTCCACCTGTCCGTTTTCTTTTAGAACGGCCTTGAAACTGCATACAACAATCGAATCCCGCAATATATTAAAATGAAGCGGTCGGGATTTTATCACCAACTAGCAAAAATATTATTGCAGTATCTACTTAGTCCAATTTTCCACTTCTATCACTCCTTTCCCACCGTCCGATATGTTTCTAATCTGTGACGTACATTGTACATCCAATGACTTTCTTTGAACAACTTTCTAATCGGATCAAGTCCATAGACAGCATACTGTGCATAGGCCTCGACCCCAATCCCCTCAATCTCCCCGACCATCTCCAGGATGATGATTTACCTAGTTGGAGTTTTAACCGACGCATTATTGACGCGACCCATTCTTATGCAGCAGCTTATAAACCAAATGCGGCTTATTATGAAACTCCAAATGGTTGGATTTCTCTAATCGAAACAATAGCATATGCCCATGGAAAAGGGGTCCCTGTCATCTTAGACGCCAAACGGGCCGACATAGGAAACACGGCACATCAATATGCTAAAATACTGGATATAGTCGATGCAATAACTGTTAATCCTTACATGGGTCTCGATTCTCTCAGTCCATTTTTATCTAGATCTGATACTGGGGTATTTATATTATGCAGGACGTCCAACCCCGGGGGATCTGATTTACAAAATCTACAACTCTCAAACGGATCTCCTTTATACGAACACGTCGCCCGACTTGCACACAGCTGGAATGAACAAAAAAATATAGGTCTCGTAGTCGGTGCCACTAATCCCTCTGAATTAAAAAAAGTAAGAGAAATAGCCCCGGATCTCCCCTTCTTAGTCCCTGGCATTGGGGCTCAAAATGGGGATGTGGAATCTGCTGCAAAATATTGCTTATCTTCTAATAAAATAGGATTGGTAAACTCTTCTCGTAGTATTATTTTCGCAGGAAGTGGTGATACCTTTGACAAAGCTGCTGGAGACGCGGCAAAACGTGCTAGAAATATGCTAAATCAATTCCTAAAGTAATTCGTGTACCCATGGGTAATGTACCAATGCACTCGATTCTCTTACTTCTTTCAAATTTTTGTACCCCGCAACTCCGATAGTACTCTCCAATTCTGCAAGTAAATTCCCAATTGTCTCATACACTCCCTGTTCTCCTGCTAGCGTCAATCCATATGCGTAAGGCCGACCAACTTGAACTGCAGTAGCTCCCAAAGCTAGCGCTTTAAATGCATCTGTCCCCGTCCTAATTCCACTATCGAATAAAATTGGTATTTCGCCGTTCACTTTTTCCGAAATTTTATCTAGGGCGCTAGCGGCCCCAATCGCACCGTCGATTCTTCTCCCACCGTGTGACGATACTACTATTCCATCCATACCTATGTCCAATGCCATTTTTGCATCTTCTGGATGTAATATCCCTTTCAATACAATCGGAATGTCAACGACTTCTCTAAGTCTGTTAATATCTTCCCACGTGAGACTAGAATTATATTTATATCTGGATTTTATCAGTCGAATTGTTTCTTCATTAGCAGAATCCCAATTATCAATTTCAATTCCCAATGAATCTGCCACTATTGGGTCTGAAAGAAATATAGCTTTTGGAGCATCTTTGTCTGTAGACCATTCTGTGTTTATACTGTAATTAGTTTCCATCGATCTAGGTTGCCATGGCCCCCGTTGACCATCCAGAGTGATGAAAATAGCATCATATCCTGCCGATTCCGCTCTAGATGCAAAACTCTCTGTCACTTCCCATTCATTCATCCAGTATAGTTGGAAAAATTTTGGAACATCAGCCATAACCTCCGCGACCAATTCCAACGGTGTAGACGACCAGGTACTCAGCGTCATAGGGACATTTTGTTTCTTCGCTGCCCTCGCAGTTCCTAATTCTCCATCTTCATGGTACATTCTTTGAGATCCTATTGGTGCCAATACCAATGGGGTTGGAAGTTGCTTACCAAATAATTCAACTCCCATATTTATCTCCGAAACATCCCTTAACACGCGTGGAACAATTTCATACCTATCAAGCTCTCTCCTATTAGAGGCCATTGTTTGCTCTTCTCCGGCCCCCCCTGATGTATATGCATATGGCCCCGGACGAAGCTTCGCTTTCGCTTCTTTCTCTAACGATTCAAAACGTACTGGAATTAATTTTCCATTATCTGAAATTTCCTTCCTTCTTTTTTTATAAAAATTCCCACTTTCTGAGTTAATATCTTTCATTGTTCTTTTTTGTATTTACAACATATATATTCCCCCCCCCTCAAAAGTACTATTGATGAAAACCCGTACCATCTCCAACAAATATTTATATTTAATTTTGATCTTTTTCGCGATGGCTTTTATTATCTTGGCCTCCCGACAAACCGTTGCAAACATAGACCGATTTATGAATACTATCGGATTCATTTTTGCCATTTTGGCATATCTAGATATGAGGTATCTGGACAATCAACATAATATCAATTTTAACCTAAAAATATTCCATAGAACTATACCTGAACCCATTGTCCAGTCTATTTACTGCGTCTCAATATTTTTATACGCACCAGTTATCCTTGCATATGTTATCCACCGAAGGTCTATACTCCCCAACGCTCAATAGACCCATTTCCATGCGACGGCCGGGATTCGAACCCGGGTTGTGACCTTGGCAAGGTCACGTGATACCACTACACTACCATCGCCAGTAGAGAAATGTCAACTTGGTGATACAAAAAGACTTACGAACAATGTCTCTCCTTGAACCGAGCGTGACAGATCTATCTTCAATCGCCACAAACATCTATCAAAATAACATTTCCGTGCGACTGCGGCACATGGTGTGGATCAAAGCGCCACCCTTATACGGGCTGAGACCTGAAACTATCGCTACAGTCTAGTGGTATGATAACTAAGACGATGTGATGACTCGAACAGTTCTCATACCTACTTCGCTCACTCGGGAATCTGAGAATATGCGAATGGCGACTCTTAAAATTGGCTATATAGCCCGCGCGGCTGCCATTTTTAATATAGATCGCATTTGCATTTTTCCAGATCCTCTTGGGGAAGGCGATTTAGGTGTAGAATTTATCAGCACCGTTTTGGGATACGCTGCTACTCCTCCATATCTCCGAAAAGAAATATGGGGACAGCGCCCAGAATTGGCTTATGCTGGAGTCCTACCACCTCTTGGAATTTTACCACGGGCCGGCTCTGGATCAGAAGATTTAGAGTCGTTAAGACAAGGAATAGTAACCCAGGTCGGACCTGATAATCGCGTTTGGGTAATTTGCGGAATGCAAAACCCAATTTCCCTACCAATTCCTACTGGTATGGATGTTGATGAGGGACAACGCGTTTCTGTCAGAATCTCTTCCGAAAAACCACTCCGAGCTCGACTACTACTCGATTCCTCACCTGGAATCTTAGTCGAAAACACCGATCTAGAATCTGCATTACAACGAGATGATGCAGGAATTAAAATCGCTGCATCTCGGTACGGGAATCCACTCGAACATAAGGATCTAGATGAACTTATATCTCGGGTTGATAGGGAAGGAATGACAGTTGCATTTGGGGCCCCCGGCAGGGGTTTGCCAACGATTCTTGGGTTAGACCCCGAAGAAACACTTGATCCAGGTATGTCTGGTATCAAGTTTGATTGTTGGCTCAACACAATTCCAAAACAAGGTAGCAAAATAGTGCGAACCGAAGAGGCGATGATAGCGACTCTCGCACTACTTTCTCTCTAAACAATACAAAACAATCATGCCTAGAACGCATAGACCCCGAAAAGGTTCACTCGCATATGGCCCCCGGAAACGAGCGGCTGATCATATCCCTCGTTTCAATTCTTGGCCACAAAGCGACAGTGAGCCAAAGCTCCAGGGTTTCGCTGGATACAAAGCTGGAATGACGCATATAGTTGCAACAAACGATCAACAAAATTCTCCACTTTTTGAAATGGAACAAACATTCCCTGTCACCCTCGTCGAGACCCCTCCCATGCATGCGGTTGCAGTCCGAGCATATGAACAAACGCCATATGGACTCTATCCTCTAACTGAGGCCTGGACAAACAATCACCACGAAACATTAAGTAGGTCAATACCACTACCTAAAAAATCAAATTTGGACGAGACCGAAAAATCCCTAAGAGAATTATCTGACCAAAATAAAATATGTGACATACGAATGATAACTCACACAGTCCCTGTTTCTGTCCGAGGAGTTCCTAAGAAAAAACCAGACATAATGGAAACAAGAGTTGGCGGGGGGTCTATCTCCGATAGATTAGATTTCGCATTCAACTTATTACATGAAGGTGGGGTCCACAATGTGACCGATATTTTCTCAGAAGGTGATTATCTCGATGTAGCAGGTATCACGAAAGGAAAAGGAACACAAGGGCCTGTCAAACGATGGGGGGTTCAAAAACGAAAAGGGAAACACTATCGACAGGGGTACAAACGACGTATCGGAAATCTTGGACCTTGGAATCCTTCGCGTGTTAGGTCTACAGTCCCACAACAAGGACAAACTGGCTATCACCAACGAACAGAATACAACAAACGCCTCGTTTCCATAGGAAATGCAGACGAATCATCCGTTTCTGGTGGATTTTTAGGCTATGGAGAAGTAAACGGTCCCCATGTACTCATACACGGTTCTTTGCCCGGTCCTCAAAAACGTCTATTGAGATTCCGAAAAGCAATAAGGCCAAATAATAAATCCAATTCCCCTATTGAAATTCATCACATCTCCAAATCATCAAATCAAGGATAATCTACTATGAAAGCTACGCTACTCAATCTCAACGGAACAAAAGAAGGAACGGTAACACTTCCATCTGCATTCGACACACCATACCGGCCAGACCTAATTCAGAAGGCAGTAGTGGCATCACAAGCCAACCGAAAACAACCCTATGGTTCTGATCCTTTTGCTGGGAAAAGAACTTCTGCAGAATCTCTAGGCAGTGGACGTGGACTTGCACAAGTACCCAGGTCCAATGGACGTGGAAGAAAGGCACCCCAAACCGTCAGTGGCCGAAGGTGCCATCCTCCTAAATCTACCAAATCTTATTCTCTGAAAATCAATGATAAAGAGCGGAGACTAGCAATTAGAAGTGCAATTGCCGCAACCGCAAATCCAGATTTAGTCCGGGCCAGAGGACACAATTTTGATGAAAAAGTCACACTACCTATTGTTGTAACAGATGATTTTTCAGATTTAACAAAAACAAAAGATGTTATAGAGGTCTTCAATAAAATTGGAATTTCTGCAGATCTCCTTCGGTCCGCCTCAGCAAAAGTACGTGCTGGAAGGGGCAAAACTAGAGGGAGAAAATACAAACGATCCAAATCGATACTACTAGTTACTTCTGGAGATGCCCTACTGGCTGCCCAAAATGTTCCTGGTGTAGATGCAGTAACAGCTAGTCAAATCAATGCAGAAGATCTCGCACCGGGGACTCATGCAGGGCGCTTGACCATATGGACTGAAAGTGCAGTTCAAGAGGTGGAACATAAATGAGCATTCTAATGTATCCTCTCATAACTGAGAAAACGATGGATTCTATCGATTTTGAAAACAAGTTAGTTTTCATAGTCGATCTCGGTGCATCAAAACCTGAAATCAAACAAGCAGTAGAAAATCAATATGGTGTCTCTGTCACTAAAGTAAATACTCAGATAACAATGAAAGGAACAAAAAAAGCAACAGTACAATTATCCGAAGAAGACGACGCACAAGATGTTATTTCTAGGGTGGGGGTATTCTAATGGGGCGTAGAATCCAAGGTCAGAGACGCGGACGTGCTGGAACTTCTGGTAGTTCTACCTTCAGGGCACCTTCTCATAAATACAAAGCCAATCTCACTCACAAAAAGAGTCCTTCTAATTCCGAAGCAATACAAGGAACTGTAATCGATATAGAACATGACCCCGCTAGAAGTGCTCCCGTTGCACTTGTAGATTTCAATGACGGTGACCGTCGATATGTTCTAGCTCCTGAAGGAATAGCAGTCGGAGATTCTATTGCAATTGGAATTTCTGCAGAAATAAAACCAGGAAACACTTTGCCCCTCTCTGAAATCCCCGAAGGCCTCCCTGTTTGCAACATAGAAGCAAGACCTGGAGACGGGGGGAAATTCGTTCGGTCTAGTGGAGTAAGTGCAATTTTGATCAGTCATGATGTCCACGCCGCAATGGTAAAACTGCCCTCCGGTGAAATCAAACGACTAAATCCTAAGTGCCGTGCAACTATTGGCGTGGTGGCAGGTGGGGGGCGAACCGAAAAACCATTTGTCAAAGCAGGTAAGAAATACCACAAAATGCGAGTAAGGGGTACTAAATACCCTCGTGTAAGAGGTGTGGCCATGAATGCAACAGACCATCCTTTCGGAGGAGGAGGGAGGCAACATCCTGGCCGTCCAAAAAGCGTGGCAAGAGGTGCTCCACCTGGAAGAAAAGTTGGAGCAATTGCTTCTAGAAGAACAGGAAGAGGGGGCTCAAGATGAATAATAAAGTAGATTACCTCACTGGCCAAGAAGGGGAATTCACATACCGTGGCTATACAACTGAACAGTTACAAGCCCTCACTCTTGAGGAGGTGGCAGAATTATTCCCTGCAAGGGCCCGAAGAACAATCAAAAGAGGACTTTCCACCGAGCAAGAAAAATTACGTGAGAAAGCACGTAAAAGAGATCCAATTTCAACCGCAAGCAAACCTATACGAACCCATATTCGTGACATGCCCATTCTTCCAGAGTTCATCGGATTGACATTTGCGGTTTACGATGGCCAAAAATTCAAACGTGTGAAAATAGAGGAAGACATGCTAGGATATTATCTCGGAGAATTCCAATTAACTCGAAATAGAGTCAAACATGGACAAGCTGGGGTAGGTGCTACCCGATCCTCAAAATTCGTACCACTTAAATAGATATATCATGGGAATCAATTATTCAGTAAAATCCGACCAAAATACAACAGCTCGGGCAATGATCCGCAATCAAGCGATAAGTCCAAAACACGCACGAGAAATCTCTCGAGCGATCAAAGGAAAGACAACATTAGATGCCATCTCCTACTTGGAAGCCGTAATAGAAAAGAAACGATCCATTCCTTTCCGAACTCACAATAGTGGAGTGGGGCATAGAAAGGATATTGTTGGATGGGACGCGGGAAGATACCCCGAAAAAGCTTCTCGAGCATTCTTAAAGCTATTAAACAATGCCATGGGAAATGCAGATAATAAAGGTCTAGATTCTCCCTCTATGAAAATAATGCATGTGGCAGCCCACCGAGTTGCAACTAGACGTGGGATGAAACCTAGGGCATTCGGACGTGCAACCCCTTGGAACACAACTTTAGTCGATGTAGAATTAATTTTGGAGGCGAGTTCATAGATGGCTGACGAACATCAATTTGTAGAAAAAGGATTAAAAAATTCTCAAATCAATGAGTATCTAGAAACTACACTTCAACGTGCTGGCTATGGGGGCATGGAAATCGCCAAGACTCCCATGGGAACTCAGATTGTACTAAAAGCAGAAAAACCCGGTATGGTTATTGGGAAAAGCGGTAAAAAAATACGTGAAATAACCGAATCACTCAAGACCAATTTTTCGCTTGAGGATCCTCAAATAGATGTACAAGAAATACATGAGCCCGATTTAAATGCTCAGATAGTTGCTGATAGATTATCAAATGCACTAGAACGCGGGTGGTATTTCCGAAAAGCTGGTCACACGACCGTAGATAGGATAATGGCCGCAGGAGCATTGGGCGCAGAAATAGTCTTATCTGGAAAAGTCACTGGGGCCCGAGGACGTGTTGAAAAATTCAACCGTGGTTATATTAAACATAATGGTGAACCTGCAGCAGAAATAGTAGATCGTGGCCAATCTGTAGCAATACTCAAACTCGGTACTATTGGGGTAAATGTAAAAATTATTCCCCCCGGGGCTCAATTACCCGATGATTTTTTCATATTGGATGAAATCCCCGACGAAGAAGAATCCATAGACACCGGATCGGTAGATGCAGAAAGCGAAATGATTGATGACATATTGACCCCCCCTGCAGCAGAAGATCTTATTGAATCTTCCCCCACTGATCAAGCTCCTCCTGAGGAAGAAATAATAAATGAGGTAGATGAAGAAATACCTGGCCCAAAAACACAAGAAACTACAATTAAATTAACAGATCTCCCAGGTGTTGGTCCTTCCAAAGCACAGGCACTTGAAGAAGCAGGGTTCGATACAATC
>WTZU01000016.1 GCA_009889625.1 Candidatus Hikarchaeia archaeon HikBin5 | reverse complement strand
GTCCGGGTGCGAGAATTGAACCCGCGTCTCGGGCTCCACAAGCCGGAAGGATAACCACTACCCTAACCCGGACACGAGTCAGTGTACTTGGTCATAATGGAAATACATTACGACTCGTGAGGAGATTTTATTAACATAGGAATTAATAAGATAATAGAAGTGACAATTACAGAGAGGGTTTATTTGAAGAATCATTCGCAGATATGTGCACAGATGGGGGTTAGGGTGCCAAAAAAAGTGTTCAGTGGGGCTACATTGGATCTTCTTTTTACAGGAGAAATTGAGAAGATTGATCAGGCTTTTAGGCCATACATATACGCATTTGCAAAAGATTTTTTAGATTGTGATTGTGAATCAAATCCATATTGTGAACATCCGGAAAGAAAGTTTATGAAATATATTTTGAGGCTCAGGGGCGAGAAGAGATCTCCGAAGGAAATTGTGAAAAAAATGGAAGAAGATTACATGATATATGCATATCCATCGGATCTTGTTACATTTCTAGATGATTCTATCAGAACATTAGAAGTTTTAGAAGCCATGGCAGATACAATGGGAGATATAGAAAAAAAAGATCAAATTAGGAAGGAGAAAGAATTACTAATATAGAAGATCAGATACTCCAAGAATCAATAGCATCATTTTCTGCATCTATATCTTCGAGGAAAATAATTTCCGATTCGGCTTCTCTTTCGCGGAGGGCGGAAATGTATCTTTTAAGCTCGGCAAGTTGCTGCCGTAAGTGGCCAGCCTCCAATTCAAGCCGTTCATGATCACGTAGGAAACTTGTAGGTACTTCAACCCTAGGAGGGAACCCGGCGTCAGAATCGGTGAGTGGGTCTTCTGGAACAACTCTGACTTGTCCTTTGCGTTCTACGAACATTCTAACGTAATCGCGGAAAACTGTGGAAAGTGACATTCCATTTTCTTTTGCTATGTGTTGAAGAGCCTCGAATGTCTGTTCATTGACACGAAAAGAGATGGTCTTGTTCTTGTTTGTTTTCCTCATAGTAGGTTAGACTAGACTCCCAACTATTTAATTGTTCGTCAGACTTGATGTGTGTCAGACGATACAATTACAAAGGTTCGGTTAGACTTTCTAATGCCAATAAAGCAGCGTCTCGGTGAGACGTCAGATCTGTTTCATAATGTATTTTTGCTTGTTCTGCATATTGATCGGGAGTTTCTCTGAAAGAGGATATCCGTTCAAGTGTTTGTATTGCGGTTTCTGCCACCCATCGATCTCGGGTGAGGGCATCTACTTCAGTGACAGACTCTGGGCGAATGGATACATTTACTCCATCGTCGTCTCTAGAGTATATATTTGGTTTCCCAGTTACTGCAACATAAGTGGGAGGGTCTAGTTTTCGAAGTACACTCGTAGAGTTGGGCTGATATTGTCCAGAAAAAATATGGAAAATTCCAGTTGGATCAGAGATACGGCCATGCCACCATTCCGAATCGTTTCCTATATTATCCAATTGGGTTAAAGTACCAACTATGAAAACACGATTCGCACGTATGCCAGAGGGGAATAAAATATAATTTGGGGCACGCTCATCGTCGGATTCTTTGAAACTGTGAGTCGCTGTGTTAAATTCACTTGCAAAGACCCTTCGCGCCACTTCTCGGGAAACTGAAACGCTCATTAGATAGACCTCGCCTGTATTAAGATAGCTTCTGCATCCAGAGAATCGGAGAGGGGTTTTGCCTCGTTTGCTATCAAATATCTACTGAATTTTGAACCTTGGATTTTGTAATATTTCCCAAGAAGCATATTGCGCATTTTTGTGAGGACCACACCAGTATCAACAGCTTCTGTTGCCATTGATTCGGCTTCTGCGAGGCTAATTCCCGTTAATGATTCAGTTGTTTGTTCGTTGAATATCACTTCAAATACATTGATTCCATCGTCTATTACACCTTTTAATCTTAAATCATATTTTCCTTCGACTTCTCCATGTTCTGCACAAGAGCCATTTAGAAGAACCCGGGTGCAAGAATCCATAGTACACCTTTTAATGAGACCACTTCCAGATTGGAGGTCTACAAGGACCCCTTCAACTGTGGTCGAACCATCCCCGATTTCGATGTCTTGGTTCAATGGTTCTATTATTGTTGTTCGATTAAGTTTTATCGAGAACCTACCATTCCATTCATCCGTTACAACGTTTTTCAAAAAATAATTCTCATTTGCTTCAAGTTTGGGTAAATTGGACTTGGCCCATTTAGTAAATTTAATGGTTCCAGTTTCATCCCCAACCAATCCAACTTGGTCGATAGAATCACTAGTTGGATCCCAAAGATCTACTATTTTAATTTGAATGTCGACCCATTGTCCAGAAGAGTTTATATCTCCAACTTTTATCTGAGAATTGGAGTTATTGGTCGAGGTAGTAGGATTATTATTTTCGGGTATGTTTCGGTTAACAACACTTCGAATGGCCTCGTCGAGAGGGACGCTATATCCCTCTACTAGAGTGCGCAATTGAGCTTCTATCTCTTCAATTCCAATTTGAAATGTATCTGAATGTCTATCATGTAATTCTTCCGCTTGCTTACGTAAATCAATCATAGTTAGTACCATCTCCGCATTTTTTCATAGGAGATAGTGTAGTCTTTGTGGGAGTGTTTAATAATACTTTCTAAGCAGGGTGAAAGTGAAATTGGGATATTTAAGATCCCCAAAAATCTTCTCTACTACCGAGATTCGGGCGAGATGGTCGAGAAGATTTTGAAGGGAGTTCTTCTTCAGTAGGAGCTAGTTCTTCTTCTTCCTGTGTCAGGGGCAATCGTTCTATTTCTTCTGCCCGTGCGTGACTAGACTTTAAACTAGTGATTTTTACAAGAGATCTGGCATCAGGTAATACTCCATCAACGAAAATGACAAATCCATCGTCGGTATGACCAACTCCAGCTCCACTTTCATGGATATCAGTCACAGTAACGACCACTTCATCGCCTATTTTGACAGGTTGTTGTTTTAATTCTCGTACAGGGAGACTATAGTGATTGCACCAATCCATTCCACTTCTATTAGCATAAAATTGGCATCCTAGGCCTTGGAAACGCTCGGAAAAGCTAGGGCATTCGGCCTCTAAAGGACAATTCGGCATGCGAGAAATAGTTATTCTGGTGCCTAAACGCTTGCGTTCCCAAAAGCGTAACCGCTCTCGGTGTGTTTGGATAAGTATGTTATTAATCCTCTGTATAGATCTAGATGATGATCTTGGTAGAAAAACTGGGATTAAGACCCCGGTTATTGGACGTCGGGCTGTAGAAAGTGCTGCCGTTGCGCTTGCTATAGAAGACCCTACAGATTCAGATGGGAATGTCATGTTTCAGGGATTGAAAATTTATGAAGATACACTTCCAGAATCTGTTGAAATAGCGGTGGTAACAGGGAGTGCCAAAGGAGACATAATTGCCGGGAGAAAAATTGGAGAAGAAATTGAAGAAGTCCTTGATAGGATGTTTTCTGGAGAAAAGTTGAGTACATTAATAGTAACCGATGGTGCACAAGATGAGAGTATAATGCCCATAATCAGATCTAGGGTAGAGATTAGAGGGGTTGAGAGAGTAGTGGTTCGTCAATCGGAGGGTTTAGAATCGGCATACTATACAGTGAAACAATTCATAAGTGATCCAGAAACTAGAGGGACTCTATTATTGCCACTTGGGATTTTGCTTTTAATATACCCAATGACAATTATTTTTGAAAATGTAGCAGGTAGTAGTTCAGTTCTAGGGATGATTGCTACAATTATGGGAATATATGTTATATACAAAGGATTGGATTTGGGAGACGTAATACGTGCAACTATAGAAAATGCAAAAAGAGACTTATACACAGGTAGGGTTGTTCTAGTTTCTTATGTGGTTTGTGGCATTGTAATTGTGATAGGGGGGCTCGAAGGAATCAATTTGATAAATGAATTGAACAGAGGGAGTGACCCAGATATGAATGTGGCAAAAGTGATTGCTACTTTTGTTTTTGGGGGAGTGCAATGGTTTGGTTCCGCGGGTATTATTTGGAGCATAGGGCATATAACAGATGAATATTTGAATAAGAGAATGGAATTAAGATCCCTAAACGCGCCGATATATGTTGTCTCAATTGCAGGAGTATTGTATGCAGCTAGTGGGTATATGATAGAAATGGTTACATTACAAAGTTTGGCAATAGTATTGATCATAGGGACTATCCTCGGGTTTTTGAGTACATTGGTATTTTCGTTTTTGGGGAAGGAATACAAAATCAATAAGATCGAGTGACAGCGAAATTAACTAATTCGGAAAGATAATCAATAGTATTATTTTTTGCAGTTGGGATGCCCCCCAGGATACGTAACGCCTTATTTGCTTGAAGATGGGCACGGTAATTTGCCTCTAGTGGAGATATCCCCGCTACACGGAGGAGAGAGGGCCGATCTAGCATGGCATCTTGCCCGGTTGGTTTTCCCAGAATGGCAGGATCTGCAGTAGCGTCCAGGACATCATCACGTATTTGGAATGCCATCCCTACAGCCTCGGCATAATCACCGAGTGCAGTTATTACGAAGGTTTCAGATTGTGCAGCGATTCCACCTAGTTCGGCGGCTGCACGGAATAGTGATCCAGTTTTGCAGCGCGCGAGGTCGAGGTATTCTTCTTCATTTTGAGGAGGGGAAACGAGTTCCATTGCTTCCCCACTCCCCAGGTTTGCCATTGCCTTGGAAACGCACTCCAATGCGAGAGGGTTACCAGAAAATAATCTAAATGCCTCTCCAATCAGACTGTCAGAGGAGATAACCGCGTCACTATGTCCAAATTCGACCCATGAAGTATATTGTTTTCTTCGAAAGGGGGAGGAATCAATTATGTCATCAATTATCAAGGATGCAGTGTGAATAAGTTCGATCCCAACTGCAAAATCCATTGCATTTTCTTGAGTCCCACCTGCGATATCGCACGATAATAAAGTCAGGATTGGCCGAAGTCTTTTACCACCTGACAATGTAGAATATCTGATCGAATTGCGTAATTTTGGAAGGCCAATCCCATCCACAATTTTAGACATATGAGTTTCAATTAGGAGTCGCTGGTCATCAGAATAATTCACGTTTGAACGTGGAATGTAAGAAGAGAAATAGATGACGATGGGAATTGATTAGATTGAAAATGGAAACTATCTAAACTCTTCGATTAGAGCAGGTAGAATTTCAAATAAATCTCCAACCACCCCATAATCAGATACATCGAAAATGGGGGCTTTTGGATCTTTATTGATTGAAATTATAACTTTAGAATTTTTTATTCCTGCTATGTGTTGTACAGAGCCTGATATCCCAACAGCTAGGTAAATAGAAGGTGAAATTTTTGTCCCGGATTGGCCAACTTGTCGATCTTTTGGTAGCCACCCTGCGTCGACTATAGGCCTAGAAGAGGAAACTGCAGCCCCAATAATTTCTGCAGTGGAAAATATGAGCTCTAGATTAGCTTCCTCTTCAATGCCACGTCCAACGCTTAATAATAAATCAGAAGTAGAAATGTCGACGTCGCCAATGGGGGTTTTCTCGTAATCTTTCACTTTGAAATTGAGGAGCCCTTCAGAGATATCCACATCGAAGTTTTCGAGAGTGGCATTTCCAGGAGAAGTGGTTGTGGGCCATGCCCCGGGCCGAATGGTAATTACTGCAGGCATTTGCGAGGCGATTTTAGCTTGGATTTTTGAAGAGTACATTTCATGGATGATTTCTATTTGGTTGGTGTAGTTTATCTCAATTACATCGGGTAAAAAGGGGATATCCAAAATTGATGCGATAGCGGGAGAATAGTCAGATCCAGTAGAAGTATGTAGAGATAGAATTAAAGATGGTTTTAGTTTATTGAACAGAGAAGAGATTGCCGGGATATAAACATCATGTGTGTATTCAGAGGGGGCAGAAATGAGGTGAATTTTATGTATACCATCTATGTTAATATCTTGGGCCAAAGCATCCAGATTTTTTCCGATAATAACAACATGTGCTTCTGTTTCAAGAATTGTTGCCAATTCAATTCCTGCATTTAACAGCCCAAGAGTATCCGGATTCAAAAACCCTTGTCTGTGTTCGGCGATGAGCAGTACGGGAGACATTAGCTACCTCCAAAGCCATGATCTTTAAGGATAGTAGCTATTTGTGTTGCTTGTTCGGAAGGAGTTCCTTCAATATATTGGATTGAATTGTTAGAAATTGGAAGAGAAAACTCGATTAAATTTGTCTTGGGTTTGAATTCATCCAAATTGGAAGATAGATCGCCTAGAGACATCACTTCTAGTTCTTTTTGTTGGGCTTGTTTTATTCCACGTAGACTAGCGTAACGAGGTTCATTGATCCCAGTTTGGATGGTGAAAACCGCGGGTAAATTGACCTCTGCTATTTCGTCGACTCCATTTTCGAGCTCTCTTCGCACGGATGCAACTTTGCCAGATATATCTAATTTAGTAACCAAAGTTGCCCAATTAAACCCAATTTCTGCAGCCAAGATTACACCGGTGGATCCCCAACAATCGTTGCTAGATTGAACGCCGGTGAGGATCACATCGGGGGAAAGAGTAGAAGCTACTTTGGACAAAATTTTTGCTTTTAATTGGGAATCTAGAAATGGTAATGATTCTAGTTGAGGATCCCATACCCTAATTGCTTTTGTTACCCCTTTAGCTAGTGCCATTCGAATTGTTTTTTCCGCACTAGGAGGAGCTATCGTAATTGAAATCACATCTGATTCGGGGGAAGATTCTGAAATTTGAATGGCCTCTTCTATTGCATATTCATCCCATTCATTCAAACCATAAGTGAAATTAGTTTCAGTGATAGACTTATCAGAAAAATCTATTTTGTCGTCGGGTGTGGCGACTTCAGTGATTGCAACAAGTATTCTCATGATAATAAACAAGGGGTAATTTATCGCCCAGGGGTTTTGGTATTATCGATCGGGACCTTCGCGTCTGCGAAGAGAGATCAAATTTTCCCTTCCGATTCTCAGTTTTTCTATGAATCCTTTCCGTTCTAGATGGGATAAAGTCTGAGAGACTTTTGCATTTGACCAATCTGTTTTTTCAACTATGTCGACTTGTTTAATCCGACCCCCTTGCCGTCGGATTATAGAGAGTACAAGTTCCTCGTCTGATATCAAAGGTTCATAGGTCATTGGATGAGGGGGTTCATCTAGGATAAATGGGGGGGAATATCTTTTCAAAATTGGATATTGAGCAGCGGCGGGGAAAGTTGAAAAAATAAAAGAAAATAAAGACCAGTTGAAATTTCGTTTTAATATCCATAACAGGCCCACAATCACAAGGAATAAAATGGCAATGGAAAGAGAGAGAGTAAATGGAGTTGTTTGATCAGAAGGGGGAGCATTAGAAGAGTATTGGATAAGGGTTGCCGAAGGCTCTCCTGGGGCAAATTCGATTGGCCCAATTACGTGGAGTGTTCCATTATAGATACTGTGTGAAGAGCTTTGGGCGACATAATTAGGTGGAAACTCAATTATGAGTTCTTGGTTTTCTAATAAAAGAGGCATCCAAGTATTACCTGATTCTACAAGGAATACATCCCCAAAATCCATTCCATCTTCATTGAATTTAGTAAAATTAGTCCATACGAACGTCAGAGAAAGAGAACCATGGTCTTCGTAGATAGATGAAGAATAAGAAGCGTCTTGCAACTCCATTTCCCTCCCAGTTTCAGCTGAAGCGGTTGTGACAGCATGTTCGAAGGGGGTTAATGAGATATGAGATTGGCCATTAAATTTGAAATTGTTCGAAAATGTCGTGAATGATTGTTTTTCAGCAGGCGTGGTGATCGGGAAATTTAATTCAACTGTCCAAACTGCCTCTCCCGTAGGAGTGAGAATTATTCGAATAGTGGTATTATCAGGATCTTCTTGAGCCAGGGAACTCCCACATACCGCTGTCAAGAGTATAATTAAAATAAAAAAGTATCTTGACAGTACGGTTGACATAATAAACTGTTCAGTTTAAAGAAAAAAAAATCTTGCTAGAGCAGATGTTATAGATATAGGGTCGTTTTTGGTTGTTGGAAACATACAGGGGGTAATGAATAAGGGCTTAAATATGATCTTAGTTGTTCTAGTTTTGGCCTCCACCTCAGTGGGAGGAGTTTCAGGAGGAGCTTTACCCAGTTCCAAATTGTCAGAAGAGGAAATTAGGATGGTAGGGATCGGGCAGATAGATCGTTCTGATTTTATGATTCAGAAACCCAATTTGGCGAGTTCGATTGCAATGGATAGGAGGGCCATTCGTGTTGATCTAAAGAAAGATGAAGTCTCAAGAGAAGTTGCATTGGTAAGTGGAGAAAATGAAAAAAGGGAAATTTTATTCCAAGCGGCTACTGAAGTGGAAATTGAATCGGCAAAAGTGGCAGATAGATTTAGAGAAAATCAGAATAAATGGAAAAGTGGCTGGATTGAATCAGAAGAATTTGTCAGAGATTTGATGTTAATAAGTGCCGATGCGAGGGCGTTGAGAGACCTATTGAGTCATATAGAAAAAGAATCAGACCGTGTTCAGCAAATGGAATTTGGAGGGAGAATAATGACCCTCAATGAAGAATTGATACCATTCGAAGGGCCTGTGAAACAATACCTACATCAAGTGGTGAAAGGAGAGAGAGATGCAGGAGAGGTGTATATTGCAGTATCAGAAAGAGGATTAGTCTTAGCTGCAATTAGAGATGGAAGGTATCTTAGAGAAGCGCATGTATGGGACCAAGAGTCATTATCTAGAGGTATGAGTCTGAGTGAAGCAATTAGTAGAACTGCAGAGATATATCCTGTCGCGTACGACTCGGAAATAAACCAACAAACCGGGATAATGGGGAAGGGAAGAGGATATCAAGTCGAAATTGAATTTGAAAGTGGATCGATTAAAGCGTATCTAGATGGAGGGACTCAAAATGTATTTTATGAAGTCCAAGAAAGGAAAATAGGACTTATCGATCCGAAAGTTGAAGTGGAGTTTGTAGAAGAGGGCAAGAGAGTGGTAGTCTGGAGAAGTTTCGTAGGAGGACCTGCTAAAATAGAAATTACAGATAAAGATACAGGAGAGAGTGCATCTGCAATGGTTTCGATGGGCAATAGAGAAAAATTGATAGCAAAGAACGGAGGATGGGTTCTTTCCCCAAGAGATGGTGTTAATACTGTTGTAAAAATAGAGGGACAATCTATTGACATCCAAATAGACCCAATTCCTATGAACGAAGTTGAGAATATAAAGCAGGATTAGAGTGAATTTATTTTTTAGAAGAGGGTACAGTTGCTAAAGTTACTATTGCGGGTGGACTACCAATGTGTGCTTTCAAAATTATATGTTTGATATTTTCAAATCCAGCGGAGGTGAATAGATGATCTGCTTCGGATTGATTATAAAAAAGCATCAAAGAAGTTGCTAAAGTTCTGGCTAAAATTCCCTTCGGTTTGTTTGGGCCCACGATTAAAACTTTTCCACCTGGTTTGACTGTACGTCGGATTTCAGAAAGAGTTTCGATGGGATTTGGCCAATACTCAATAGAGCCAGAGGACCAAGCGGCATCGAATGTATCATCAGAGAATGGCAAATTTTCTGCATCTCCGAGGCATAAGGGAAGAGGGTGGAGTGTGGAAAATTTTTTATGTGCTTTATTGAGTTGATGAATGCTTTGGTCAAGCCCATAAATGTTTTTTGTTCTGTTTAGAAGACCCTCAGTTCCAAATCCAGTACCACAACCTACATCCAAGATCATATCAGTCGGAGTTATATTAAATAAATCTAGGGCGGTTTCTCGCATAGAGACAGTCCAAAAGAGTGGATTAATAGTATCATAAATTATTGATAAATATTTATAGAAAATTCGGGCACGTTTTTTGTCTTCTAAGAATCCCATTAAAAGGATAATTTCCCCGGTTGGGAAAAAAACATGCGTTTGGCATTGGCAGGTGAATTGATAAAGAATTTAAGAATAATCTAATTGAACTCTGAACGAAACGAACAAATATCCACCGGGCAGAAGAATTGACAAGATGGCAAGGCCAGAGGTCCTCGAAAAAATTCAAGGTATAGAGACGGAAGTTGAAAAAATCATTTCGGATGCTGAAAAGAAGGCAGAAGGGATCATAGAGAAAGGAAAGAAGAAGGCAGAAGGGATCATAGAGAAAGAGAAAGATAAGATAGCTAAAACTCACAGTGAAAAATTGAAAAAGGCCGTGGATGAGATAGAATCTGAATGTAAAAAAATCCTCAAAGATGTAGATAAAGATATCAAGAAATTGGATAAAGAGGCATCAAAAAATCATGATGAGGTTATTTCGTTTGTAAAGGATCGATTTAAGGAGTCAATTAATGCTAAGGCCTAAGCAGATGAGTAGGATCTCGGTGACGGGATCAAAAGGAGTAATAGGAGAATTCATAGAGACCATCCACGAGTTAAATGCTATACACTTGGTTGAATATGATGAGTCATGGGAGGGATTCCAAAGAGGAGAACCAGGAGAGATAGCTGAAGAAGCATCAGAAAAATTGGTTACGGCTCGTGCAATTGAAAATATTCTTAAAATAGAGAGTGAAAAATTTGAATCCAAGTATGAATTTAAAGAAGGAGAAATAAATCAAAAATTAGAGGAACTTCGGTCAGATGTCAATGGGCTTGAGGATAGAAGAGGAGAGATTATAGATAGAATTCGGCGTGTTGAAGAACTTCGTTTGGAAGCAGATGTTTTTGTAGACATAGGGATCGATTTGGATCTATTGCAAGGATACAATTCAGTGGATGTGTTTGTAGGAAGAGGAGATGTTGAGAAAATAACAGAAGCATTAGATGGAATCGAAAAACCCATAGAGATATTTCATGGGGAAAATTCCGTGGCAATAGTTGCGGAATTGGGCGTTGTGGAGATCCCATCTTTACTAGAGATGACGGGTTTTGAACGGGTAGAGATTCCAGAGATATCAGGTGAAGTGAAAGAATATGTTGCAGGATTGGAGAGTGAGCAAGAAGAATTATCCAAGGAACTTGAATCTATTAAAACCCAAATGGAAGGTATAAAGGGCGAGACTAAGCAGTTTTTACTTGCCGTAGAAGAAAAATTAAGCATTGATGTCCAGAAAACAGAGGCCCCGTTATTATTTGCAACAACGGAAAACACCTTCACTGCAGAGGGTTGGATACCCACTGTGTTTTTACAAGAATTAAATGAAAAATTAGAGCAAACTATTGGAGATCACATAGCATTGGAAGAACTCGAGCGTGCAGAATATGATTCAGATGGGTTTGCAGAACATGGAGAATCTGTTGGGAAATCGGAGATTGAAGGAGACACAAAAATTGGTGCATCAGAACCACCAGTAATTCAAGATAACCCTACAAGTGTTCAGCCGTTTGAGGTTTTGGTCCAGACTATTGGAAGGCCCAAATACTCAGAATTGGACCCGACATTAATAATATTCCTTACATTTCCCGCGTTTTTTGGATTCATGATTGGAGATGTTGGATATGGAATATGTTATGCAATAATTGGATATCTTTTAATGAATAGATCAGACAGTATGGGGATAAAAAGTCTAGGAGGAGTTGCATTGTGGGCAGGCATATTCACAATTATATTTGGCATAGCATATGGAGAGGTCTTTGGGATGCACGTATTAGGAGAAATAGTCTGGGGAGGACACCCACCAATAGAGAAAGGACTATCCCCCAAGACAGCTCACTTCGCACTTCTATGGCTTGTTGTAGCTATGTTAATAGGGATAGTTCACGTCAGTATTGGGTACATCCTAGGTTTTGTAAATAAAATGAAACATAGTGTAGTTGACGCCATATTGGAACGGGGATCTTGGATCCTGTTAATGTTAGGTGTATGGACATGGGTTTTCAGTACGCACTCAAGGGATGTCAAACCAGACTTACTATTTGTACAACTATCAAAAGAACCTTTAGCATTTACAGGGTTTTCTCCAGAAACGGGGATATTGGCATTGGGTATTGCGGCCATAGGGTTGGTATTGATGATTGCGGGGGAAGTAAAACATCAAGGTGTTCTGGGAGCGATAATTGGGATTCTAGAAAGCCCGAATGTTCTTGTTAATATTTTATCATATGCCAGAATACCTGCAGTATTATTAGCAAAGGCAGGCATGGCGTTTGTGGTGAATTTATTAGTATTTGGAGCATACATAGCAGAAGATGGTGCAAGTCATTTTATGCACAATACAGCTGTAGCGGCAGTACATGGAGAAATGATATTTCCAGGATTAATTCACCCTGCTAGTTTTGGTATTGCGGGATTGATTGGAGGGGCCATTATTTTGGTTGTGGGGCATGCCATAGTATTAGCACTAGGAGTTACAAGTGCAGGATTGCAGTCTGTCCGTTTGGAGTATGTAGAATTTTTCCAAAAATTCTATGCAGGAGGGGGAATAAAGTACACCCCATTTGGAGAAAATCGGCGTTATACGTAAGAGAAGAATGGCAAATATTTGATCTCAAACACCGGCAGGAGAATTTGGTAAGTTTTATCAAGGAAGTGAACTGAGTTATTGACGTTCGTGTATTAAATTACATACATCACGGATGGTGAAGTAAAATCCATGCTTGAAATTATATTCGACTTACTCGCAAATAACGCCGTACCGCTAGCTGAAAATGTATCTACTGAAACTGCTGCTTTTCCACCTAAGGCTGCAGCTGCCCTAGGAGTTGGACTTGCTGCATTAGGAGCAGGAATTGCAGAGCGTGGCATTGGTGCCGCGGCAGTTGGTGCAATAGCTGAAGATCGAGAATTCTTTGGAATCGGCCTCGTTATGACTGTATTACCAGAGACACTAGTTATCCTCGCACTGGTGGTTATATTCCTAGTGTGAAGAGGTAAGTAGTAATGAGTCTCGAAACTGTCGTTGAGGATATCCGAGGTAAAGCTCGGGGAGATGCCGAGAGAATTCTCTCAGAGGCAAAGGTGGAAGGAGAAGAAGTAGTAGATAAAGCGAAGAAAGAAGCTTCTGCCATTAGAACCATGGGGAAAGAAGAAATAACTCGGAGGATAGAGTTAGAACAAGAACAAAAATTCTCAAGTGCGAATTTGGCGGCTAAGCAAAAAACACTTGAAAAGAAACGTGATCTTCTAGAAGTGGTTAGAAAGGAAATAGAAAATGAGATTTCTCAAATAAAAGGAAAGGAAAGGGAAAAATTAACGGAAGAATTGATGAAATCATCAGTTAAAGAATTTGTTGGTATGAAAGATGTGATTGTATATGGTAGATCAGAGGATGAAAAGTTAATTAAATCTCTATTGAAAAAGCACAAGGGTGTAAAATATGGAGGTGAATGTGAATGCATAGGTGGTATTGTAATGGAAAGTGAATCGGCCCGTATGCGTGTTAATAACACATTTGACTCAATTATTGAAACTGTGTGGACAGAAGAATTAAAAAACATAAGTGAACAGTTATTTGGATCAAGTCAATGAGTAGCTCGGAAACAGGGAATTATGAATATGTATCGGCGAGGGTCAAAACTCGTAGAGCCTATTTATATGGAGACGAAGAATACAGGAAATTTATTCGGATGGGTCCGGGAGAAATTTCCAGATATATGGAAGAGACGACTTATGCACAGGAGATGAATGAATTTGGCGCTAGATACAAAGGAGCAGATCTTATAGAATATGCTTTAAATCACAACCTAGCTAGTCAATTCGAAGATTTATTGCGATGGTCGGAGGGGGAATTGTATGAACACATATCTCGTTATTTAAAGAAATTCGATGCGTGGAATGCAAAAACCATTCTTAGAGGGATATATGCAAAAGAAGACGGTGAAAGAATTAGAGATGATCTCATTCCTGCGGGTGAATTTAAAATCTCTTTTCTAGAACAATTAATTGGTGTGGGAAATGTAGAAGAATTCGTAGGACTACTAGAAGGAACTATGTTCGGTGAAGAATTGGCAAATGCATTTAGGGAATATGAAGAAACAGGACTATTGGTGTCACTAGAAAATGCCATCGATAGGTCGTACTATCAGCAACTTCTGAAAAAAATAGAAGTAGTAGAGGATCCATCTTTAGTATTATATACAAAGTTCCTACGTGCAGAGATTGATTTTAAAAATGTAATGAATGCACTCAGGATTGCACATAGTGGATCGGAGATTTCAATTGTGGATTACTACATACAGGGTGGTAAGCAATTTACATCTTCAAAGCTATCATCGTCGATGAAGAATCTGGATGAAACAATAGGGATGATACGGGAATCAGCATATGGTGAACAGCTGGCTGGAGCTATTGAAAAACTCGAGAATACAGAGAGTTTGATTAGTTTCGAACATGAATTAGAATCCGTATTGCTAGAATATTGTGATCGGTTGTCCCACTTATACCCATTGAGTATTTGTCCAGTAATTGCATTTGTTCTTTCAAAGGAGAAAGAAATAGAAAATGTACGTGCGATTGCAAGGGGGAAAGAAGCAGGTCTTTCACCAGAAGAAATAGAGAAGCAACTGGTGATTTTATGAGTCAGGAAATTGCAGTTGTAGGAGGGCCAGAATTCACCACTGGATTCAAACTCGCAGGAGTTAGACGGAATGAAATCGTCCAAGAGACAGATAAATCCCAGAAACTTGATGCAGTAGTCGAAGAGGTATTAAAAGATGAAAAAGTGGGCATTGTTGTTATGCATCAAGAGGATCTTGCGTATTTGTCAAGAGGTGTGAGGAAATTAGTTGAAGAAAGTGTAGAACCCACTGTTGTGACTTTGGGTAGTATAGAGTCTAGTGGGTTGAGGGAACAAATAAAACGTGCCATAGGTATTGATTTAATGAGTGATTAAAAATGAGTCAAGCAAAAGAGAAAACTATCGAGGATGGAATTATAAAAAGAGTAAGTGGACCGGTCGTTTCTGCGGCAGGTCTCGATGCGAAGATGAATGACATGGTCTATGTAGGAGATGAAGGATTGATGGGAGAAGTGATTAGAATAAAAGATGAATTAACAACCATACAAGTTTATGAAGAGACATCAGGAGTTTCTCCAGGTGAACCAGTAGAAAACACAGGAGAGCCGTTATCAGTGGATCTAGGCCCAGGAATGTTAAATTCGATCTATGATGGAGTCCAACGCCCTTTGGCCGTATTAGAGGGGCAACTAGGAGCATTTTTAGACAGAGGAGTTGATGCTCCTGGAATTGATTTGGAAAAGATATGGGAATTCAAACCCATTGTTAAAAAGGGAGATGAAGTAAAAGCAGGTGACATCATAGGGACGGTTCAAGAAACAGAGAGTATAGAGCACAAGATAATGGTCCCACCTAATTTTGAAGGGGGTAAAGTGAAACGAATAGAAAAAGGAAAATACACAGTGGTGGACGAGGTCTGTGAGTTGGATTCTGGTGAAAAAATAACTATGCGTCAAAAGTGGCCAGTTCGCTCCCCTAGACCGACCAAAGAGAAACATACTCCAACTATACCCCTAGTCACAGGGCAAAGAATTTTGGATGGCCTTTTCCCAATAGCAAAAGGTGGAACTGCAGCCATTCCAGGTCCGTTTGGATCGGGGAAAACGGTGACTCAGCACCAACTTGCGAAATGGTCTGATGCAGACATAATAGTGTACGTTGGATGTGGAGAACGTGGGAATGAAATGACAGAAGTTATTGAAGTGTTTCCAGAACTAGAAGACCCCAAATCAGGCAAAGCATTAATGTCTCGAACATGTTTGATTGCAAATACATCTAATATGCCTGTTGCAGCAAGAGAATCCTGCGTATATACAGGAGTAACTATTGCAGAATATTATCGAGATATGGGGTATGATGTTGCAGTTATGGCAGATTCCACGTCGAGATGGGCAGAAGCCATGCGTGAGATCTCAAGTCGATTGGAGGAAATGCCGGGTGAAGAAGGATATCCGGCATATTTATCTGCACGTTTGTCAGCATTTTATGAGCGTGCTGGATTGTTTACAAATCTAAATGAAACGCAAGGATCCATCTCAATCGTAGGGGCTGTTTCTCCCCCAGGAGGGGATTTTTCAGAACCAGTTACTCAGAATACATTGAGAATTGTCAAGACATTTTGGGCATTGGATGCAAGCCTTGCCGAACGTAGGCATTTCCCCGCCATTAATTGGAATGAGTCATATTCATTATATCGGAATCAGCTAGATCCATGGTTATGTGAGAATGTAGAAAGTGACTGGCCAGATGTTCGTCAATGGGCAGTTAGGACGCTCGCGGAGGAAGCGAAGTTGCAAGAAATAGTACAACTAGTAGGGAAAGACGCATTACCAGAAGATCAGCAATTGACATTAGAAGTTGCTAGGTATCTACGGGAAGGATTTTTGCAGCAAAATGCATATCACGATGTTGATACATATTCAGAACCGGGGAAAACTTACTTGACGTTTAAAGCGATAAAAACGTTTAATGATGAAGCGTTTAAGGCACTATCTGGAGGTGCTTCTATTGAACAAATCCAAACGGTGGAAGCAGTTCCCAGATTAAATCGGATAGGGACTGCTAAAGATCATACCAAGTTCATATCACAGTTGGAGAAAGAGATTGCGGATCAGTTAAAGGAGTTATACTAAAATGAAAGAATACCAAACAATAAATGAAGTCAGTGGCCCATTGGTTTTTGCAGAAATAGATGAACCGATAGGGTACGGAGAGATGGTTGAAATTGAATTGAGTGGGAAGGGGATGAGGCGCGGACAAGTATTGGAATCTACAGATAAATTTGTTGCAATTCAAGTTTTTGAAGGCACAACAGGCATTGATAAAAAGTGTTCAGTTAGATTTCTAGGTGAGACTTTGAAAATGCCAGTCACAGGAGATTTATTAGGTCGTGTTTTGGATGGATCAGGACAACCCATAGATGGGGGCCCAGAGATAGTACCGGAGGATCGCAGAGACATAGTTGGGACTGCGATCAACCCATATGCTAGAGAGTATCCAAGAGAATTTATTCAAACTGGAATTTCATCTATCGATGGAATGAATACATTAGTCAGGGGGCAGAAGCTCCCTCTATTTAGTGGTGCAGGATTGCCACATAATGAAATAGCACTACAAATAGCTCGACAGGCAACTGTTCCGGAAGAAAATGAGGAAGGAGATAGTTCGGAGTTTGCAGTTGTGTTTGCTGCCATGGGGATAACAGCAGAAGAAGCGAATGAATTTATGGATGACTTTGAACGCACTGGTGCATTAGAACGTTCTGTTGTATTTTTGAATCTAGCAGATGATCCTGCGGTGGAAAGAACCATTACTCCTCGATTGGCATTAACAACCGCAGAGTATCTAGCGTTTGATCTTAACTACCATGTGTTAGTCATTTTGACGGATATGACGAATTACTGTGAAGCTCTTCGGGAAATTGGAGCAGCTAGAGAAGAAGTCCCAGGAAGGCGCGGGTATCCAGGATACATGTATACGGATTTGTCAATGTTATATGAGAGAGCAGGACGAATAGAGGGAGTTGAAGGGTCAATTACGCAAATACCAATTTTAACAATGCCGGGAGATGATGACACCCACCCAATACCAGATCTCACAGGATACATTACAGAAGGACAAATTTATGTAGATCGTGAGCTCCATTCGAAGGGTGTTGAACCGCCGATAAATGTACTTCCTTCTTTGAGTAGATTGATGAGTGAAGGGATTGGAGAAGGGTTGACACGGAATGATCACGGTGATGTATCAGATCAATTATATGCAGGGTATGCAGAAGGAAGGGACCTTCGTTCATTGGTGAATATTGTAGGAAGAGAAGCCCTTTCGGAAAGAGACAACACATATTTGGATTTTGCAGATAGATTTGAGAAAGAATTTATCCAGCAGGGTTACAAAACAGGGAGAACCATAGTAGATACACTTAGTGTGGGATGGAATTTATTGTCAATGCTTCCAAAAACTGAACTGAACCGTATTGACGAATCATACATAGAAAAATACTATGAAGAGACCCCAGAGGGTTCTAAAGTGGAAGGATAAATAAAAATGGCAGAAGATGTTAAACCAACCCGGAAAAATTTACTTCGAGTTAAGGATAAAATAAAATTGTCCGAAAGAGGACACAATACTCTAGAACAGAAGCGTGATGGTTTAATAATGGAATTCATGGGAATTTTAGAAAATGCAAAAGGTGTCAGAGAAGAATTATCACAAGCATATACAGAAGCCCAAAGAACCATGGATATTGCGCGTGCCATGGAGGGAGATATTGCAGTCAGAGGGGCGGCAGAAGCTCTAAAAGAACACCCAGAAATAGATGTTGAATCGAAAAACATTATGGGTGTTGTGGTGCCGCAGATAAACTCTAGTAAAGTTAGAAAGACGATTGACCAAAGAGGATATGGATTACTGGGTACAACTGCAAGAATAGATGAGAGCGCAGATTCATATGAAAGGTTATTAGATTCTACTATTTTGGCAGCAGAGGTAGAAACTGGAATGAGAAAATTATTAACAGAGATAGAGATCACAAAGAGGCGGGTGAATGCACTAGAATTCAAAGTACTTCCAGAACTTTATCAAATTCAAAAGTTTATCGAGCAAAAACTTGAGGAGCAAGAGAGAGAAGAAATATTTAGATTGAAAAAAATAAAGGGCAAGAAAGGAAGAGAGAGTTCGGGAGAAGCTTAAATATATTTTCAAAGGAGAGAATAATTGGATGGAATGTGTAGCGTGCCAGGTGCAAATGAGTTCATCAAAGACTCCAGAAGTTGTAAAAAGGGTGAAGAAAGAATATGAAGAATATATTTCAATTTGTCCTAGATGTTTCGATATAGTTCAATTGGATAGAATTGAAAAATTTGTTGAATTGAATAGTATTGATCAGGAATTACCCAAGGGGGAAATGGGAATTGTGATTGCGATTGGAATTGGTTGGTTGATGCAATCTCTTATTTTGAATAAAAAGGAAATTGTTTCACTTTTTGAATATGTAATTGAAGAAGGAAGAGATCCATGGATAATCCTAGAAAGACTTTCTATTTCGAGTAACACAAATGTGAAAAAAAGCATCAACAAGTCTAGATTGCAACTCGAACAACTAATAAGATAATTTGGATAGAGTGCAGATAGAAGCTATTACCTCTCGGATGTATGGAGAGGCATGGAATTTCAAATGTTTGTTCTTATTGTTCACATTATTGCAGGGTCGATAGCATTAATTACTGCAGCAGGTTCATTCGTGACTAAGAAAGGGAGAGAGTGGCACGCTCGAGTTGGAAAAGTATATTCCTTCGCGATGATTGTTGTGGCGTTATCAGCATTTATTTTAGTGATTTTAGGTTCGCCGATGTATTTAATGATGGTTGGAATATTTGCAGGATATATTGTTGCAGTGGGCTGGAGAAGAGCAATGAATCGAGGGGGTGAAGTGAATAGAATTGATCGTATTTTAATAGCAATTGGAATTGTTGGGATGCTCGGCTTGTTTGTAACTAGCATAGCAATACTTTCAGGGAGTGAATTGATAACGACAAATGGCAAAGGTGCTATTTTTGGGATCGTACCACTGATCTTCGCGGGGATATGCGGAGGTCTTGTTTGGGTTCAAGTTCGTGTTGATAAAAAGGGCTTGGCTCCACGGGGGAAACTTCGAATCATACAACATGTTGTTTTCATGGGGAGTGGCACAATTGCAACTGTTACTGCATTCCTTGTCACCGCAGTATCAAACAGTGTGTTCGTTTGGGTAATACCTACAGTAGTTGGGACTGCTGGAATAATATTTTGGACTAGAAAGGTTAACGATGGAAAAATTACTCCTCCGTAGCGTCAGGACAGGGATTCGAACCCTGGATCCCGTGAGGGAACACGCTTTCCAGGCGTGCGCCTTACCGCTCAGCCAT
>WTZU01000015.1 GCA_009889625.1 Candidatus Hikarchaeia archaeon HikBin5 | reverse complement strand
ACATTCAAGAGCCAGCAGCATTCCTGCCACTCTTTGAAGAACTCTTCTGAGTTCCGAGCGAAACCCGCTCATTTTTTATTCCAAAAAATACCCTTACGAAAAAAATTTCTACACCAATTCTCATTTTTTCACATGAGTTAGGTTATATTATCGAGCCTTTAAAAATTACACAAGAATTCTATTTTAATTAGCACGATATGACAAAACTAAACCAAGAAGAATTTAAATTTGCTCTCTTAATTAGCTCTGTCCATGGAATGCAACATTTCTTTCTGAGACTTCTGCCTCCTTTGATCCCTATCATTGCCATCCAAACCGGACTTCCTCTGTGGAAGTTGGGTTTATTGATCACTAGTCAATATGCAGGATCTGCAATAGGACAAGCCCCCGCTGGCATAATATCTGACAAATACGATCGGCGTCTATTTTTGCCACTGGGACTTGCTGTGGCAGGAATTGGCTACTCCTTGCTACTATTTACTCCTTTATTTGGGGAGTCTTACATCTCCATTTTGGGAGAGCCCTTTCCCATTAAATTTATTTTTATGGCTTTTGCGTTATTTGTTAATGGAATTGGAATGAGCGTTGTCCATCCTACTGGCTATCCTATCATCTCTCGAAATGTCCGTACAGAAGTAAAAGGAAAATTCTACGGGATGTGGGGTAGTGCCTCCAAACTTGGAGATGCGACCGGACCTGCAATATTGGGTCTCTTCTTCCTATTCTTTGTTTGGACTGATATCCTCCTGCTTTTGGGTCTTATCGGAATTATTTATGCAGCCATTCTTTATATTGGACTCGGCAATTATGATACTTCTCCCCTTTCGTCATCTCTCCCAAAAAATATCTCCAAAAACCCAACTGTATCTGGATCATTCCCTCCTCGAAAAGAATATCTATACCCTCTACTCGCAGTATTTATTTTCTTCACAATATATTCCTTTGTAGCCACCGGGGTGATGGCATTTCTACCCGAGTTTATAATCCGCGAGTATTCCTATACTTTGACAATTGGATCGCTCCTCATAACTCCCGAATCCACCGCAAGCTTTTATCTAGCCGCCCTATTATTTATCGGAGGCTTGGCACAACTTCTCACGGGGGAACTTGTCGACCGATACGACGCAAGAAAAGTAATTGCCATCTTTGTTACTTTTTCAGTATTTTTCATAACTTTGTTCTCCATACTTTCTCTAAACCCTCTCTTACTTTTCCTCATTCTAGGCGCAATGGGGGTCAGTTTCTGGGGGATCAGTCCCGCACGAGATTCTCTACTCAGCACCATCACCCCTCCTGAACGTGAAGGGAGGACATTTGGATATCTTTGGACTGGAATTTTCATCTTTTCTGCATTTGCCCCCATCGTTATTGGGTATATAGGCGACGATCTTGGTTTGCGCGTTGGATTCGGAATTCTTTCTCTCATAACTTTATTCAGCCTTATTCCTATATTGTTCCTCTTCAGTCGTTTTTCTGATATCTCCCCGAAGTAATCTGAGCTCGACACTAGACGATTATTATATCGACACCATTACATATTCTAAAACAAAAACAAAAATATGGTCTCCCAAAAAGAGAGGACGCACACCCGGGAAAATGAACCCGAACCCAAAGGAAATTATGAACAATTACTAGAATATTTCAAAGAAGCACGTGATAGGGTTCACCTCCCTCATGTGACCAAATCAACTGATGTACCTTGGCAAATTGGCAGGAATGGGACTTCAAAGTATTATTCAACCCCTTTCATGAATACTGTCTTACCAGATTGGTATATTTTTAGAAAAACAATTCGTGACAAGAATGGGCGGCATACTCACCAAGGCGGTTTAATAATTTTCGCCTTACATGGAGATGGGGAGTCACTAGTCGACGACGAGCGAGTCCCTTGGGCAAAAGGAGATCTATTGATTCTACCTGTAAAACCAGGTGGGGTGGAACATCAACATTTCAATATGAGGGGTCCCGACGATCCCGCCGAATGGCTGGCTATGGTGGACATACCCTTTTTAGAACTCCTAGGTGCTCAACTTACGCAGAATGAAACTTACAAAGAGTGGCAAGAAAAACACGCTCATATAATGGCTGCAGATGATTTCGAAGACTACAAAGATGAATATGACCAGGTTAGTGATCTTTTTGGCAATTTCAATTTTGACGATTGGATTGATTACGAACCACCTGCTCCTGAGTCTGTCAAAACCTACTATGATGAATCTATTATTCAGCGCGACAATTATCGGAAAATGGTAGCAAAATCTAGAAAAGCAGGAAATTGGGCTCTCATCCGCGGGGAAGATCTTAAATGGGAAATCAATCCTCAGGGAAAAATGAAATGGTATCTCCACCCTGCTATGGAAGACCGATCTGTGATTTCTTCCCTATTTGCAGTTCAGGAAATCCCACCAGGGAGCCGCAGTGGAAAGCAACACCGACAAGGTGGCCAAGTGCACTATATTATGGAAGGTGAAGGCTACACCGAAATTTCTGGACCTCGCTATGAGGGTACTAAACGTTACGATTGGGAGGCAAAAGATTATCTGGGCATCCCTGTCATCCCCGAAGGACTCGCGGTCCAGCATTTCAATAAAAACCCCGATAAACCTGCAACTTTCATAGTATCCGAATCCACAAGATATCTCTCACTTGGATATGACCTTGGAAGTGGTTTCGTACAGTTAGAAAATTGCCCTGAATATGAGGCACTTGACGAATCCGAAAAATCAGTCGTTGTATAATTTTAATATACTATTCACTTAACTTCTTAAGTGCATTTTCCAGATGCTTTCCTTCTACAACTACTATTTCTTTATAATCCTTTTCTCTTATTGCTGATAATTTTGCTTCTTCACAAAGAGATGCCAATTTACCACCAGACCACCCTTTTAATTTCTTAGAAATATTTTTCATTTCCTCTTCTGTCACTTTCGTTTCTACATCTTGCAGGTGTATCTTTATCACTTCCAATCTGCCTCTCTCATCAAGTGGGGGCAAATGAATTATCTCGCCAAATCTACTTGGAGAAAGCAGTGATTCATCAATATCTTCAATTCTGTCCGTTGTACCAATGACCTTCACATCATGCTCTCTCAACCCGTCAATTTCTGTCAAAAGCTGGTTTATAACCCGTGTACTAACTGATTCTCCCCCTCCTTCACCAATTTTACGAGCCATGGAATCAATATTGTCTATGAGAATAACAGATGGGGCCGCTCTTCGTGCAATTAGAAATGTTTCTTTTATCGCCTTCTCCGATCTCCCTACCCATTCACTAAATATGTCCGAAGATTCAACCTGCAAAAATGTTGCTCCAAAATCATTCCCGGCAGCTTGAGCCAAAGCTGTTTTCCCTGTCCCAGGTGGACCAACGATTAGTATCCCTGGGGGTGTTTCTATTCCCATTTTCTCAAATATTTCTGCATTCTCTTGCGGGGCTTTGATCAGTTCATTCAATCTGAGTTTTACTTCATCTAAGCCTCCTATATTCTCCATAGTCAATTTTGAATCCCGTGCAAGTGGACCTCTCAAAACTGACGGCTGAACGGTTTTCAACGCATGCTCGAAATCATCCACTGTAACTACCAGGTCTGATAGTGACATATCTTCTCTATTAGCCGGCCCGTCCGATGGAAATTGTTTTCTTAGAGCATTGACTCCGGCTTCTCTGGCCAATTCTCTTATGTCTGCTCCTGTATAACCATTCATTCGCTGAGCAAGTCCCGGTACTGCCTCTGAGAAATTCTCTTCCAATAACATACCTCTGGTGTGTATCCCTAATATTTCTCTACGTGCCTCTTCATTCGGTGGTCCTACATATAATTCTCTATCAAATCTACCTGGGCGTCTTAATGCGGGTTCTATTGCATCAATTCGATTCGTCGTAGCAACCACCATTACTCCTTGAACCGACTGCAAACCATCCATTAATTCGAGTAGTTGCGTTGTAACTCGGAGATCTGTAAATGATCCCGTATCGTCCCGATTTGGTGCAATTGCATCTATCTCATCAATCAAAATTATTGAGGGTAGAGTGTGATTTGCTGCATCAAAAATACTTCTTAATTTCCCTTCCGTTTCCCCATATCCTGCACTAATGATACTAGGCCCGTTTATATAATGGAAATTGGCATCCAATTCATTAGATATGGCTCTAGTCATCAATGTTTTCCCCGTACCGGGAGGGCCAAATAATAGCACGCCTCTGGCGGGATTTATTCCAATCTCTTGATATACATCTGGGAATTTTATGGGGTATTCGATCAATTCTCTTATATGTTGCAATTCTTCTCCAAGTCCTCCTACGTCATCAAAAGTAGCTTCTCTAGACATTCCCCAGGTATCAAATGCGTACTCTACTTCTACTACTGTATCTTTACTAACAATCCCGCTATCTGGATCTGATTCTAGTATCTTAAACGCAGTTGCAGATCCCTTCCCGGGAAGTGCTACATATTCGATTACTCCTTGGTTAACCAATCTTCCTCTAGCGACAAAACTTTCCTTTATGTATTCCGAAAGCTGCTCTGCATCTACTCCCGAAACATCCGACAATGGGGCAAATTTAATGGAATTTACAATCTCAACCTCTGCTGGTTCTATCTCTACCATGGAACCAATCGTCGTCTTGATGGCCCCTCTGATTCCTCTATCTAGTCTGATGTAGCCTTTTCCTTCATCCCCTTCTTTGGGATTCCCCACATGGGCCAAAGCAAATTTCTCACTAGCCGTTCTTATCAAAATAGTATCTCCAACTGAAATTTCTTCTTGTTCCATGACAATCGAATCAATTATCACTTGACCGCCCATTCCATGTTGGTGTCCTGTGGTTTCTACTTGTAGGATAATACTCATATCATGAAGTTCTAGTATCTCCAATATAGATCTTCCTATGTCGGTTTAACCATCGACATTAGACGATGTGACATTCTTGTACCTCCACCCTCGTCACCATCCACCACTATTATAACGTATCAGGTATTACTCTCCTGTATGGCAGGTCAGAAAGAAAGAACCCATGTACGAGAACAAGAACCGGAACCCACTGGTTTTTATGAAAATTTTCTTGAATATCTGAAAATAATTCGAGACCGAACAGAACTCCCTCACGTAACTAAATCATCAGATGTCCCTTGGCAGGTTGGGAGAAATGGAAAATCAAAATATTATTCAACCCCTCTCAAACCTGATGCGGTTCTCCCCGACCGACTCGTTTTTAGGAAAACAATAGAAGATAGGAATGGCCGGCACACTCACCAAGGGAGTCTTGTCATCCTTGGACTGAAAGGATCCGGGGAAACATTAGTTGACGATGTGCGTCACCCCTGGGGGCCCGAAGATCTTATTATTCTCCCAATAAAACCCGGTGGAATTGAACATCAACATTTCAATATGAGGGGGCCCGACGATCCTGCGGAGTGGATTGCGTTCATCCACGTCCCTTACCTTGAAGAACTAGGTGCAGAACTCACTCAAAATGAAGTCTACAAAGAGTGGCAAGAAAAACACGCCCATATGATGTCTTCAGATGATTTTGAAGAATATGATGATCACTATGACTTATTTTTAGACTTCGATTATGCAGATTGGGCTGATTACACCCCTCCTGAAAAAACCAATACATTGTATGATGATTTAGTTGTCATGCGGAATAATTATCGAAAAATGGTTGCACAAGCACAAAATGCAGGGCATTGGGCAGTGATCAAAGGAGATGATCTAGAATATGAAATCAATCCACAAGGAAAAATGAAATGGTATCTCCACCCTTCATTTGAAGATCGTTCCATGAGATCTTTATTATTTTATATTCAGGAAATCCCACCAGGGAGCCGCAGTGGAAAGCAACACCGACAAGGAGGTTTGGTCCACTACATTATGGAGGGGAAAGGACACACCATCATAGACGGAGCTCGGTACAAAGATGGGCCAAAACGCCTCGAATGGGAAGCAGAAGACTATATGGCACTCCCTCTATCTCCTGAAGGGTGCCAATTTCAACATTTCAACGACGATCCAGAAACTCCTGTAAAAATGGTCGTAACTGAACCCTCTCATGGGTATGAACTTGGGTGGTTAGATTTGGGGTGCGGGTTCGAACAAATAGAAAATTGTCCTGAATACGATGCATTAGATGCATCCGAAAAATCAACAGCAATCTAAAGTACATCTTAAAAACTAAACAGTTTATCAGCAACCCATTCTAAGTACAACCATGCTCGATTATGGTGCAATACAAATTTCAATGAGGGAATGGATCCGAACAGAACCTGCAACAGACCATGAAATTGAACAAGCATCAAAAATTCAACCCGGGATGTATGAGGTCTACTCCAATAAGTTAGACGTAGCCCTCGATGAAGCTAGAACGGTATTTGTTAGGACGGGGGTTTCTGCATTCCTCCGTGCCGGCGATCTGGTGGTCGGATTACATAATGCAAAAGGGGATTTAGTTTGTGCCAGCTGTGGAACATATATCCACGCCGCAATAGCTCAATTGCCTATAAAATATATAATTGATTTATATATCAAAGGGGATTCTAATGTAAAAGTTAAACCCGGAGATATTTTTTATACAAATGAAGCACTCGTTGGGGGGCTCCACAACCCTGATCAAATAGCCATGATGCCTATTTTCTTCGAAGGTGAATTAATAGCTTGGAGTTCTGCCGCAGTTCATCAACAAGAAACGGGAGCAATCGAACCAGGAGGGATGCCCCAAACAGCAACCTCCCGTCACGATGAGGGCATGCGCCTTACTCCTATTAAAATAGCCGAGAATTATGAAATCAGAGATGACCTGATGGATATGATGGTCAACTTTATTTCTAGGGCCCCTCAAATGCAAGAAATAGATGTCAGGGCAAGATGCACTGCTACAGACAAATTACGTCAAAGAGTTCAGGAATTGGCCCAAGAAATTGGACCTGATTGTGTACATGGGCTCTTCCGAAAAATGATTGATGCTGCAGAATCTGGTGCAAGGGCACGAATTTCCAGCTGGACCGATGGAGTCTATAGGTCAGTCGCCTTTGTCGATACAACCGGAAACGATGAAACATTGCTAAAAGTCGCATTGGCAGTACACAAGAAAGGAGATTCAATACACCTCGATTTCACTGGAACTTCTCCCGAATGCGAAGGATCTTACAATACTTATGGCCATGGAGTGGCTGCATTCCTCGCGACATATCTATACCCTTATGTTTTTCACGACCTCCCTGTCTCTACTGGAACTTTGACACCTTTTACATTTGAAGTACCTGATGGCTCTCTTCTAAATGCGGGACACGAAAAAGCAGTTTGCAATTGTGTATATCTAGGGCGGTCTGTAATTTCTCTTTGCTTCGACGCTTTCACACGGTTACTATATTCTACAGATCCTTCCCGTGCCGTTGCTGCCCCCAGTTCTCACTCTGGAGGGGGGTCTTTCAAAGGGATTAACAATATAGGGTGGCCCATATCCGAGAGTTTCTCTTTCACTTTAAATACTGACGGACAAGGTGCACGTCACGATAAAGATGGGATGAATGCCCACGGATTCTTTTATTCCCCTTGGGGTAAAACAAACAATCTTGAGGACTTTGAAGAGCATGGTATCTTTCTTGGATTGACCCGGAGACATTTCAATGATGCACATGGATTTGGGAAATACCGAGGAGGTGTTGGAACTCAAAATATGAATGTGGTTATCTCTGGTCCTGTGGAAGTAACTTCTCGAGGTAAAGGATCTAGAATTCCTCACGACAACGGTGTATTTGGAGGATATGCGTCCACATCACTGCCGGGTATATCTATTATCGGAAGTGATGCACTTGATCTTTTAGAAAACGAAGTTGATTTCCCAGTTTCTGTCCGTGAACTGGTCGTCGATCGATCAATTTCTGGAGACTATAAGTTCGAGCGAATCAATCGAAGTAACCGGACACTTGAAACAGGAGATATCTGGATAACTTTGTCTTCTGGTGGGGGTGGATTTGGAGATCCACTCGAACGCGATCCAAATAGTGTACTCTCTGATTTAAACAATGATTTAATTTCCAATTGGACGGCAAGAAATGTTTACCATGTCCATATTAAAAATGGAAAATTGGACTTGAACAAGACTAAAGAACTTCGGTCCAATGAGTTACAATCGCGACTTCACCGGGGTACTAATTATAATGATTTCTCCAATAACTGGTCAAAAAAATCCCCTCCTATACCCGTTTCAACATTTTAATTCAGTTTAATGATATTCTTTCCAAATATACAACTTGATAACGTATAGTGTCTATTATCTTGTATGGTTTCTGATTATCTTGGAAAAACTATCATCGTTACTGGGGCAGCAAATGGCGTTGGAAAAGCAATAGCAACCCGATTCATGAATGGCGGTGGAAATGTCATAGTCGCAGATATAGATCTATCTCGGGCAAAAGAAACAGCAACATCTCTTAATGGATCTGGAACTGCACACGCAGTCGAAGTAGATGTACGGAACGAGCAATCCGTCCAATCTATGGTTGATTTCGCCCTCAACACTTGTGATTCTCTTGACGTACTGATAAATAATGCCGGAATTTTTCAAAAATCAGTCCCCTCTGTTGAACAATCACTAGAAGAATGGCAACGTGTGATGGATGTACATGTGCAAGGGACTTATTTGTGCTCCAAAACGGCTGCAATACCCATGCTAGAGCAGAGAAAAGGTGCTATTGTAAATATTTCTTCCAATGCAGGATTCGCCGCATTTCCTTATAGAACTGGGTACAGTACTGCAAAATCTGCGATTAATATGCTGACAAAAGTTTTTGCCATCGAATGGGCATCTGAAGGGGTTAGGGTAAACGCAATAGCTCCCAATTTTGTAGAAAAAGATAGGACTATAGATCGGGCAATGGGGGATGAAAAAATACGAACAATAGGCGGCGGTGCAGATTTGGATTCTATTTTAAACAGAACTCCCACCCACCGCCTAACATCACTCGGATCCATAGCTGAATCTGTTGCGTTTCTGGCTTCTGATAAAATCCCAGACGTAACTGGGGCAATTCTCCCTGTAGATGGAGGCTGGACCGCATACGGATACTATTAGGCCGATTCATTATATTTTTACCCCTCTATGACAAACAACCCAAATATGGTTTCTGTCGAGATAACTCCTTACTTGGACATAAACTTAGATTCTGAAATGTGGGTCTGTAGCACCTGCAATGGCGATTTAATCGAATGTAGCTCAAATTACAAAATTGGCTGTTCCGTGGCTGAAAGAGACCCCTCTGAAATTCATCATTCCGAAATCGATACTGATTATAAATTCTCTCCCGACTCAAATTGGTGCAAAATCATTGAGTTTTATTGCCCCCACTGCGGAGCAATGATCGAAAACGAATATTTGCCTCTAGGCCATCCCATAACCCATGACATCGATATCGATGTAGATCAACTTCGTAAGATAGTATCCGAAGATCCGGGGGACCTGCGAATTAAATCATGAATGGACAACTTGACACAACTATTGATATTGATATAGGTGGGACTTTCACGGATTGTTTCATTCGATCAAACGGACATGTCGCAACAGGAAAAGCAGAAACTACTAGTCATGATCTTTCTATTGGATTTCTTAATTCCATTTCTTCCGCATCTAAGGATCTGGATATGGACTCAAACAATTTAATTTCCAGTGCAAGTGCGATTCGATATTCCACAACGTTCGGGTTAAATAAATTAATTTCTCGGAGTGGCTCAAAACTTGGGGTTCTTGTCACCAATGGACTTGAAGATATAGTCCCCGTTGGACGTGGATCTCAATGGACGGATGGGATGACTGTACACGAACAAAGAAATGTATCAAGGTCTGACAAACCAGAACCTCTAGTCCCACGAAATATGATCGTTGGAGTCCGCGAAAGAATTAATTTTAAAGGAGAAGTAATACGAAAATTAGACGAAACGGATCTTCGTGATAAAATAAGATACCTCGTCGAACAAGGTTCTCGGGGATTTGCCGTATGTCTTACTTGGTCGCATCGGAATTCTATCCATGAACATAGGGTGCGCGAAATAATTGCCGACGAATATCCTGATGCATATCTTGGTAGTGCACCTGTATTTTTGTCCTCTGAAATAAGTAGAAAAAAAGGTGAGTATGAGCGCACAATAACCACTATGCTAAGTGCATACCTTCACCAATCTATGATCGACGAGTTATATGGCATCGGGGATGAACTCAGACAGCGGGGATATGTCAGACCACTTCAAATGATTCATAATACTGGCGGGACTGCAGAAATTTTCCGAACAAGCGCAATTGACACATTCAAAGGAGGCCCTGCTTCGGCTCTAGTTGGTGGTTCTTACCTAGGTGGTATCTATGGCTATGAAAATGTCATCACAGCAGATATGGGTGGGACTAGTTTTGATCTATCTTTAATTGCGGGAGGTTCCTCCCGAACTTACAATCTCGAACCCATTGTAGATCGATGGAGGGTCCATAGTACTATGCTTAAAAGCCAGTCTATAGGGGCTGGAGGGGGTTCTATTGCACGAGTTAGGGAAGATTTGGATAATAAAATCGAAGTTGGTCCGGACAGCGCGGGATCCAATCCTGGACCCGCATGCTATAACCAAGGAGGTCGCAATCCCACTGTAACTGATGCTGATGTCATTTTAGGATATATCGACCCATCTGGATTCCATGGAGGCGAGAAAAAATTAAGTGCGAGACACGCGGAGCGGGCAATCAAAAGAAAAGTTGCAGACCCACTTGGAATGGATGTGGTTGAATCGGCGAGTTTGATCCGATCTATAACTGATGCTGAAATGGGGAGTACTATCTACAAAGAAACTGCCCTTCGAGGATATGATCCTCGGAATTTTGTCCTATTTGCAATTGGAGGGGCCGGGCCAACACACGCAGAAGGATTTGCAAAACATGCAGGGGTAGAAACAATCATTGTATTCCCTTATTCATCCGTCTTTTCGGCGTTCGGCTCTAGCGTTATGGACACAAGGCACATTTATGAACAATCTTTGAATATCCACCTGCTTCAACCAGGGACATTGGAACCCTATCAAAATTTCGATGAATTTAACCAAATCGTGTCCGATCTGAAAGAACTAGCAATTCATGATTTCAACGGAGAAGGGTATGCGGAAGATCAACTTTCATTTGAACTATATCTTGACATGAAGTATGGGGGCCAATTGGATGTTACCCGAGTCACTTCACCTTTATCCAAACTTACTTCCAATCAAGACGTTTCTCTCATCTCATCCACATTCGGGAAAGAATACGACGAAGTATACAGCCCCATATCCACCACTCCCCAAAACGGAGTAGAAATTGAAAATTTTGTACTTCAAGCAACTGCCCCGAGAGAAAAACCACTTCTTATAGAACACCCCCTATCTACTCCCGATCCCCAATCTGCAGAAACGGGATCAAGACCTGTATATTGGGCTCCGGATGGCTTTCAATCTTCTAATATTTATGATTGGGGTAAATTGCTTCCTGGTAATATAGTCCATGGGCCTGCGATCATCGAAGCACCTTTTACAACCATTGCAGTCCCTCCCAATTCAACATATACTGTAGATGAAAAATTGACTGGAATTCTGTCTTTGAATTCAAATCCTTCCTAACTTATCTAATTTCGGCACCATCGGGAATAACTGAAGATGTATCTATTATTTTTTCTGGTAGGATCTGAACCAAATATCGTTCCTTTCTCTTTTGAAATGGGTATTCTTTAATTCCCCATCTTCTCCGAGCCTCCCGATCAAGGAATTCTTTGCCTCCTTGTTTTGACATGCTTGCCACCTTTCCTCTGACTAAGTACACTTCGTATGGATTCCCCGGAGCAGAAACTGTGAGTGCAACTCTTGGGTCGCGTTTCATATTCGCATGTCTTACATGTTCGGTTCCTCCTGCGGTTATTATGTATTTTCCATCAATACCAACCCAAACTGGAACCACATGTGGCGACCCATCTTCCATTATCGTAGAGAGACTAGAAAAAACGTTTTTTTCAAACATCTCTACAAATTTTTTTGGCATTTCCATATCTATTCCAGGCCCCACATAATATTAATCCTATCCACGTGCTTTAGATTAGTTGACAATATTTCAACTAATTATTATACTTTCCCAACTTTTTCTCGTCTATGGTAGATAGCGAATTTGGTTACAAAGATGAAAGTTATTATCAAACCCCTTGGAAATCTTACCAAGGCCATACTGCAGAACCAATAGATACTCTGGATACTCCCTTGATAATTGAAGTTGCCCCCTGTGGGTCATTCATAAAACGCGATTTAAATCCCAACCAACCGTATGTAGCAGAAGAGGTAGCCGATCAAGTTATTGGGGCCATGAATGCCGGGGCTTCTATGGCCCATCTCCATGTGCGCAGGGAAGATGGCATACCCGATGCATCCCCTGAAACTATAGTTAAAACAATCAAATTAATCCAAAAAGAACACAAACCTATAACTACGATCAACGTGAGGAGCAATATCAAGGGTGCTACCTTTGGAGTCCCTCTTTTAGAGGAAACCATTGGCAGGATTCTTGATGAATATGGTTCGGGGTATGTTGATATGGTCACGGGCTCTCCATTAGGGGATGCTTTGGACCCTAGAGCGCCCTTCGTAATGAATCCCGAGATACTACAAGGTTGGGTAAATTTCCTCCAAGATAATGGCCTTAAACCCGAAATGATGGCATATTCCTACAAAGCATACCCCCGACTAAAACGATGGCTTGTTGATACAGGGGTATGGAAAAAACCTTATTATGTAAACACGACCTGTGGCGACCATGCATACTTCACTTCCGGTCCAACAACTCCTCACCCATGGGGGGCATTATATTTGGCTTCCATGTGGGAAACAAACCCCCTCCCCCGAGAAGACACTGTCCAGGGAAGTGTCGTAGGGGGAAGGAATTGGTTACCTTTGACCGTCGAAGCAATAATGATGGGGTATCAGGTCGTACGTATCGGTATGGAAGATACAGTATATATGTATCCTCACAAAGACCAAAAAATAGAAAACTGTCAACAAGTCGTGGAAACTGTAGTTAATATCTGCGAAAACCTTGGCCGTGAAATTGCCACCCCTAAACAAGCACGAAAAATTTTAGGAATTTAATCTTATTATTAGTATAATTGGAAATATCTGACCACTCCGACACTCCACGCTATAATCCAAATTACTAAAAATCCCATCACCCCTACTCTCAACCTCCTTCTCCACAAATCCATATTCTCCCCTAACTCTTCAATAGGAACTGAATCGTCGGGAATATTGTATAGATCTCGAGCCCTCTTTGCATTAAATATCCTGATTATTCCTGTCAAAGCAAAGATCAAAAATGCGTACGCTTGCAGCCCTACGAATGTGTGCAAGGCTATGTACCCATCCATTCGCGACAACGATCTAGGTATCATCCACAATAAAATTGGACCCGTAGTCAGTACGAGTCCTGTAAAAATAAATTTTAGATGGTGAATCAAAACCCCCCATGTAACTATATCTGCTCTAAGAATTATCCATGCACCATAGAGATATAATGGAAAACTAGCCGTAACAACAATTAGAACTATTGTGGCAATAATTTCATCTTCAATCATCCCGTTTGTTTTTAACAAACACGCCATGATCACTTAATTTTTCCTCTTCGGTTTATAATATGACATTACCTTGTCAAACCCCGGCGAAGAACAATCTGAATTCCCAATCGATTTAGAATTATCTATCACTGGAGAAGAACTTCTACTCCGCGTAGAAGCAGATGTTAAAGATAGGATTTCTCGAAGAAATATCGTCGCAGTAATAGAAACGGGGAATATTGATCATCAAAAACACCTTTTAATATATGATAATATTGGATATGCACTCATATCGCTTGATGGTTCTGTTAGTGGAATGGGGCCAATCCGAACTGAAACTGAAAATATAGTTGTGTTGTGTTCAATGACTACTTATGAGGTCCCGGAATTTCCCACTGGGGGATTCTCTCTTGACACAAATAATCTATCCAATAATCACGATGGGATTGGAAATAAATTACTTCAAATATTGGGGTTATCTTTCATTCTTATCGGACTATTCCTTCTTTTTTCCCCACTTTTTTTAACTTTCCCCCCTGGATCTGGAATCTTAACCACGGTCTCTGCACTTGGTTTTATTTTTACTGGACTATTTTTACTCATAGTCGTAGTACATTCTCGTTTATCTGATCGTTTCCGGTCAATGGAATATCACGATCGGTTAGCCAAAATGGGAATTGGGTCTGATTTTAGGCCCGATTTTCTTCCACCGTTCGATAAAAAATGACCCATATGTTCGATAAAAAATGACCTATATTTTTGCATCATCAAATCTCACTTTTCATTTCATTCGTATCGGTGCATTTATGCACTTTACCTACCGATATTCTACCATATGCATCGGCGGCATTTCCTACAATGTGCTACCGGATCCCTCGCACTTCTTTCCGCTTCTTCAACCGTTACGGCGGCAGAAGGCCCTGTTCCTGCGACCTCTCCACAGACCCATGTAGTCGAAATGACGGATGGGATGATCTATGATCCCGAAGTGATCACCATTGCACCTGGGGATACTGTTGAATGGATTACAGTTGGTCAAATGGGCCATTCGGTCACCGCATACGAGGACGAATTGCCAGAAGGGGCATCCTATTGGGCATCTGGTGAATTCGATTCCGAAGATGACGCTAGAAGTGGATATCCCGAAGGAAATGTAGCAAAAGGAGAAACTTACTCTTACACCTTCGACATAGAAGGTGAATATGGTTATTTTTGCGTCCCCCACGAAACTATCCAAATGGTTGGAAAGGTAATGGTGCAAGAAGGTGGTGCCCCTGCCAAAAGTGGGGGTGCCTCCGCTACAGCAATGGGAAGTGGACATGGTGAGGGTTCTCACTCCGGTGGAGAGGACCCTGAACACATGGGTGTGGCATTCCAAGCCCATTGGGTTGGAATAGCAACGTTCCTCGGAATATTCGCATCATTAGTTTTCACATTTTTCTTCTTAAAATACAACGAAACGCCACATTCGGGATACCCTAAACAAAAGTGATAATATGACATCTCCAAGTAGTAAATATGGAACAATACACCGTTATGAATCCCCTCGTGAGAGCACGGCGGCAACAATCGCCATAGTCTTACTAACTGTCTTTGAAGTTATATTTGCAACTCTGTTCACATACGGTTTAATCCTTGGTGGATGGGGTTTTTCTGGGGAAGGAAACATGTATTTAGGGGGTCTACTAGCCCTTCTGTTTATCAATCTATCTTTTATTTTGGTTCTATACAGAAGAGATTTCTTACCAGATGTCGTAATTGTCAAACAACGCAGGAGAAAATGGGAGGATCTGTATACAAAACCAGAAGATGTACATGGGCATTCGATACTAACCACTGTAACCAATCAGATGAAAACTAACCTATATCTATATAAGAAAAAATAAACATGACTTCAGACGATAAATACCCCAAAGTTTCAGGACGAAGACGATTTGTCAAAGGTGTTGTCGGCGGGGCAACACTAGCAGGAATTGGAACTGCAACCAGTGGAACTGTAAACACTATGACCAATCCCTCTGGTGCAGGAGGAGGTGTAACTGAATATTTCGGAATAGAGAAATTATTCGGTCCTGCACCTCGAGGAATGCCCCAAGTACCCGTGATCATCGACGATGATGGATTCTTAATGGGTCTGTGGCCTAAAGTCTCTGAGATCGTCGAAGGCGGACGAAAAACCACCGTCGCCCAACAAGAAATTGCAGGGGTTACTTATTCTTCCGATTGGTTCCAGTATTGTGGTGTCCAAACATACCCTGGAGTAAAACCACTTGCGGACCAAGATAATTATTTCAGATATGCAAATAATCCCCCATACAAATGGCAAAATGAAGAAGTTTCCCCTGGTGAAAAAGTACACGTCGACCATTTCGAGGATTATGCAACATGGGGGAATTCTATCGGGAAAGCAGGGGTTGGAAAACCAGCATTCGCCACATGGAGGTCTCAAAATGTACCTCCTCAAGTACAAATGCCCATCCAACTCATCCGCAGTACTATAGTCGATAGCATGATTTCGAAAGCGGAAGGTCAAACAAAACAGTGGCTCCAAGAAAGTTGTAGCCAGGGTTTCATAGCCATACTAGATAAATGTACTCACTTCTGCTGTGTACCTGGTTTCAAATCCTATGGAGATAGTGATAAATTCGATGGTGCGGATATGATTTATTGCCAATGCCATCAATCAGTATATGACCCCTTCAGCATAGTCAAAGATAGATTCGTAGCATTACCAAGAACTGAGGAATAAATATGACGCCCAACCTAAAAGAACAATATGATTACTCGAAATGGCTCTCTGAGAAAGAGCTGACACCAATTGAAAAAACTTACTTGACAGTTCTCATCTGGGCGGACAAGCGTTTGCGCATAGTAGATTATCTAGAATCGATGGAAAATTTATACTATAAAATAAATATGCAAATGCCCCGTAGCCACACCGAACAATATAATCTCGATAATAAGTTCTGGTATTGGTATCCGTTATATGCACTTGGGACTTTTTCAGTAATAGCCTACTTAGTCGCTGCAATTTCTGGAGGTCTACTAGGGTTTTATTATTCTCCTGCAACTGCTGGAGATCCCTCTGTCGCATATAATCAGATAACCTATATTATGACAGATTTGAATTTCGGATTCATGCTACGGTCCATTCACCGATGGTCCGCACAAGTCATGGTTGCTGCAGTATTTCTCCATATGCTGCGCGTTTACTTCGTTGGGGCATACAAAGAACCAAGGGAGCTAAATTGGATAATAGGGATCATATTAATCTCACTCACATTGATGTTCGGCTATACGGGTTATTTGCTCCCTTGGGATCAACTTTCATTTTGGGCCGGTCAGATAGGAGTTGAAATGGCACTTTCAATCCCAATCCTGGGGGAGTGGGTGGCACAATTAATGTTTGGTGGATTTTCGTTGGGTCAAGCCACCTTACAACGTATGTACATACTCCATGTATTTGTACTCCCATTTGCAGTAACCACTGTCATCGCAATACACATAGGAATTGTCTGGATGCAAGGAATAGCGGAACCACACTGATCAAATTATGAAACATAACGCAGATACCAAAAAAACAAACACAAGTGATGCCCCCATCGTAACAGATGGATCCGGATTAATGCAAAATCCCGTCCCTCCCGATGACCAAACTCCTAGTTGGTCCGAGCGCAAATCAAGATCAACAGGATTGGCTCAACTCACCTACGAATATTTTGAGAGGGCAAGGCTCGAAGATCAAGATCTGCGGTCAAGAGCTGACTATCTAGAACGAGAAGTATTGGGATTCCCATTTTGGCCACATGAAGTTGTCCGCGGATTTGCAATTACTAGTTTCTTCATTGGAATTATATTGTTCCTTTCGGCGGTGGCCCCTCCTCATATAGCGGCCCCTGCAAATCCTAGCCAAACACCCGCTGTCATCCTCCCAGATTGGTATTTATATTGGTCTTTCGGCCTTCTCAAGCTCGAACCATTAAATCCTGCCCTCTCCATCTTGGACGGGGACAAACTAATGTTGGACCGAACGTTCGGAGTTCTTGCCAATCTCGTTGTTGTAGGCTTCTTGGCAATTCTCCCATTCATAAATACGGGCAAAGCCAGAAGACCCGTCGAAGAACCATTTTGGGCAGCATTCGGCGTCGCAGGAGTCGTTCTTGCATTTACATTAAGTCTCCTTTCCGTGAAAAATCTAGTTCCTTTAAACTCACATTTACTTTTTGATTTGACTTTTATATTGCCCGTTTTATTTGGGATTGTGTTCTTTTCGTTACTTAAGACTATGCGGGAGGGGTACATGTATGAGTTAAACAGGCGTTATTATCGTCTCAGGCCACCCAAACCTCTTAATAAATAGCATTTGACAATGAAGGCTGTAGATAGAGAAGTAATTGTTCCCATTCCTCTTTACAAGAGCATAATTGTAATTTCCACAACATTTTCTATATTCACCCTTGTCGGTGGATTCGTCTTACTCGATTCCGCAACACAACGGGCAACCAAACCACTCTCTCAAATTGATCCGCTTTTCTCCCTAATTGGCCTATCTTTAATCGCAATTGGAACTATTGTTTATGCATTTACTACCCGTTTTAAAACACACGGAATGACAATAACTAATAGTAAGGAGGATTAACGTATATTATGGCAGATGAATTTATCAAAGGTTTTGGGATATTCTCAATTGCTGGATTGGCATGGATGGTTTTTTCCGGATGGTTTACTACACCGGGATTTGAGACTACTCAGTTGATCGCCCCTGTACCTGGGAATTTAGATTTCTATGGTCAATTTTCAATTGCACTAAGGGAGGTTATGTTTTGGTTTGCTGTTGTTGGTGCCCTTACCTTTTGGGTCCTTATCCCTGCTATTAATGAAATTAAAACAAAATCAAACGAAAAATAATAAAATTGATTTTTATTTATATTCCCTCTCATGAAAATATCATGAGAAATTGATCTAGTGGGCCAGCAGGGAGTATTATTATATATAGTATGTATATCAGAACAAGCATAGATGCTAACATCGAACCTTTCGGCAATTCTATCTCCATATCTCCTCTCGACTCCACAAGTCTAGCTTCAAATTCAAATATGTCTGCCAAAACCATTGTCAAAACCATTAATGACAATATCATTCCTCCATGATGGTGGAGTGTCATATAATAAAATGAAAATATTATTAACATCCCGTTGGATATCTCATGAATCTTCAAACGTTCTAGCGATCCCTTTTCTTGTTTATTTTGCCGTATGTGGGATCTATGGGCCAATAGCCGAGTAACTAAATTTGTTACCACTCCAATTAAGAGGATGGGCTCTATAATCGGAGAAAAAATAACATCAATTGGGCCTAATATCGCTGGATCCATACTTATCTTTCTTAGTGCAGCTGTTTAGCGGTTTTCATTTTAGATAATTCCCTTTTCTTTCATGCCATCTATTAAATCATCTATCAAATCCTCAACAGTATCATAAGGAAAATCTTGTTTATCTGTCAATCTCATACTCAATTCTATAACGGTCATAGAGAACTCCCCCGATTCAAACCTAGTTGACATACCATTTGGTAATGTGGGAACTAGATCCATTTGATTTGATATGGGATATGTGGCTGGAGAAAATGCTTCAAAAAACTGTTCACGCAAATCTTGCTCAATGTTGCCCATTGATTTCCAGTACGTTTTACACATTGAAAACATTTTGGGATCGATTTCTCTCTGTATCGGTGCATTTATGAAATTTCCCACCTAAACCCACTACATGCATCAAAAGTATCTGCTCAAATTTGCTACTGCATTTTCCGCACTAGCCATTTTCTCGGGGGTTGCCACTGCAGCAAGTTCCAACTTCCCCAACTCTGCAAAAAGTGTAGTAATTGCATCTATTTTTGGAATGATTGCAGTTCTTTTTTTATCTTACATCTTACTCAAATATGGTGGAGAAGCGTAATAGTTAATTTTAATGCAGTTGCCAAACCTTCTACTTCTTAATGCCACTATTTATAACTAATTCTTTAACTGGGGAAAAGGAAGAATTCAAATCAATTATTCCTGATTCAGTTTCAATATATTTTTGTGGTTTAACTGTTTCTGATTTGCCCCATTTGGGCCATGCGCGTGCATGGGTCCACGTGGATATCATGAGACGTTGGCTTGAATGCTTGGGCTTTTCTGTCACTTATGTTGAGAATTTCACCGATATAAATGAGAAGATTGTGGCTAGAATAGGCGAGGCAGAATACGGTGAATCTGAATCCGAAGTTGCTAGCTATTTTATCAATAAAGCTCTTGAAGCTATGGAATCACTGGGCCTGAAACCTGCTTATGTATATCCAAAAGCGTCTGAGCACATCCCTGAAATCATCGACATAATCACTTCTCTTATTAATTCCAATCATGCGTACGAATCAAATGGATCTGTATATTTCGACGTTGGATCGTTTGAAAGCTATGGTGCACTATCAAATCCAGATTTGAAAGATAATTCTGCTCCTACTGATGCGAACGAAGCAAATGAAAAAAAACACCCTTACGATTTTGCATTATGGAAGGCAGGCCAAGTTTCGCCAGAATCCATTGCTAAATATCGTAACTCATCTCTGCCACCCATACTTGAACCATCTGGTGATATTTGGGATTCTCCATGGGGCCCTGGAAGGCCCGGTTGGCATATCGAATGTTCTGCAATGTCCATGAAGCACCTCTCCAATAATATTGATATCCATGCAGGGGGACAAGATCTAATGTTCCCTCATCATGAAAACGAAAAAGCCCAGAGCGAAGCGGCAACTGGAATGAATTTTGCCAATTTTTGGGTTCACATTCGACTTCTAGAAACTCAAGGTGAGAAAATGAGTTCGAGCTTAAAAAATTACTTCTCTGTTAATAATGCAATATCTGAATTTGGTTCCAATTCCATCAAAATGTTTTTAATCTCAACTTCTTATCATCGACATCAAACGTATTCTGATTCTGCCCTCCACGAAGCCGTAGAGAGGTGGGGTCGATTAAAACGAACTTATTTTAGGACATTAAATGAAGTCAAAAACCCATCTTCAGATTCCGGCACCGTAGATGAAACTCTTTTGAATTCTGCACTCTCCGCCAAACAAAAATTCCACGATTCATTAAACGACGATTTCAATACAAGAGAGGCATTGGTGGCCCTCTTTGACATCACAAATTCTTTGAATAGGCACTTTGATTCCTATGAAGAATATGATTATTCTACCTTGGAATTATCCCTTGAAATCCTCCACAATCTCGCAATCGATATACTCGGATTCTCATTCAATTCGGCCAATTTAGATAAATCGTCTTTAGACCTCATTAACTCCCTAATAGAACTCCGTGAACAGGAACGCTCCAAGGGAAATTACGAAAAAGCAGATGGGATAAGAAAAGAACTAGATCTCCTCGGAGTTATTGTAGAGGACACAGACAACGGGCCAACCTATCACCGAAAATAACCACTCATAGTGTGGTAAATTATAATCTTCTCAATTGGTTAAAATTTAAATGGAATGGTTTTTCCTTTAAATTATTTTTACCCGAAAAGATCACCGAGTCCGGCAGCAGATGCTGCTTCTTCCTCTTCTTTCTTCTTTTCTTCTTCTTCTGCAGAAGGCTTTGGTTCGGAATCCCCATCCGATTCATCACCTGCGGCTCCACTGTCCGGGGCACTTGTTGAAACTGATGCAGGCATGGCAACTTGTCCGGCTTCTAAAGCTTCTTCAATATCTACGTCTTCTAGTGCTGCCACTAGTGCCTTAACACGTACATCTTCCACTTTTACATCAGCGGCTTTCAGTACTGTTGTCAAACTTTCTTCGTTTATTTCTTTTTCCGATTCATGAAGGATCAATGCTGCGTATATATATTCCATTTTAATTCCTATTTTTATTATTTTTACCCGAAAAGATCACCGAGTCCGGCAGCAGATGCTGCTTCTTCTTCTTCTTTGTTCTTCGATTCTGAAGATTCGACATCTTTTGGGTTTTCTTGTTCAATATTCTGTTCTTTTTTCTCTATCGATTCACTTTTCACTGCACTCTTTAATTTTTCAGGTCTCGCATCTACTTCCAAAGACATAGATAAAGCCTGTAAATCTGAAGCTGCTCTATTTATCAAATCCACTGCTAAATCTGGACTCTCAACAGATGCGGCAATTCCCAACGATTTGGCATTTCTAAATCCATTAGATAACATAGTAGATATCGTCTGAGCAACTGGATATCCACTTCCCATTGATAAACTCATGGCGTTCTTCATGGCCATGATGATATTGGTCTTGTATTCTTCAGTGTCTATATCTAGAGATTGTACATCATAGACTACTCCTTCTGAATAAACAGCTTTCAAATTCAATCCAACTTCTTTTGGTTCGATGCCTAGTGCACCCAATACATTAGATAATTGGGGGCTTATGACATCTCCTATTTCTGCAACAACACTAGATGCTGTCACACGAATGGAGCCTTCTGCTATCTGGGCAGCAGCTCCTACTGCTTGCAAATCCCCAACAAATGGACCTGGGGGAAATCCAGTATCTCCTTCTGGAATGACAATCTGTTTTGTAGCGACATCTCCCGCATTTATTGGGGCAGGGGTTTTGGATCCTTTGAGCATTTGGTACAGTGTAAATGGATTCTTATCTGTACAAACTATGCCCACCTGCCCTTTGAGGTTCTCTTCCATCAAATCTAGTCCGTCTACGTTTTCTACGGCGCGTTTCACTAATGTGTTCCTACTCACTTTAATTGATACATCCCCCCGAAGACTTGCTCTCATTTGTTGAAATTGCCTACTTGGGATGCCTGTGACATCACAAATTCCAACACTCGAATGATTTGAAATCCATTTCTTGATCTCTTCCACTTCTTGAGTTTTCCACTCGGGTATTGTTTCCGTCTGGCGTTTTGTTTGTATAGACATCAAACCACCCTCTCCGACGGACCCATTGTTGTTTTGACATAAATAGAATCCACGTTCATGGATCCATTCTTCAACGATGCATGAAGCCGTCTAATCACGACCTCTATATTTGTGGCTATGTCTTGTGCAGACATATCTTGTACACCAACACGTGCGTGGAATGTCCTGTTATCGCGACTTCTTAGTTGGACCGTATTTTTCATTCTGTTTATCACATCCACTACATCCTCTTCTGGTTGAAGTGGTCTCGGCATTTTCCCTCTAGGGCCTAAAACTTTGCCCAAAAGCCTTGCTATATCTTGCATTAGTCCTACGTCTGCCACGAAAAAATCGGTTGAATTTGCAAGAACTTTTGCGGCTTCTGCATCTTCGCCTAGTTCTTTTATCTCCGCAGATCCAATCACTTTTTCAACTACATTTTCACCTAGGACTGCATTTTCTCCCATTGCAAATAGCACAATTTTTGTTTCTCGACCGGTCCCTCCGGGGAGTACTACGGTTTCATCGATACGATTGGTTGGATCTCTAAGGTCCAATCCTTTCAAATTAATTGCAAGATCTACCGACTCTCTAAAGTTACGACTAGGGGCGGTTTCTAGTGCACGTATAACAGCTTCTTCTATTTCTTTATCTGCCATTTTCTTCCTCCGTAGTTCGCCACATGGCTACTACAGTATATGTCAGGCTTCTGCCTGTTATTGGAGTTTGGTCTATGTGTGGGGATAAACCCACCGAATCAAACATCCCATCATTGAATTTGGCAATTAATTAAACAACTTTTCTATAACTGCAATTCAGTAACGTGCCGGACGCACCCCCTCATTCACTTAGGATGTCGTCGTATGCTCCACTATCTACCCTTTCTTTAAAATCCCGTGCGTTTTTTCCATCAATCGTGATGCCCAGGGCCACACATGTCCCCGAGACTTCCTTTGCAGCATTTTTTATATCATATGAAAGAAGCCCTGGTAATTTTTGAGCTGCAATTTTTTTGATTTGCTCTACTGATATGTCTCCCACAAAACTCCTTTTTGCATATCCTGACCCCTTTTCGATGCCTATCTCCTTCTTAATTAGGGCAGCAGTGGGTGGGCTACCAACTTCTAATTTAAAACTACCATCATCTTCATAAATTATCTTAACTGGAACCTGGGTTCCATCAAATGCAGCAGTTACTTTATTTATTTCACCAACTACTGCCTGGACATCAACTGGAGTGGGACCTAAAACTGGTCCAATAGGGGGTCCCGGATTTGCCCGGCCACCTTCCACGAGTACGTCTACTGTTCCTGCCATATCCTGACGGAAACCTGCCATCGGGTTTAAACTTTTTCTTTTGTCTATTGCTATTCATTCAAAGACGCAGATTTTTTTATCTACCCCGGTACAATAGTGAATAGTGGCATTGGAGCAGGAAATAGAAGAACTCGAACGGGAAATACGTGAAACGTCGAAAAATAAAGCAACTGAGTCTCATCTTGGCCGATTAAAAGCGAAATTGGCAGAAAAGAAAGCACAAGTAGAGCGGCAATCTTCTTCGGGGGGTGGCGGCGGATATGGGGTTCGGAAGAGCGGAGATGCAACTGTAGCTCTAGTTGGATTCCCTAGCGTGGGCAAATCAACTCTATTAAACGTTCTTACAAATGCTGAAAGTGAAGTTGGAGAATATGCATTCACCACACTTGGAGTGACTCCTGGAATGCTTCACCTATATGGGGCAAATATACAAATCTTAGATTTGCCCGGACTAATCGAAGGTGCATCAACTGGTCGTGGTCGTGGAAAAGAAGTCCTCTCTGTAATCAGAACTGCAGATCTAATTATATTTGTTCTAGATGCAAAACACATTCAATTATACACCACCCTTCTGTCCGAACTCTATGAAAACCGAATCCGAATCAATGAATCTCCTCCTCAAATTAAAATTTCTAAGACTAGCAGGGGCGGAATTACTCTCTTCCACAGCGTCGATATAGGACTTGAAGAATCCACTGTAAAAGAAGTGCTGATGCAATATGGCATTGTCAATGCAGATGTCACCATTCGGGAAACTCTCACCCTTGATAGCTTGATTGATGGAATTATGGGGAATTGTGTGTATAAAAAATCGTTGGTCACCATCAATAAATCCGATTCTATAAGTCCATCAACATTTGATACTATTTCCTGCGAATTGGAATCAAATGGAGTCCCCAATGAAGATATTATTTATATAAGTGCGAAGGATCACATTGGTATAGAAGAATTCAAGAATGCAATCTGGAATTCTCTAGGATTCATGAAAGTATATATGGACAAACCAGGACGTGGCCCTGATTATGAAGAACCACTAATACTTAGAAAAGGCCAGACAGTCAAAGATGCATGCGAAGAGCTTGGGGGGGATTTTTCAGCAACTTTTAGATTTGCCCGGATAACAGGTCCTAGTGCAAAACATGATGGACAAATAGTTGGACTCGATCATGTCCTTTTAGAAGAAGACATACTCCGATTGGTGCTCAAAAGACAATGATTTTTAATTTATAAATTTCCTAATTTCCACTGGCTATTATTTACAATATTAAGTTTGCAAATGATTGCATTGCTTCCATTTCCATGTGGTGCAACTCGCCCGGTATTATCATCAAGTGTAGTGGATTTCCAAAATCCATTTTTGCCAGATGCTTTAACTTTCCTAAAACTACATACGGATTCTGACTCCCTGCTCTAGCTACAACTACTCCAACTTCTTCTCTCATATTAATATCTTCGTGGTCTTGATTTTGTATTAATTTTTCAGCCGCTTCACCCCCTGTCATATATCTCCCTTCTGCAATTTTGATATCTAAGTATACTAATGTGTGCAATCCACGTTCTTTATTTTCGATAATTGTTCTGATAATGCTATCTGGTACTTTATTTTCTGGTTCAAATGGTATTGTGGTGGATTTGCCAAATCGGTAATTTTGTAACCCTGTAAGTCCGCACGCAGCAGTAATTGAGCTAGTCCCATGTATTATCTCCGTTTCTATATGTAGCTCATTAGCACGGAGTCTTAGATCTATGTGTGTAGTAGAAATCATGGGATCTCCTGCTATCAATATCGCAGTTTTTCCTTTCTTTGCACATTCTAATATTTGTTCTGGATTCACTTCCACATCTTCTCTTTGAAGGATCTCAATGGCCTTTCCATAATATTCTTCCAACTCCCTGACATTCGAACCCCTTAATTCGCTCGTATAGTTTTCAAGAAATACAAAATCCGCTTCTCTAACTGCATCTTCACCCCTCCGAGTTATCGATTTTATATCGTATAAACCTAGGCCCACGAACGAGAGCATATCTACTTCTAGTTTTGAATTGATTAAACCCCTCCGTAAGATGCCCGATAGATCTGAATAAACATCCTTATGAATTTGTTTGATCTTTGTACGATCGTATAATGGCTAAGGACCTTCGAACTTATCTAGAAATTCTCGAGAGAGAATCGCCATCGCAGTTGGCATATATTGACAAAGAAATTGACCCAAAATTTGAAATAGCATCCCTCGTCCGAAAATTGCAAGATGAACCAAACGGTGCTTATCCTGCAGTTTTTTGCACAAATGTCAAAGGATTCCCCGACTGGCGTGTAGTTACTAATCTATGCGGAACTGATTACCGAATGGCACTCGGAATCGACGCAACCCCCGAACAAGCGATAAAAGAATACACGGAACGGGTAACAAACCCAATACCTCCCGTTGAGGTTTCCACAGGTCCTGTAAAAGATGTGATCAAAATAGGGGATGAGGCTGATATAAATGAAATACCTCTGTTAAGCCACACAGAAGAAGAGCCTGCACCATTCATGGATGGGGAGGTTTTCGTTCTTTATGACAAAGAAAATTCTAGATATAACACTGGTATTTATCGTATGATGAAAAAAGAACCTAGAAAAACTGGGATTTTCTTTGCTCAAGGTACACACGCATATTCTATTCTTAGTCAAGCTGAAGCTAGAGACGAACCTTTAGAATTTGCAGCCGTAGTTGGACACCACCCTGCTTTTATTTATGGGTGTCAGGTACAAACCGTAGAAGATGAATATAATGCAATTGGAGGTGTAATGGGGGAGCCCCTTGAACTAGTTGATTGTGAGACAGTCGATCTTAAAGTCCCTGCGAATGCAGAGTTAGTAGTCGAAGGAGTAATACAACCCCACGTCCGGGAAAAGGAAGGTCCATTCTGTGAATTTACATAC
>WTZU01000014.1 GCA_009889625.1 Candidatus Hikarchaeia archaeon HikBin5 | reverse complement strand
CTTCTACTTCCACCGCAAGTTGGTATTTTTCAGTATTATTAATTTCCGCGGGACTGAGCCAATTAGTAGTCGGCAAACTCGTAGATATGTATGATTCTAGATTGATACTCTTGGCCTGCGTTTTAACAGGTTCAGTTTCAATTGCAATTCTTGCACTAGTCGACCTATCTGCTTCTCAACTACTTCTCGTTTCTATAGCAATCGGGGCAACCCTGTGGGCTTCCGCACCTGCTAGAGATGCTCTCATTAACTCAATAGCACCCCCTGATAGAGAAGGTAGGACCTTCGCTTATCTATGGACTGGAGCATTGCTACTCGGTTCCATTTCCCCTGTCGTCATTGGGTACATTGGAGATATTGGCGGACTTAGAACTGGATTTTTATATTTAGTCGTAGTACTCCTTATCTCTGGTATACCTATTGCATTGCTTTATAGCAAACGTGTCTATCTACCCAAATCCAACTAAATTTTATCCTCGCATCTGTTTAAACCCGATTTGTTTTACATATGGGCGTACTTAGTATTTGTATGTTCGAAGCAGTATATGCAACACCTATTGGGACTTCTACCCTATCCCGAATGGCAGCTACTGCTTCTGATCATGGATTCAGTGGGATCATAGCACGAGAACAAAATATGGATTCTTTAAATCCAGATTTACAAACAATTTCTAATGAATTTGAAATTAAGGTTTTCTCTGGATTTGAAATCAATGAAAAAAATCTCTCCACTTTAAGTGGGAAGATTAACAGTAATCGAAACAAGACTCCCTTGTTGTGCGTCCGAGGCGGGGATGCCCCAACAAATCTATTTATCAGTAAACAAAAAAACGTAGACGTACTCTGCCACTCACTTAGGAATGAGAATAATATGAGCCATGTCATGGCGAAAGAAGCAGCAAAAAACAATGTTAGATTGGAAGTAAATCTCAGCGATTTACTCCGTGGCAGTGGGAAAAATAGAATCAAGTCACTCCACCGTCTAAAAAAACAGTGGAATATTATATCTGCATACAATGTGCCATTTGTAGTGAGTTCCAATCCCACCTCTCACCTAGAATTGCGCTCCCCACGTGAACTAATGGAAGTAGGGAGGTTGATTGGAATGACTCCCGAGGACATCGAAACTGGCCTTTTGGAATGGGGGATTATTCTATCAAAAAATATAGACAACCTCTCTGGAATATATGCCAATATGGGGGTAAAACGCGGGAAATATGGTGATTCAAATTGAAACCCCTCCCGAAACATCTCCGCCCCCGATATAGATATGTGGTAGTTTCAATAGAATCTTGGCCAACAGCTAACATAGACAAACGCACATTTCAACACGCTATTTGGACTTCGACAAGTAGGTTATTCGGCGATAATGGTGCCGCAACTGCAGATTTATTCCTCATTCGATTTGAATTTTCAGACGGTTCAGGCTGGGGAATTATCAGAACGCCCCGAGACGCATTACATATGGCAAAATCTAGTCTGGCGTGCATTTCTCAAATAAATGAATTCCCCATTGGCATTTTGATTAAAGGAGTCAGTGGCACGATAAAAACCTGTGAAGAAAAATACCTCTCAGACCTTCCCACTTCTATTGTTTCCAAGGAACTCTTTTTCAATAATAAACTATCTTCTTGTTTTATTAGAGAAAATAGCGTAGACATCAAAATCGATAATGACTTTATTGGGGCAACCCACCTAGATGTTACCTAAGTGATATAGCATGCATGGCCAAGCACAACAACAAGCATACGATAGGGGAATCACGATATTCTCTCCAGATGGTAGGCTCTATCAGGTGGAGTATGCCCGAGAGGCTGTCAAAAGAGGATCTCCTAGTATTGGTATCCGAACCTCCGATGGGATTGTACTAGCAGCAGACACTTCCACGCGACAACTCCTTCAAGAACGATCATCCGTGGAGAAAATCCACAAAGCAGATGAACATATTGGGATTGCATCTGCAGGGCACGTTGCGGACGCGAGACAATTAATAGATTTTGCACGTCAGATGGCTCAAATCAACCGATTACGATATCAAGAACCAATAGGAATTGAAGCTTTATCTAAATACGTAACGGATCATATACAACAATATACTCAAATAGGGGGGGCAAGACCATTTGGGTCTTCTTTAATCATTGGTGGAATTGAAGATGGGTCTCCACGTCTGTTTGAAACAGATCCTTCTGGGACTCCTTACGAATGGAAAGCCGTTTCTATTGGTTCGGACAGGCCCAAAATAAGGGCATTTTTGGAAGAACATTATTCTTCAGATCTCTCCCTCGAAAGTGGGATTGAACTAGCACTTAAATCTTTAGCAGAAGCAAGCGAAGAAGGGCTAGATCCAGAGGGAGTCGGTGTAGCTACCATTCCTGTTACAACTGCACTTTTTAGTCCTTTAGATTCCAAAGAAGTAGGGAAATATATCAAAAAATTAAAACTAACTGCAAAACCCCCTTCAGACGATAAAAAATAGCTTTCTGGCATTTTATCATCAACACACGTTTTTATCTGGGGGCTTCTATATCCATTTATGATCTCTCTAGATAAAGCTGTCATCGCACGACTAGAAAAATCCGGATCCCGATTTGAAGTTTTAGTCGATCCAGACGCAGCCTTATTAATTTCTTCCGGAAATTTTGACGGTAATATTGAGGATGTAATCGCCGCACAGGATGTCTTTGAAGATGCATCTCGTGGTGACCGTCCCGCTGAAGAAGATCTAAAAAAAGTATTCAACACAACCGACCCCCTATCTATAATCCCTGAGGTCATCCGGTTGGGTGATATTCAGATCACAGCCAAACAACGCCGTGAAATGCAAGAACAGAAGCACAGGAAGCTCATTACTATTATAACTCGAAATGCTATAAATCCACAAATGAACAATGCACCACACCCGCCCGCAAGAATCGAAGCAGCGTTAGAACAAGCTGGATTTCATGTTGATCCATTAAAACCTGCTGAAAATCAAGTTGGTGATGCTCTCGATGCACTTCGTCCATTGATACCCATTCGATTTGAGGAAATATCCATTGCAGTTCGATTCCCTTCTTCATATGCCGGAAAGGCACAAGCTCAAATCAGGGCATTTGGCACTCTAGAAAAAGAAGAATGGCAAAACGACGGGTCTTGGATTGGTGTTGTTAGGTTCCCCGCTGGAATGCAAGACGAATTCTATAACTTAGCAAATGGACTGTCACAAGGAGAAGCTGAAACCAGGATTGTAAAAGATAACAAGTAATATCTCCTATATTTTTCTTCTCTATCCATATTTGAACCCAAGAATAAAACCACCGACGAACCCTGCTCCTATTGATAGAGTTGAAGCAATTGAAACAAGCCAAGAAGGGGGCGAAGCTCCCATTGCTACATCACTAGCTCCTAAAAATGAACCTTCAATTCTATCCCAGTTAACTTGAATTATTCCTCTCGATTCCAAAAGCCTGAATAGGACTATTTCTATCCCTATTATCACCGCAATTAGCTTGGCTATCTTTTTCGTTGCAAAACCTACAATTGCACCAACTACTGCGCCCACTCCAAATTCACGTCCCAATTGCTCAATACCAATTTCCACAGTCATAGTCTATCGCCCTCAAATAAATAACTATGTCAATCTTGTTTTATTTTTTCTATAACTTGTATCTGATCAATTGATGTATCTGGATATTTTCCATTTTGATCCTTCTCAATAGATTTGACCATGTCCCATATAGTATTCAATCCGATACTCAATCCAACAAGTGCTTCCATTTCACAACCCGTTTTACCAAATGTTTCGACTTCAACCTCCATGGTGATTTTATCCTTTTCTATTGAAAAGTCCACTTCAATCCCGTTTATTTCTATCTGGTGACAAAGGGGAATTATTTCCCATGTATGCTTGACAGCGTCGATCGCAGCAACTCTAGCAACAGACAATACATTCCCTTTGGCAACTGAATCTTTTTCAATGGCATTTATCGTCGAAGGTTTTAATTTGATTTCTCCTCTCGATCTAGCCCTTCTTATGATGTCCTTTTTAGCTCCAATATTCACCATATTTGCATCTCCTTTCTCATCGATATGGGTTAATTTTTCACTCATATTCTCCCTCCCAATGCTGTTGGAATGCAGGGCAGTAAATCCGTGGGTAATATTCCGTACCCTCCTTTCTCTTCAACAGCAAAGTCTCCCGCCTTTCCAACTACATATGCCGCTATGGAAGCAGCTGTTAAACCATCTTGGGTACAAAACAGAGCCCCTGTAACTCCTGCAAGTATATCTCCTGTCCCTCCTACTGTCATCCCTGGATTCCCTGTTTGATTCACACGGGTATCTCTCCCATCTGATATTATGTCTCGCTCCCCTTTGACTAATACCACTTGACCGAGGCCCTCAGCAAATTTTTGTACCAATGTCATCTTATCATCCAGTTCTCCGATAAGATTTGGACCTCCCATTTTAATAAATTCTCCTAAGTGTGGTGTACAAATAACCTCTGCAGGAAGGGCAGTATCTTGTACGACCTCAAGTGCATCTGCATCAATAATTGCCTTGCCTTCATATTTTTCAAGAAACGACCTTATTGCAGTAATAGTCTTTTCATCATTCCCTAATCCTGGACCTATCACCACCACATCCATTTGAGTTGATCTTTCTATCAGTTTATCTACATGTTTTGACAATAACAATTCACCTTCGAACGGTTCAACTATTATTTCCGGTGCATACCCTTGAATTTCATTAGCTATTGAAGACGGAACTGCCACATAAACAAGATCTGCCCCTGCCCTTAGGGCACCCAATGAACTCAACAGGGGGGCCCCTGTATACGGTCCTCCTCCTACTATCATCACCCGTCCAAATTCGCCCTTATGCTTCCCTCCCGGACGTTTTAGCGTGAGAAGATCTCCTGGGCCTACAAAAATACTGGCAGACTTTGGTATTCCAATATCTGCAATAATTACATTTTTATGATCTTTTATTCCTGGTTTTATATCGTGAAACGTTACCACTAAATCGGCATCCACTGAAATTCCTGTTCTCCCTCCATCTGCATCAAAACCCGAAGGTATGTCAATCGAAACAATCGTAGCATTCGAAGAATTAATTTTTCCAATTATTGATTTATCCGGTTCGCGAACAGGACCTTTTATCCCTGTACCTAATAGCCCATCTATTACTATGTCTGCATTTTCTAAATAGAACTCTGACGCATCTTTTATACTTTTTGTGTTATATCCATATGTTTGTAGAACTTCCCAATTTTTCTTTGCAATCGGGGTAGCTATTGATTCTGGCCTGCCTATTAAGTAAACCTCCACTTCAAAACCTCGAAGAAAACGTGCCGAAACAAAAGCATCGCCTCCATTATTCCCTCTCCCCCCTATAATTGCTATTTTTGATCCCTCCGCCGCAATTTCTTTTACGGCACGTGCAACAGCATGGCCACTAGATTCCATCAATTGAATCTGTGAAACGCCAAATTCGGCAGCATTTCGATCAACAATTGCCATCCTCTTCGAAGTTATCATTATTCATTCTCTGGATAGGCAGCGCGTTAAATCCTCCTTTATTACTTATTCCTCTTGTCTATTGATTCTATGTTCCCTGTCATGCCTGCCTCATGACGAAGATAGTGAAAAATATACGTTTGTACATATCCTGCATATGGTCCGAATTTATTTCTTATCGATTTGGATGTATCTTGATATGATTTATGATAACAACTAGGATAATGAATCTTGATTGTGGATCTGATCCAGGTATCTAATGGAACTGCCTCTAAGTGGCCTATGGAGAATAAACAAATACAATCCGCAACTTTTTCACCAACGCCCTTTAATTCAGTCAATTTGCTTCTATTCTGCTCATAATCTTCTAGAATGTATGATGTGCACATCTCGTTCTTTTCTAAAATTTTAGCAGTTTCTATCACATAAGGGGCTCTATACCCAAATCCCATTTTTCTTAAATTTGACTCTTTCAAAGAAGCAAGTTTGCTCGGTTTTGGATATTCATAGTATTCTTTTCCTTCAAACCTAATCTTCTCCCCATATTCTCTTCGGAGTTTTTGTTGCATTCTAAATATCCTTTCGACCCTCATCTGGGAAGAACAAATAAATGATACTACGCATGCAAAAAATGGATCTCGAACAATTCGCATACCCTTGTACTTAGTATAAGCAGCATCCACCAATGGATCTTTTAGATTTTCTTTCATTATTTCATTTAGGTCATCATTCAACCCCAAAACCCGCCTAATAGTTCCTTCCACTTCTGCGTTCGATTCCCACTCTAATTTTCCACCAATTTGTCTCACACGTATGACATTTCCATCAATAATTGCACTATACCATGACGTCCCTCCACTAAGACCAGAATCCACGTAATCATTCCCGTCATCACGGTCCCACAGGTATGTTTGCCCACTCTCAAGTGTGGCTTGGAGGTCCAACCCTCCTGACAAAGAACTATCTGAAATAATACCAGAATTCACCTTGTAGTCTTATTTCTATTTTTACATAATTCTTCTTCTTTCCAACCTCCTCTCTCCAACTTATTCTCAAATCAGATAGCTAACCTCTTCTACTTCGACCACGTCTCACACTATACATGGATTATGCTGTTACTCTTGAAGCCGCAGTGCCGGTATACAATGTTGAAACTCCTAATGAAGCTGTTAGAATAGCAATCTCCAAAACCGGAGATATGCTCAATCCCGATCTCAAATACGTCGAAATAACTGCAGTAAACCGAACTTGTGCTGATTGCGGCACATCCCACGAACCTGCATTTATAGCAGCAAATGATGGATTAGTTGCGCTAGAATTAGAAATGGTTGTTTTCAATGCAGAAGGAGATGAGCATGCCTTGAGGATCGCTAGAAAAGAAATAGGGCAAAAACTAAGAAATATCCCATTGAAAATACTCAATATAGTCCAACATGATTCTTCCGAGGAGGAATCACTTTCAGGATAACCTCTCCAATACTTATCCCTTTTCAGAATTCTTCTCTGCTAATTATTTATATTTTAATCTGCTCCACTTCTTCTTTTGGATCGAGAGTGGCACAGATTCCCTCTGCCAGTGAAAACACCGCGTTTTTATGATCCGTCTTAGATTGATGTATTGAAGTAGGCCGAATTTTCAATTGTTCATATCGGCTCACATCGAATGAAATATCATAATTTTCTTGACAATACGTAGGTACTTCTGCAAGAAGTCCATGTAAATGTATAAGTTCCTGTTTTTTCATCTCTTTTCATGTCTCTTTTGATTTGAGAGCATATAAGTTAATTTGACCCCAGTTAGCATGGCTCTCATCAGATGCAAGACTTGATATTGGCAGACCGATTTTAACCAAATATGTCGAATTATGAGGATTTATTGAACCACGCCTTCAAAGAAATGCCGGAAATCACTTCTACAAAATCTAGGTGGAACTTGCCAGACCCCGAAGTCAGAACCGAAGGAAATGTTACTGTATATGAGAATTTTAAGAAAACAGTCGAAGTTTTAAACCGCAACTCAGACTTTGTGCTTAAATTTATTCAAAATGAATTTGGGACTAGTGCCACTATTGACGATATAGGCCGAGCAAGACTAACTGGATCTTTCCCAGCTACTCGGTTTTCTTCTATCATCCAATCATTTTCCCAAACTTATGTTATATGTCCCGATTGTAGTCTCCCTGACACTAAACTTGAGGAAAAAGACAATTCTACAATGATACACTGTGAAGGCTGTGGAGCACTATCCAAAATCGACTGATTTTTATTTCACATTAATTCTAAGCCGCTGTTCCTGCTTCAGCAGACTCCAATAGTTCCTTATACCTGTTTCTGATGGTCACTTCACTAACATCTGTAACTTCACTCACTTCTGACTGGGTTACCTTTTCATTTGTTAATAGGGCAGCAGCGTATATCGCTGCCGCGGCAAGTCCCACGGGACTTTTCCCACTATGGAGTCCGTCTTTCTTTGCAGCCTGAAGTAATTCCCTCGCTCTCCTTTCCGCTTCTTCAGAAAGATTCAATTCCGATGTAAATCTTGGAAGATAACTTACTGGATCTGCTGGCTGAACTTCCAATCCTAGCTGCCGCACGATATATCGATAGGTTCGTGTGAGTTCCATTTTATCGACTCGGCTAACATCAGATATTTCATCCAAACTTCTGGGGGTCCCTGTTTGTCTAGCAGATGCATATAATGCTGCAGTTGCAACACCTTCTATCGACCTCCCCGGAAGCAAGTCATCGTTTAGAGCTCTCCTATATATTACCGATGCCATCTCTCTCACATTCTCTGGAAGTCCCAATGCAGAAGCCATCCGATCGATTTCTCCTAAAGCTTGTTTTAGATTTCTTTCTTTCGAATTCCGTGTTCTAAATCTTTCATTCCATCTGCGCAATCGTTGCATTTTTTCTCTTTGACGTGGGGATAATGATTTCCCATACGCATCCTTATCTTGCCAACCAATGTTAGTCGATAGACCTTTATCATGCATCATAGTCGTCGTAGGTGCCCCTACTCTTGATTTTCTATCTCTCTCTTGAGGATTAAACGCACGCCATTCTGGACCTGGGTCGATTCTATCTTCTTCTACCACTAAACCACAATCTTCACATATGACTTCTGCTCTCTCTTCATCATTTACCAACTGGCCACCACATTCAGAACATACGCCATCTTCCACTTCATTTTCAATATCATTTTCCTCTTTTTCAAATTCTCGAATACGTGTGTCAGTCATGTTATTTACCAAGAAAAAATAAAGAACTAGAATCTGTCCTTTTCCAATCCTTATTTTTGCTCTCCTAACCAGTCATTAATATGTATAGCTTTTAAATCTTTCGGTGCTGTTTCTCCCCATTCCAATATAAATATATTGCTAAGAATTCCAATTCTTTGCAATTTCTCATTAAACAGAAAATAAATCTGTATCTCCTGGGGCTATCAAAAGACCAAAACGAACTCCTGCATCTACCCACCCATAACCATATGAAAAAGCAGCGAGAGAATTAACGTAATCTCCATTTTCAAGGAATATTTTTCCATCTTCAAGATATGAATTTGCCATTACTATGCATTCTTCTGCTGCAGATCCCAACGGAGGATCTTTTCTGGGTGCTATCTCTACGATTTCCATCGCCGAAGAAAGCATTTCCCCGTATCGTTCCGTTTTTTCTACAAGATCTGCATTCATGCTACTATGAAAATACCCCTATTGTAATTATTTTTGCCATTTTCTTACTATATCCTGAATTTTTAAGACGAAAGTGGTTTGATCTACCATTTCTAATTGTCTCCCATTGACTCCAAAAAATACATCTTCGAATTCTAAAACCAGTGAGGTCGAGCATCGGGAACTTATTATAGTAGGTGCTGGAATTGCTGGCCTCTCTGCCGCAATATACTCCGGACGGGCAAAAAACAACACCTTGGTGATCGAAGGACCCGAACCCGGGGGTCAACTTACTCTCACAACGGAAGTTGAAAATTACCCTGGCTTTCCAGATGCAATTAATGGCCCCGAACTGATAACTAGGATGAAAAACCAAGCTATCAAATTTGGAGCCGAAGTGAGATATGGTGTAATAAAATCCATTGACGACACTACTCTCCCCTTCACCGTATGTATGTCCGATGGTGCCTCTCTCACCTCGGACGCAATTATAATTGCTAGTGGTGCAAGTGCCCGGACATTAGGTGTCCCTGGCGAAGACGAACTGATGGGGTATGGCGTTTCCACATGTGCGACTTGTGATGGGGCATTTTTTAAAGGTGAAGATATGCTCGTCGTTGGAGGGGGAGATGCAGCAATGGAAGAAGCATACTTCCTCACAAAATTTGCAAATAAAGTATATATTGCCCATCGAAGAGACTCATTCCGTGCAGAAAAATATTGGGTCGAACGTATAATGAAAAAAGTTGAATCGGGGGATATAAGCATCCTTTGGAACACTGAAATATCTCAAATTAATGGCTCTCCCGAAGAAGGTATTTCTACCGTGGATCTTATTTCTCATCCTGATGGTAATCCTTCTCTTAAACAAGACAATCCCGACCTGGAAACATCTAAAATCGATGTCGGGGCCTTGTTCATAGCAATAGGGCATATCCCCAACACCGATTATTTATCTGCCACCTCTGTCGAATTAGATACAGAAGGCTACCTCTTGACAAACGATAATCTCCATTCTGGAAAAACCAAAACAGCCGTCCCTGGTATTTTCGGGGCTGGAGATGTTGTAGACTCTCATTACCAACAAGCAATAACTGCAGGGGCCATGGGGGTACAAGCGGCACTAGATGCAGGGGCATATTTGGACGATCTATTCGATCGATAATCTTTATTTTTCTATTTATTTTCTTTTTTTAAGCGTAACATAACACCTTCGTCCAATCTCTTGACTTCTACTAATGAAAAACGTGGAAAATTATCTACAAAACCTTCTCCATCAACCAAGGTTGGGGCATCTTTCCCCCCGATGATCATCGGGGAAATATACGCTGTCAATTCCTCAATCAATTCTTTCTGCACTAATGTAAAAATGAGTTCGCCTCCCCCTTCAACTAGTATATTTTCAATTCCAAAATCTTCGAACGATCCCATCGCATTCTCTATGTCTACTCTATCTTCCCCTGATATGATGATAGTGGCGCCTGAGTTTTCTAATTCCGTAACTCGCTCTTTCTTTACATTTTCACTCAATACAATAAATGTTCTTGCGCCCTCTCCTAATACTTGGGCATCATCCGGTGTCCGGCCATTTGAATCAATAATTATCCGGGCCGGATGTGCTGACATGCCACTTTCTTGTCGGCGCGAACTCAATTCATCATTGTGCACCAAGAGTTTTGGATCATCTGCCAAAACAGTCCCAACACCTACCATAATCGCATCACATTCAGCACGCAAAGAATCAACGCGATCAAAATCAGACGGTCCACTTATGACCAACTGCTCCCTGAGTGAAGATGCTATTTTCCCGTCTATGCTCATAGCAACATTAACCGAGATTCGCATAAATAACGTTCAAGCGCCATGGGAAAAACGGCTTCGGTACTGCATCCTTATCTAATCTTCTTTTTCATTTTATCAAATCCAAACAATTATCCAACACCCCTTCGAATTTCCCACAGTGGAAAATATATTAAAAAAATCCAGGCGGATATTTTCTTCTGGTTCTTTTCTGGTATTATTAGCTGTGGGGTTGGGCCAGTTCCTTCGTTTTGGTGTAGATGTTATCTTCCCCGTTTTATTACCTTATATAAAATTGGAATTTTCTATCGGAAATACCATCGCTGGAATTTTAATTAGTTCTTTAGCAGCATCTAAAGCATTGAGCCAATTCCCCGGTGGTATTTTTGCAGACGCATTCGGGGAACGTACTGCACTAACAACTAGCCTATTAATATCATCTATAGGTCTCATCGTTATTTTCTTTTCTACCTCATTAACGGCTTTGATATTTGGGATGCTAATATTTGGTCTCGGATCTGGACTTTTCGGTACTTCTAGAGTCACCATTTTGGTACATCTATATCCCAAATTACAGGCCACTGTGATTGGTATCACTAATGCATTAGGTGCCATTGGGAATTCTTTACTCCCTCCCTTTGCTCTTTTATTGTTCCTCACTTATCCCAATACAATATTCGGATGGCGCATAGCCATTGGATTTTCAATCCCTATCTTCATTATTGCCGCAATAATACTGTGGCTTTCTGTCCCTCCTCTTTCTCAAACTAATCCTTCCAATTCGATATCCAATTTCTCTGGCCTCTTTTCCAAAATATATCGTACTCTGAACCAAACCACAATTCTTCTCATCACATTTTCTATGATTTCAATGTCTATTGTTTATCAAGGTTTCACCTCTTTTTTTCCCGTTTACCTCATATCTGTCAAGGGCATTGAAGAAGCAACGGCAGCGGCATTATTCAGTATCTTCTTTATTGGGGGTCTATTGATCCAACCTCTGCTCGGATGGATTGCAGACAAACGTGGATATTTCCAACCCTTAATTTTTTCTACTATTGTAACTGCATTCGGTCTGGTACTTCTCCCATTTTCAAATAGTATTGCCACAATAGCCGTTGTAGTGGCCATCATAAGTGTGCAATTGGGATTTTGGCCAACAATTACTACTTACGACGTATCTTTACTCCCAAACGAATCACAAGGTTCTAGCCTAGGTCTTCAAAGAACCACTTTCCTTTTATCTGGGGCAATAGGTCCTGTCATTGTTGGGCTCATGGCAGATTTTAACCTCTTCAATGAGGCTTACTATGTATTGAGTATCTGCGCACTTGCGAGTCTATTCACTTGCATTATTCTTTACTATGGTAACTCGACTACTCAATAACTTCCCACAAAAATTCCTTCTCTCCTCTTCCAATTTCATATTAATTCATGTGCCAATTCTCCAAATTCATCTTCTTGGAATACAAATATTCTGTCCCTTTCCAATTTGGTTTCCAAGCAGATTTCAATAGAATGCCCCTCTTTTCGAGCCACAACCCCTTTAAAAATCTGAATCACCTTTTCCATAGGGACTAAATATTTTCCCACCCCTGTCGATTCTAGAATCTTGTGATCAGTTTTTAACTCATCCACATAAACAACCTCTGCTTCTCCCCCTTGTAATTGCACAACATGTACATCTTTTCCAGGTTGACATTGAATGCAACCCTCTACTTGAATTGGAACGCTTGCATATTTGACAACTCTCCCATCCAAATATTTTATATTTATCCCACTAGTTGTGACTTCTGCACTTAGTTTTACAGGTTCGACTTCAGTTGTTAATGCCATTATCTCTGAATAACCTTTCTGCATATTTTGCCAATATATCCACTTCAATATTCACTATATCTCCTATCCTTCGCCCATGCAATGTAGTTTCTGAATATGTAGTTGGGATTACTGCAATTGAAAATTTTTCTTCATCTATATCTGCAATTGTCAAACTAATCCCATCCACTGTTATCGATCCTTTTTTTACCATATATTTGCCAAATTCTTTTGGTATTTCAAATCCATATTCCCAATCACCTCCAATTTGATCAATTGCAATCACCTTGGTTATGGTATCTACATGCCCTTGAACAATGTGTCCATCAAACCTTCCTTCTGCCAACATGGCCCTTTCTAAATTGACAAAAGAACCTATCTGTAGTTCTCCGAGACTACTGCACTCTATAGTTTCTGTAGATAGAAATGCCACAAAACCCTCCTCATTATGTGATTCTACCGTTAAACAAACACCAGAAACACATACACTAACCCCATCCTTTAATTCGTCCCCCCACTCCACTTCTATTCCCATCCTGCAACCCTCGTTGCTCTCCTCCACGCTGGAAATCCTACCAACTGTCTCTACTATTCCTGTAAACATATTACGTACCTTATGGTTCCAAAACGTGAAAATATTCTGTTCTCGTTATCCACATTCAATACCCTAAATCTTCTATTGATTTGCCTGTATATTCATTATTAAGAAGAACTTCCACAGGTAAAGTGGGTGCACTCTTAACTAGATTTTCCATCACTACCAGTCTCCTTCTAGCTCGGCTCATTCCCACATAAAATACTCTGCGCTCACTGTCTGTTAGTATTGGAACAATCTTTGAAGCGGGATCATAATCTATGCCCCCTTCTACCTCTGAGGACATATGCTCGACAACCTTTTCTGTCAAATCTGTAGCAACATAAACAAGATCTGCTTCTCTCCCTTTCGACGAATGAATAGTTCCCAATCTCACATAATCCTTTTCAATCTTTTGGTATTCTCCTTCAAAGTACGCCTTGACGCATTTCTTCTGATAGTTACTAACTTTCCGAACCATTTCCGAGGCAACATCTGGACTCGGCATAAATGGAACTTGTTTCCGTATGAAGTCAACAGAAAATTCAACCTCATCCTTGTTTTTTGTATTTTTCTTTTTTAGAGCATTATCAATCGCATCAAATAATTCATCCCTTTTTCGAGTACCAAATGCAGAATCAACTAGCATATCTGCAAGCAAATGAACTTGGTATCCGGATAAGTTTTCACCATCTCTATAACACTCAATTGCGCAAACATAGTTCTCAAGCTTTTCTGTCCACATATCTCCATCCGTCATCATGGAAAATGGGATTCCAATTTTTACAAATTCTTCTATGAATTCAAACATCTGATATCTCGCACGGAATAAAACCATTATTGTACCTCTTTCTGCATCTACATCTGCCTTTATTCTCCTTACTAAATCCAACACCGATTGATCTGAACTAAATTCTATAGTTCCACCTTCTTCTCTGGGCCTCAAATTTTTATCTTGTCTAATTTCCACGTGCCCAATCACTTGATTCACAATCTCCAACACGTTCGAAGGCACACGGTATGATTTATCCAATATCCTATCTGAACCAATTTTTTCGTTAAGTAGCAAATTTGGGTCTGCACCTTGCCATGCATAGACCACTTGGTCATCATCTCCTGCTATAATTACATTGTCCATCCTAGGTTTCCATTTGGAATATATTCCATATTGTAATTGGGTGATATCCTGGAATTCATCAACAACTAGATTTGAAACATTGGGATATAGATCGCGTGTATGAATCAGTTCTAGCATATCTGCAAACCCAACAATTTTGTTATCTATTTTGTATGCTCTCCATTCCTCAATTAAATCTGGAATGCTCAACCGATTATCTCCCGATGACCATGTTGGGGTATATTTATTTCCAGATTGTGCTCTAGGATCTATTCCTGGAGGATATCTTACCTTTTCAACATCCCACGTAAATGGGACATCAAACCAATCTTCTACATTTTTGTTCGTACGTTGGATCCATTGACTAGTCTCTAGAACTTTGTTTCCCAATGCAGTAGAAAGGGTCGTTCTCCTCCCTCCACTTTTGTAATCTTCTTCATATTCCAAATTATGAGCTGAACAGAAATCCTTTCTATTAGAATCACTAACCACACTCTTTCGAGATAATTTCAAAAGCTCATATGCCTTTGCGTGCATAGTACTCACATTTCCTCTAAGTGATTCCGGTTCCATTTCTAGCCTCTTCCCCAGCCGCTCTCTCAATTCTGTTGCAGCAGCCCGTGTATATGATACTAAAAGGAGATCTTTGACATCAATCCCTGAATTTAAAAGCAGTTCTACTTCATCTAAAAGCGCAGTAGTCTTCCCACTCCCTGGACCTCCAAAAAGACGTATTAGATTTGGCCCGTCAGATTCTTTCATTGATCATAGCATAACAGTCTCTTGGTGCATAAATACCGTTCGAAGTGATCCTATGGTACAATCACTATGATATCTTCACCCCGTATCTCTAAGTCGCCACGCCTAAATCTCATATATGTTCGAATACTTTTCATTGATATATTGTATGAAATAATCTATTTTAATATCCTCTCCCGTTGCTTTTTTAATCAACTCTGGAGTGGTGTATTTGCCACCATGAGAGTGGATATTTTTATTCAACCATTCCTTCAAACTATTATAATCTCCCCTCCGAATTAAATCCTCCAAATTTCCCACTTCTCGCTCTATACAGTGATTGATTTGGGCCGCTAGAATGCTACCTATGGAATACGTAGGAAAATACCCAAATGATCCATGACTCCAATGTATATCTTGAAGGCACCCCACCGAATCATTTTCTGGAGTTATCCCCAAATATTCTTCCATTTTCTCATTCCACATAGCTGGTATTTCTGAAGTCTGTAATTCTTGCCGTATCAGCGCACTTTCTATTTCGTATCTAATAATAATATGCAAATGATAGGTCAATTCATCAGCATTAACTCTAATGGGATTCTGCAATTTTACCCTATTAACCGATCTGTATATATGTTCCACATTTCCCAACTTGGTTTTAGGAAATCTCACCTTTATTATTGGTAAAATACTTTCCCAAAATGAAAGTGATTTCCCAACGTGATTCTCCCAAAATCTCGATTGAGATTCATGTATTATCATCCCCATGTCTCCACACAATGGTGTTCCATAATGTTCACTAGGTAGTGACAATGTGTAGAGTGAATGTCCAAATTCATGGATGGTACTTAATAATCCGCCCACAATATCTTCTTCTTCAAATCTTGTAGTTATCCTTGCATCAAACACATTTCCCATTGAAAATGGATGCGGTGAGGTATCTAATCTGCCTCTCTGCCAATCATAACCCACCAAGTTTAACACGTCTTCTGAAAGATATTTCTGATCCTGTATGTCAAAACTATCTCCAAATGCTTCTTCCACGGCCTTCCCTCTCTCTCGTATTTCCTCGATTAAAGGTATCAGTGAATCTTTCAACTCCGATAGTATCTGTTCCATAGAAGACAAACTCAGATATGGTTCATAATCTTCGACAAGCACTTCATATGGGTCTTTTTCACGATCTATGCAGTTTGCCATTTCTCTTTTCTTTTCAATTATCAATCGCAATGATTTCTCAAAGTTTCTGAAATCGGCTTTTTGTTTTGATTCCACCCAAATGGGGAATGCACGACTTGTAAGTTGGGATAGTTCCTTTACTAATTCAGCCGGAACTAAACTTGCACGCTCGTGTAGTCTTTTAATTTCTCTGTGTATTGCTTTTTCTTCTTCATTCTTCCTACCTGCCTCTTTTTTTATCAATTCACCTAACCTCTCATCCACAATCAATTCATGCCTCATACTGGACAAAGTAGAAATTTGCATGGCCCTTGCGTTTATCCCGTCAATTGGCATCATTACTTCCTGATCCCAGTGTAAAATTCCTATGATCTCATTAAGATTCTCTACTCGTTCTACATACTGAATAAACTCTTCGTCCATTTCCATCTATGTCCTCGCCTCTGCTATCATCTGATATATCTGCGCACAATTTTCCAGTGATTTTATATCTACGCTCTCTTTTGCAGTGTGGGCTTCTCCCAGTTCTGCGGGTCCACACACGATGCAAATACATCCTTTCTCAGAAAACCAACCTGCATCAGTTGTATGGGGTTTCACAATCAACCTCGACCCACTTGTAACTCTGCCTGCCAATTCAACAATCCGTTGTGCAAAAGACATATCTCTGCATCTAAAAGAAGGTATCTCTTGTGTCACCTCCCACTCAAATTCCTCTCCAATTGAATCCATTCCATTCCCTTCCGGTACTACCCTTTCATCAATCACCAATTCACATCTACCCGGATTGATATTGGTTGCAGTTCCTCCTCTAATCCCTGTAATCGAAATTGATCCTCTCATCTTATTTCCTTCAATTGAAACTTCTTCCATAGGCAATCTCCCTATCTTCTGAATAACTTCAGCTGCCAAGTATATTGCATTTTTTCCTTGATTCCATTGAGATGCGTGAGACTCTTCTCCCTGTATTGTAATTTTACTTTCTCGCCTTCCCCTGTGGGCGATTGCTATGTCTACCACTCCCTCATTAGAATAACCCGTTGACCCTTCTCCAACCACGACAAATTTGGGATTAAAACCCTTGGAAATGGCATATTTGGCACCAATTCCACCTTTTTCTTCTCCTATAAAACTTGCAAATACTAACCCTTCTTCTGGATCTGAATCCCTAAACGCATGCATCATCGAAGCAAGTGCACCTTTCATATCTGCAGACCCTCGCCCGTATAATCTACCTTCTTCTTCAAAAACTTCACACCTCCCTCTTTTGATTTGACTCGAACTAGGTGGGACTACATCATGATGTCCAATAAATGCCAACTTATCTCCTACTCCCCGACGAGCAATAATATTCCCCACTTCGTCTTGTACCACTTTTGCATCTGTTTCCTTTTTGATCCATTCTTGAATCACTTTTCCCACTTCCTTTTCACTTTCATGACTTGGAATCTCTATTAGTTCTTTTGCCAAATCTAAAATCTCCATTTGATCGTATCTATGCTCGCAGGGGATTAGAACTATGCCCTTATTCAATTATGGTTTCTTTATCGATAACAAGATTGTATGCACCTTCGTCATCATTCCATAGAACGAGGGCTCCTTTGATCAAAACGATTCTTCCATAATCTGCATCTAATATCATTTTATTCTGTGGAGTTTTTTTCACAACTACTGCATAACTGTCTATTTCTTCCGATCCATCTCCAATAAGGAATAGTGGATTCTCATTTTCACTCAAATTCTGACTTAATTTGACAGCAATAATTTTTATTCTCTTGCCAATTTTAGTACCCACTTCCGATAACTTCACACATCTAGACCTATCTTTCGGAATTTCAAACAAGGTGTTAGAATCCCACCTCAGTATGCTGTATGAAACTTGCACATCAACATTTGTAAATTCTCCTTTCCTTTGGCCTCCTTGATCAATCCTCTGCTGGAAACTAGGGATCTCTATGTCTGGCATAACTTCAAATGACCAACTCTCACTACATGGGACCTGATTCTGCCACAAACGAATCGTGGGGGCGTATATATTCATTGTTTCTGCAATCGATCTCTCTACCTTTCTCAATCCTATCGCCGTATTCTTATCGGCTGGTTCTACCAATATCATTGAACCCGTATCTGATACAAATTCACTATATTTTTCAACCACTGAACTTGGGTCATTCAATTCACTAATGACATTGGCAAGTAAAATTATATCATAAACTCCACTCGGATCAAATTCTTCTGCAGTATCTCTATATATGTTCAAATGAACATTATTCGTTTTCCCTTCCATTAAAGTTTGAAGAATTTCTGCAGCATCACTTGGTTCAACCACATTATATTCAACAAGTGCATCTTTTGGGAGGTAATCGACAATACCCAATGCTGGTCCGCCAATTCCTGCACCCACGTCTAGTATTCTTAACTTCCTTCTCAGCAACCCCCCTTTCGAAATTTTATTCAGTATATATTGTATCGCAGCATAATACCCTGGCAAATGATAAATTGCATAAGCCAATGAATTCTCTTCATTATATTCCACTCTTTCACTTTCATAGTAATTTTTTTTAATTTCCCTAATCCGCTCTCGAATATCATCTCCTGATCCCCCCGATTCCCATTCATTTCCATATCTATCTTTCAAAACACTTTCCAATCTTTCAATATGCTTTTCTGGCACTCCTTGGATACTAACCAATTTGGGCGAGATGGGTTCCTCTGACACTGGGGTAAATTTTCCATCCTCTCTTTCTACCAATCCCAATTCAAATGCATTCCGCACAATTTCCAGTCTAATTGATCTCAAATCAATTGTTTCCGATAAATATTCTTTAATTTCCTCCACGTCAACTGGCCGAATATTTTTCAAATATTTGACATTCGATAAGATTTCTTGACGTCCTTTCAAATTCATGGATGGGATCTTCATATCTTGATATTAATCAATATCATTATCCTCTTGCTTCATCGTATATTCTCTTGAATTCTTCCCAATTTGAACTAGAAATTTTCTCTGCAGCTTTCATGATTTCTGTAGATCCCCCAAATACCTCTTGGATGTCTGAATAAACACGAGCATTACCATTTGTCATATCTTTAACCAATTCTCTCAAGCCATCAAAAATTGGTGTCCCAAATTCATTTGGTACTTCTTGGGATGCTAATGCAAAAGAAAGAATGGCAGCATGAGCCATCCCCTGAACGGTCCTCATCACTTCATCATGCTCCTCGGCCGTTGTAGTGAACAGTGTATTCCCCGCTCCCTCTAGGTCCTCAATTATTTTTTTTGCCATCGGCCGATTTTCATCCATTACACTAGCGATTCTACCCGGATAATTTTCAGGACCAAATAAAGGATGCAAACTCATCCTGCCTATGTCATTTCCATATTGTTTCATGGCTTCTATCGGCGTTTTCATTACGCCGGTGATGTCACATATGACCTCCGTTGCATTCTTTGAGTATGTGGAAATAGCTTCAACTACATTGGGTATTGGGACTGCAATACACACAACATCAAATAATTCTACTGTGTCTATTTCCGACATTTTGGCTCCCATTTCATTTGCAGCAATTTGGGCTATTTCTGATCTTACATCAAGGAAGGTTATTTCTGCATCTACTGATGATGCAAACCAACGCCCCATCGATCCCGCACCTACAATTAGTAGTTTCATCACCATTGTATAGACTTGCTACCCGTAAAATAGATTCGCTCATTGATCAGTTAAAATCATACATAAAAAATTAGTTTTCCTTCCTCAAAAAAGAAGTATCGCCGCAATCAACTGCTTCTATTCTCTCTTATAAATCCATGAATATGGGCTCCGAGAATCATCCCTGCAATAGACCAAACTATGGCGTAATTTCCTATCCCTAAACTAGCAAAAGCTGGACCAGGACAAACGCCCGCAATTCCCCATCCTATCCCAAATATGACTCCACCTATTATTACGTCTTTATCGAATTCCCTTTCTCGAAGTCCATATTTCTTACCTGTCAGTGGGGCAGATTTTCCAGTTCTCGTCCCGATTTGAAATCCAATCGCAGCAACAGTTGCCCCGCCACCCATCACTAACAATAGACCCAAATCATCTAGTTGAAGGAAATCTAAAACAACTTCTGGATGTGTCATTTTACTAATGGTTAACCCGATTCCAAATATTATCCCCCCTATGAATGCCGCAACAAGAATTTTCCTTGAACGATTCATGGTACTACTCCTGCAATTTCAGTTAAATGGGCTACAATTATTGCAATCCCCAGAAACACTATAACGTTAATCAGTGAAGTTGGAGAGAACGAAGCAAGTCCACATATTCCATGTCCTGAAGTACATCCTTTTCCTAATCTGGCTCCTATACCAATGAAAAGTCCCCCAATTAACAATCTCCACCATTGAACCTCAGTCATCCATTGCGCCGCCCCCGAAACCAGGGTATATCCTGCCGCGCCCACTATTAAACCAATCGTGAACACCAATCTCCAATCCCTGGATGAAACAAACCCCTCTTGTTGAAACCACTCCAACTTAGAATAATATGACACTGTCGTTTCTAGCATCGTACTAGCACCTACTATCTGCCCTGTAGTGAGATACATAAATACTACACTACCTCCAATTAATATTCCACCTATCAGATAATGTGACATGCCATTAGGGAATGAAGTCGCAACCAAGTTTGCAATTTGAATTATAACCATATCTTCTATTTCTCGATAAGTCTATTAACTTATTCGAATTAGGCAAAAATTTCCTTCGGATATTTGGTTAAATTTTCATATCCATTTTCTGTTACCAGAATCAAATCTTCTATTCGGATTCCTCCTTCATCCGGATCATATAATCCAGGTTCTATTGTAATCACATTTCCCACTTCCAAAATCACTTCTTCCGAGTTTATTCTAGGAAATTCATGGATATCTAGTCCCACTCCGTGCCCTGTCGAGTGGATAAATCCTATGCTTGTATTTGGATTCGATCGCAATGTTTCATATCCTGCTTCTTCATATGTGTCACAAACTATATTGTGGATTTCATTACCCTTTGCCCCCGGTTGGATCATTCCAATTGCACTTTCCATCGCCTCCCGTGTAATTGAATACCTGTCTAAAATTTCGTCGGAAGGGTTTCCCTTGACAAAAGTTCGAGTCATATCTGCATGGTATCCACTCACCTTGTCACTTGGAAAAATATCAATTATTATTGGGGCATCTGCAATAAGCGGTCCTCTTCCCGTGTCATGGGGGTCGGCCCCTTGTTCTCCACTAGCAACGATAATATCTCCTGCGTCACATCCATTTTTCATCAGAAAAAATTCAATCTCTCGCTTAACAATTTCTGATGTTATCACTTCTCCATTCTCATATAGGACTCCTTTTCTAATATTGGCATCTGATATTATCTTCTCTGCAATTTCCATCGCCCTTTCTGTGACTTCCTGAACTCGTCTAATCTGAATGATTTCTTCGTCTTTTTTACAGGATCTAACTCTGGCCAGTTCCCTCCCTGAATCTATTTCAATACCAATCCTCCTTTTCCTCAACCCATCGGCAGTCTCAAGAGGAAAATTTCGTGGAACTACCAATTTAATATCTTTTTTTACTTCTGAAATGAATTCGGCGATCACATCCAACCTAGCATCAACCGATCCCATCTTCATCACTTTGTCTTCAAATTCATATTCTGATAATCGCTTCACAACACTAGATTGGCATTCTTTACATGCACGTTCATATTCCAAACCTGATACAAGTAATCTCACATCATCTGTTGTGTACAAAGTAGTAAATGGATCTGGGGCATTAAAACCCGATATGTATCTTTGATCGGCATCTGTAGAAGAAGAATCAATTAAATATCCATCATAACCCGCCTCATGTAAAAAAAAGTCGAGTTGTGGAAAATGAACCATATTTCATTCTTCACCGTGGAAGTTTAAAGCAAATTCTATGGATTCTATTTGCCATCATTTGCACATTCGCTAAATAGTATGGCATTCTAATTCAATCCATGGATGTAACCATTCGTCCCTCCTTACTTGAAGGAAACACAATGGCACCACCTTCCAAAAGTTATACACACAGGGCAATACTCGCGGCAGGGCATTCTCAGTTGACCAAAATAGAAAATCCCCTCCTTAGTGCTGACACAAGGGCAACTATTCGGGCAATCGAGGCCCTTGGAAGTACGGTGATAGAAAAAGGAGAATTGATAGTCACAGGATTTAATAATCGCCCCTGTGCACCTTCTAATACAATCGACTGTGCAAATAGTGGAACCACTATGCGACTTTTGATAGCAACTGCCGCTCTAGTCAACGGAACTACTACTCTTACAGGAGATGAGTCTCTCAAATCTAGGCCACAGGGAGAATTACTCAGTGCCATTGCACAACTCGGTGGAAAGGCCAATAGCATTCAAAACAAAGGAAGGGCGCCCCTTACTATCAAAGGCCCAATAAATGGAGGTTCTGTTTCGGTCCCTGGGGATGTATCTTCCCAGTTTATAACCTCTTTATTGATGGCAGGTGGAGTCACAGAAGACGGCATTGACATAACCCTTCTGTCGGACTTAAAATCAAAACCATATGTCGACATAACCATTGAAGTTCTCAATTCATTTGGAATCGAGACACAAACAACTGAGAATGGGTATTACGTCCCCGGAAGGCAATCTTACTCTTCCCCAAAACCTACTTATAAAGTCCCTGGAGATTTTTCCTCTATATCTTATCTACTCGCAGCAGGAGCATTGGCATCTGATAATGGAATTATGGTCAATGGAGCCCAATTAACTTCCCAGGGAGATGCTGCAATCGTTGACATCCTCTCAAATATGGGTGCAGATGTCCATTGGGACACCGCAAACGAGACTATCTCCATCACCAAATCTCCTCTTTTTGGAATAACAGTAGACGTTGGGAATACTCCCGATTTACTCCCTACCATATCTATCTTAGCCGCTGCTGCAGATGGAAAAACTACCATTGAAAACTGTTCTCATGTCCGGTATAAAGAAACCGACAGAGTTTCTGCAATGAGTGAAGAACTTCAAAAATTAGGTGTAAAAACAAAAGAATATTCTGACAAACTAATTATTAATGGAAGTCCTTCTCTCATCGGCGCAAATCTCAATGGAAGGGGAGATCATAGGATCATCATGTCTCTATCTCTTTTGGGACTCATTACTCCTGGGGGACTTCAAATTTCAGGAGCAGAACACGTGGCAGTTTCTTATCCTGACTTTTTCCAAGTCTTGAAGAACTTGGGGGCTGAAATAGAAGGTGATCAGTAATTATGAATGGCAATACATTCGGAAAATTATTCCAAATCACAACATTTGGAGAAAGTCACGGGCCTGGAATTGGATGTATTATATCTGGCTGCCCCGCTGGAGTCAATTTGGATGATAGCTATATCCAACACGATCTAGATCGGCGCCGACCTGGTCAATCTATGGTCACTACCAGCCGGAACGAACCGGACCAAGTATCTCTTTTGTCCGGTTTGGAAAATGGATATACAACAGGGGCACCAATTGGAATGGTTATCTACAATAAAGATGCCCGATCCAACAAGTATGAACCATTTATCACGGCCCCCCGACCTAGTCATGCAGATTTCACATACTCTGCAAAATTTGGAACACGAAGTTGGGCTGGAGGCGGGAGATCGAGCGCCAGGGAAACCGCAAATTGGGTAGCTGCTGGGGCAGTGGCAAAAAAAGTCCTTTCCGATTCTATCTATGATATAAAAATTAAAGCGCATGTAAACCAAATTGGCGATATTCGATCCCCTGACATATCTTTCGAAGAAATGATCAAAAATTCTGAGACCAATTCTGTTAGATGTGGTCATGTGAAAACCGCGGAAAAAATGGAAAAACTGATTACAAAATATCAAAAAGAAGGCGATTCAATCGGGGGTTCTGTCTACTTCGAAGCCCATGGGATTCCTCGGGGGTTAGGTGCACCCCGTTTCGATTCATTCGAAGCAAGACTTGGACATGCCATGCTATCTCTCCCTGCTACAACGGCCTTTGAATTTGGTCTCGGCCGATCTGCTAGAGAATACACCGGCTTCGAACGAAATGATCCCTTTATTTTCGATGAAGATGGAGTGGTCGTCCCCGCTAGCAATAACCACGGAGGAATCCAAGGTGGAATTACAACCGGAGACGTCATTTTTGGAGAAGTTACCTTTCATGCCCCAACTTCCATTGTTAAAAAACAACAAACTGTTGATTGGGCCACCAATGAGGAAAAAGAAATACAAGTAATAGGCCGTCACGACCCAGTCCTTCCCCCCCGGGGAGTCCCCGTCATAGAAGCGTTGCTCAATTTAATTACACTTGATTTCATGCTACTTGCAGGCCGTATCAATCCTGATAGAATCGACGGAGATACTGGGGCTTACGATACAAATTACCATCCTATAAGCCCTCAAAATTAGAAAATTTAAAATCCGAAAAGGAATAAGTCTGTCACTCGTTTATATTTACAGCAGGTGAGATGGCAGAGCGGACTAATGCGCCAGTCTTGAAAACTGGTGGCCAATGGCCTCGGGGGTTCGAATCCCTCTCTCACCGCTGAAGAGTTTGTGCGAACGGTGCCACGCAAAGTGGGTTCGAAAGTGCTACGTTTTGTCACTTCTAAACCCTTTTCTCTCGTCACCCGTTTAACGAAGCCATACGAAGCCTCTCTCACCGCATACCTTTTATTTCGTCTAATCAGGATAAAAACGGAAGATTGCATAAAGTATGAGTAATCCCACTATCGATATAGTCCCAACGAGCTGGGAAAACTGAATACCAAACAGTTCCAGACCCGTGTAAGTCATAGTCGCGATGACTGCAACCAATGCAATGATTGCCTGTTCGGGTGTGATTGGCTCACTCATAACCCTTTCATTTTTTTGTCAATATCTTTATTCAGTTTCTTCATTTTTTTGTCAATATCTGAAGCCATTATTCACCTCTTTTTCTTGGGGCCTTTTAGGGCCAAATTCGCTATTTTTTTGTCTTTTGCTTTCATCTTTTTATCTTTTTTCTTGAGTTCTTTCTGTAAGTCTCTGTATTTTTTATCAATGCCATTACTCATGATAGACAGTAGCTAGCATGATTTCCAAATATTTATAATTTCCTCTCTCTTAGATCTCTAAACTATGGGCAAAATTTGGAAGTCTGCGTTTGTAATTTTCCTGGTATTTGCAACCATTGCATCTCAAGGCATTATGGGGGTGGGGGAGCTTAACAACGACATAGAATATAAGATAGGAATTGACACCGAACCCAACGTAATCAGTGAAGGAGATTTTGCATTAGAAACGTGTGATGCGCGGAAGAATAGAATTCGAGATATATATGGTGGGAGAGTAGGGGGTGGTAACAAATGTGAGAATGGATTCTGTGCAGATGGGATTATTGTTAACGCAGCACTATACATCCAAGGATTGAATGGAGGTGCCATTACAAACGGAAAATGCCACCGTGGGATGTGCAAAGGAAACCCACGGCACGAACTCTTTGAAGACAACATGTGGGTAATTGGTCAAATGTATCCTCAGGTATTTATCAACCATCCAGAGTACTGGCCAGGTGACATGACTGAGCCCGACCCATTAGGGTGTTATGTACAGCACAATTTAGCGACCCCAACCCCAGTCCCCCCACCGCCTGCACCTGCACCTGCACCTGCTCCTTCTTCCATTTCAGCTTCTCCCCCTGCTGTCACTCCCGTAGTAATTTCTGCAGCTCAAATGGATAAAGACTGCAATTCGCGGAAGAATAGAATTCGAGATCTATACGGGGGAAGGGCTGAGGATAACCGATGTGTAAACGGATTCTGTGCAGATGGGATTATTGTTAACGCAGCGAAGTACATACAAGGATTGGACCCAGGGCCGATCAAAAATGGAAAATGCATTCGTGGGATGTGCAAAGGAAACCCCCGGGGCGAACTCTATGAAGACAACATGTGGGTAATTGGTCAAATGTACCCTCGGGTATTTATCAACCATCCCGAGTTCTGGCCTTCAGATATGACCGAGGACCCACTGGGATGTTATGATCCTTCAGTAATCCCTGCAGTTGCCCCTCCTGTAACGAAACAAGGTTCACAAGACGTGACAGTGGATACGGTGTCCACGGGGCCCACGGTAGTAGTCAGCACGGTAGTTAGGGAGAAGGAAGGTCCACCAAAACAAGTAGTGAAACCTAAACCACCATTGATTCCTAAAATCCCTACCATATGGATTATCCTAGTACTCGTAGGTTTGGCTGTAATAGGTATTGTAGGGTGGATAGGTTTGGATGAGATTCTGAAAAAGTTTTCAAAGCAAGAAAGAACAATAGGAAAAATAGAGAAGCAAACAGCTAAAGAAAGAAAACAAGCAGACTACGAGGAAAGGGAAGCTAAAGCACATAAAGAACAAGCCGATGAAAGGGCAAAACGTCAGGGAACCATAGGACAAGTAGCGACACAAAAACGGAGGGCTGAAATTATCAAAATAGCGAACGAAAAGCTCAAGAAGATAATGGATGAGCTCAACAA
>WTZU01000013.1 GCA_009889625.1 Candidatus Hikarchaeia archaeon HikBin5 | reverse complement strand
AGTATTTAACCTAATCTGTAGTTTGTTGGGATTGCAGAGAGGAAGCTGAAGAAGTACCTCTGGATCTACAGGTCGGTAAACCCGACTACAACGGTCCATTGCAAACAAAAATAATAATATGACAAACAAAAGCAAAAAAGTTCAGGCAGTGCTCTTTTCAGCGTTGATGGTTCTATCCGTCGTCGCTGGAGTTGTTGCATTCTCTGGGTCCGCTTTCGGTGTTGCCCAAGGTGACGCAGAATTAGCTGATTCAGGTACAACATACTGGCAAGGTCAGGACATTTGGTTAGAAAATGGTACTGCAGTTAATGTGGGCACCACGCTTCAACTACGAACGGTAGACGATAACAAAGTCAAAGGGCTAGCAACCGAGTTCCAACTCGACACAGCCCATGTAGCAGGAGCTGCCACAGGTAAAGGTACCGCAAAATTATCAACTAGTGGTCTCGAAGGATACTACGTAATCACAGCAGGTGGAGAAGGCTCTCTAGTCTATGAAGCCAACGCTACTGGTATGTTAGTATCTCATACCGCTAATGGCGGCGCATTCGTTTCTCCTAACACAACACAAGTTAACAAGGCGAAATTTGAAGTCGCTGTACAGACATTAAGCCTAAAACTCGATGACAGTTCAATCGATTCAGGCACAACAACAACCCTTGAAGTAACTTCCAACCGTGGAACATTCGACGTAAGAGTTTCCTCACCAGACATGGATGAAGACGATCTTACCGATGTATTCGCAGCAGCTGGAAGTACTAACACAGTCAACAATGCATCTAAAACAGATGAAGACGACAAGGGTAAAAACGACCGCGAGTCCATCATCATGACTGTAGACGCTGGTGAAGACCTCATGGTCGAATGGGATGCCGACTTCACAGATGACGGTACATTCACATTTGACTTCGAAGTTCTAGACACTGACGCAGAAGCATCTGCAACAATCACAGTCAGAGACCCAGACCCAGCTTACTCGTTCAGCAACAGCGTATACTCTGAAGAACGTGGTGACGTTGCAGAAGTCCAAGTCAACTTGGTGGATGCAACAACAGCATACGTGTTTGTTGGTGGTGAAGATGTGAACTACTTAGAAGCAGTCCAAGTCACCGACGGTGGGGACAAAGACGGTAAAGTCGTTCTCGAAATCAATACCTACAACGTTGGTAGAGCAAGTGGTGTCGTGACTCACAAAGAGCACCCATCCCGAAGATCTTTCATCAACGGAACCTCCTACAGTGTAGACGGATCTGATGACTCCATTACGAGCATCACTCGTTACAACACAACCACAGGAACAACAGGTCTTGACATAGACACAATCCTCAGCGGTCCAATGGCAAGTGGAAACTACGACCTCAGACTTTCCTCCACTTCAACAATATCCACAGCTGGTGTTGTTGCAGACGAGAAAGACATCGCAACATTAGCACTCTCCGACCGTGCAACAACTGCGATCAGTCTCCACAAAGCCCCTGAGAAAACCGATGACTACGCAAACCCAGGCAAATTCGACGTAGATGATGACTGGGGATACACAACAGTAGTCGCTGATGGTGGGGACCTATCTGTAAAAGATATGCTCATTGTCAAAGTGCAACAATCTGGTGTTTATGGATACGTCACCAACAAGGATCTAGAAACAGTCCTTGGTGGTGTTGCAGCCGACTCCGGTATAGCACACGGTATGAACATGACCATCAAACAGACTAACGAAGTCAGCAACCAGGACGCAATTGTATTTGCTCTAACAACTGACGACGCGGACAGCGCCAAGGCCCAATTGTACACAAAACCGGCCGACAACACATGGTATGTTCTCGTTGACTCCGCAGACGCAACCACTACAAATGGCAGTGTCGCAAAAGGTCAAGACTACGAAGTCAAAGTATGGATCGATAAATTCAACCCATATGTAAAAGATGACGATGCAAGTAAAGATGATAACACACTCAAAGCATCCTTCAGTTACATCAAGGAAGAAGCCAAGATCTCCGGTCTAGATGCTGACGACGACCTCAGAATCCAACCAGAATCTGCAAGCGTCTTCAGTGGAACTGCCTCCGTTGCACCAGGATCTGAACTCAGTATCAGAGTCCGCAACACAGGGGATGATCCATTCCTCAAGACCAAGAAAGTAGATGTAGCCTCTGATGGCACATGGTCTGCCACATTCGACCTCTCTGATGTCGAAGTTGGAACCTCTTTCAAGATCCAAGTCTCTAGAGACGGTACCACGATCAGTGACGAAGTAGATGTAGAAGCAGTAGCAGATACTGCAACTCCAACTGCAGAGCCAAAGATCGTTACCCGAACTATTGAAGTTATCCGCGGTACTCCAACACCTCAAACCATTGTAGAAGTACAAGTTGAGGTCGAAGAACGAACCGTTGTAATTGAGAAAGTAATCGAAAACGTCAGAACTGTGCAAATTACACCAACACCTGGTCAACCAGGATTTGGTCTTGCTATAGCAGTTGTGGCCCTACTCGCAGCAGCTCTCCTAGCGGTTCGCAGGAAAGCGTAACTGAGTAGCTTTTTTCTTCAGCTTTTTCTTATTTTCAAACACCCTGAGTGGTAACTTTATTTTTATATAATTTTTCGACATTAAAACCAAATCACCAGACGCTACCCACGGATCATTTCCAAAGGTCTTTTGGGCCACTGTCTATTTATTATGGGCAATAATGGACGCCATTTCCCGAGTTAGGGCCGCTTCCCACAAATCAATTGACGACGTGTTTCCTCTACAACTTAGAGAAATCATAACGAATCAAATCAATGGTGAATCACCCAAATTTGGATTGGCGACGATTATCATCTCCGAAGAGGTGGCCAGCTCAAATGAAGAAGTTTCTGCAGTAAACCGAAAAGCAGCCGGAGTTCAATTAATCTATGAAGGCCTCCGATTAACGCAAGACCTCGTCCGAGGTAATCGTTGGAAAGAAGAAGAACAGAAATTAAACACCGATATGGACCTCCTAGCTGCGGATGTCATGGTCGCAAAAGGATTCCATCTGCTATCTCACACAAAAGCTGCAAATAAAGCTGTAGAGACCATTCGTTCGTTTGGAATAGAAGAAACACAACATAATTCCTCATCTAAACACAAATCATCCCCTTCTCACATGGGCCTAGAACGAGATATTTTTGAACTAGCTATCATTGCCGGATATATTTCTCCCGAAATCGAAATTCCAAAAAATTTTAATACAAAAAAATTACTTAATCTTGACCTTTCTCCCACTTCAAGAGATTATCTTGTAGCCCTACTACGAACAATAGAAGAAGAAGAGGATTTTTTATTGGGAATCTCTAACTCCTAAGTAGAACGCGTTTAGAAATGCATAAACATGACAAAGAGTTAGCGTCACTGCACACCGTGTGCCTAATTGGCTTAGGGGTAAAGCGCGTCCTTGGTAAGGACGAGATCCCGGGTTCAATTCCCGGATTAGGCTCTTAATTCATTTCTCATTGGGTCAAAACAATTTTTCTGGACTAGGTGGGACTATTCTTTTATGTTCACTCTCTTTATGCAGTTGCTCTACTCTATGCACTTGTTTTTTATCCACTTGCAATAAATCTTGTATTTCTATAAGTGATAATCCTTCTTCTTCCAATAAAAATAAAATCGAATCTAGAGTGTCATAATCCATACCTAATTCTTTCTCATCCGTTTGTCCCTCCCATAAACCCGCAGTCGGGGCCTTAGTTATGTACTTTTCTGGAACACCAATCCAATTTGCCAACTGTCGAACTTGACATTTGTAGAGATTCCCTATGGGATGGCAATCCACTGCACCATCTCCATATTTTGTAAAATATCCTATCAATGCTTCTGTTTTATTCCCGGTTCCTATTACCATCGCATTACTCGAGTTTGCTATTCGGTATAAAATAACTGCCCGTATCCTCCCGCTTAAATTACCTGTAACTTTGTCACTCTCTATATTCAATTTTCCACCCAACCCACTTCTTCCAACGACCCCTTCCACTTCTTCAACTATAGATTCAATTCCAATAACGCTATAGTCCATTTCCAAATCTTTCGCAACTTGCACTGCGTCATGCATATTCTCTTCTTTATTTACTTTACTAGGCATGATTACCCCATATGTTCTATCTGCCCCAATCGCATCTACTGCCAAGTAAGCTGTAAGTGTACTGTCTATTCCTCCTGATAATCCTATTACCAACCCATCCATCCCTGCCTCATCTACACTTTTTCTAATAAATTTTTTTATATTTTCTTCAACACGTGCCAATTCTCCCTCTTCCAATTCTAAATTAGGAACTCTCTCTCCCGATAGCATGGGTTCCTCTATGCTCTCCAGAAGCTAATCCCGATCGATCTTTCCCCTTCCACTACAAATGTCACTTGACGCATTATCTTTGCGAACAAACAATCCTTTGCGCCGATAGTCTAGTGGTATGACCTGAGCTTCCCAAGCTCATAGCCCGGGTTCAATTCCCGGTCGGCGCAGTCCTATGTCCCCTTTCTATCAGTTACTTATTTTACTATCCAACTCATCTTAAATATATAATGGCAACTTCTTCCCGCGAAAAACCATCCTGGCTCAAAATTTCTCTCCCTTCTGGATCTCAATTCACTCAGATAAAACAAACGCTCCGGAAATACGATCTCCACACAGTATGCGAAGAAGCACATTGCCCCAATATCGGAGAATGTTGGTCTGGAAAAAATGCCCCTGGAACTGCCACTTTTATGCTAATGGGCGATAGGTGTTCGCGAACATGTAATTTCTGCAATGTAACTACTGGCGGTATGCTACCTCTAGATCCCAATGAACCTTTGAATATTGCATCTGCCATTTCCGAATTAAATTTGGAATATGCAGTTCTGACTTCTGTCAACCGTGATGACTTACCAGACCAAGGAGTAGGGCATTTTGCAAAAACAATTGAAGCAATCCGAAACCTCTGTCCAAACACATTGATAGAGACTCTAATCCCTGATTTTCAGTGCAAAACTGATCTACTAGATGAAATCATAGCCGCAAAACCCAATGTCATAGCTCATAATATCGAAACTGTCGAGCGACTCCAATGGCCAATTCGAGATCGAAGAGCTGGATATGAACAATCCTTATTAGTTTTAGATTATATTAATTCAACCTCTGATATTCATACTAAATCATCTTTGATGCTTGGCATGGGTGAATACGATGGTGAAGTATACCAGACGTTATCGGACCTCCGGAACAATGGAGTCAATTTTGTAACATTGGGCCAATACTTACAACCATCTACCAGACATTTGGAAGTATTTGAGTACGTTTCTCCCTCAAAGTTTGAGACTTGGAAACATGTTGCAGAGGATGAAATTGGATTTATATATTGTGCTAGCGGACCATTAGTTAGGTCTTCTTACCGGGCAGGCGAATTTTTCATCCAATCTCTCCTCTCTGATTCCATTCATTCCACATAGCGGTTCTATTCATCTACTTTATACGGGTAGACAAGATGATTATTTATGACAAATGGAGGATCTACCCAATTCAATTTCAACAGACCTTCTAATAATCGGATCCGGCCCTGGAGGGTACGAAGCCGCACTACATGCTAGCCAACTAGGTCTCAATGTCATATTGGCAGAAATGGAAAACTATGGTGGTGCGTGCCTTCATCACGGTTGTATACCTTCCAAAACTCTGCTTAATGCAACTAATATGGTTTATAATATTTCCCACGCCGAAAATATGGGCATTTTTTCTTCACCTTCTATTGATTTCACCCAAATGATTTCTTGGAAAGATGAAATCATTTCTCGAATCGAGGGGCAGATTAAAAAAATGTGCTCGGCAAAAAAAATTAAATTGCTCCAGGGAAAAGTAACTTTCCTGACTACAACTTCTGCACTTTTAACCCCTCTCGATCCTCAAGCACGTTGCACCATCTCCTTCAAACATGCAATAATCGCAACTGGGAGTAAATCTGTAGAGTTACCCGAATTTGAATTTGATTCTGAGTATATACTCAACTCTAAAACAGCCCTTTCTCTTTCCACCATCCCCAAAAAATTAGTTATCATTGGAGCTGGGTATATTGGAATGGAATTATCTGCTTTATTTTCCAAACTCGGTACTCAAATAGATGTAATCGAATTACAAAATAAAATTTTACCTGAATATGAATCTGATATATCCAACTTAGTCCAAAAACATTCCAAAAACCTTGGAATAACTTTTCATTTCAATGAATCAGTTTCTTCCTGGGAGAAATCTGAATCTGGTATTAAAATCACTACGGCCACTCGGGATGGGAAAAAAAATGATTATTTCTGCGATAGGGCAATAGTTGCAATCGGTCGCCACCCTGTAACTGAAACCCTAAATCTTGGGGCAATTTCTATAACTCCTGACCAAAACGGTTTCATCGAGACCGACGATTCTTGTCGTACCACCGTCCCAAATATATTTGCCATAGGGGATGTATCTGGTCCTCCAATGCTGGCACATAAAGCTAGTGCAGAAGGAAAAAAAGCAGTGGATACTATATGTGCAAAACCAACACCTTCACGTAAATCTTCTATTCCTTCGGTAGTGTTCACCACACCCGAGATTGGAACCATTGGTTTGACTAATACACAGGCAAAAGAAGCAGGCATCGAAGTGAACATTGGCAAAGTTTCTTATGGCAGTATTGGAAGATCTCATCTAACAAACGAACCCTTGGGTTTCGTCCGCATAGTCTCTAATGCCTCTGATGGAACTATCATTGGAGGCCAAATAGTAGGTTCTCGTGCATCTGAACTCGTCGCGGAAATTGGACTTGCAATTCAGTCACAAACCACTGTTAGCGATTTAGCAGATACTATCCATGCACATCCGACCTATTCTGAATTAATAGTGCTAGCGGCTAGAATGGCATCTTCACATCAGTGAAATTTCTTCCTCACCTTTCTAACGACGGCCTTTTTACCTTTAATGTAGTAGCCAGTGGGAGATGAGCATACTCACGTTAGGACCCGCCGGAACCTATTGCCATAGAGTTTCTCTGTCTATATCCGACGATATCTCATTCCGTAACTCAGTTAATGCTATTGTAAAAGAAGTATCAGACGGCACCTTTTCCAATGGTGTTATTCCTGTAGAAAACAGCATCGAAGGCTCCGTCACAGAGAGTTTGTCTTGCCTGGTCAATCATGATGTATCTGTACTTAAAGAGGTTGTGGCCCCCATACGACATTCCCTTTTGGCACAATCTTCCAATTTCAACACCATTATGAGCCATCCTCAGGCATTGGCCCAATGTCGCAACTTTATCAATTCGGAATATCCCAATTTGAAACTTGAACCAACCACTAGTACTGCAACTGGAATTCTCCGTGCAACTGAAGATAAAACAGTCGCAGCAATTGGACATCACCAAAGCTCCACCGAAAAACTAAAAATTCTGGCTAAAAATATCCAGGACCAATCTACAAATTCAACCAGGTTTTTTGTCATCGCACCCTCTGAACAACGACAACTATCTGGGAAGAAAACTTCTGTTATAATTTATCCTCGGAGTGATTATTCTGGCCTATTACTCGAAATTCTCCAAACATTTGCAGCCCAAAATATTAATTTAACTAGAATCGAATCCAGACCAAGTGGGAACAAACTCGGAGATTATCTATTCCACATCGATTTCGAAGCAAGTTCTGATGAAAACAGAACCGTGGATGTCTTTTCCAATCTTCGATCTATCATAAGTAAAAATGGATGGATTAGGTCACTTGGTTCTTACGACGTCACCTATCTTTCTTAATAGTCTCTCTCAAAAATCCAATTAGAAAAGTGTTTTTGTCACTAAGTTGTATCTGCCTCATGACTCTAAATGTTGGAGATCAAATATCTGAAGTAAGTGCACCAAACCAAAAAGGTGAAACAATGACCCTCTCTTTCAACAATCCCACTGTCGTATATTTCTATCCTCGAGACGATACTCCTGGATGCACTACAGAGGCAGTTCAATTCAACGAATCACTCTCTGAATATGCGGCAATAGGCGTAGAGGTATATGGAGTATCTATGGATTCTGTCGATTCACATTCCTCTTTTTGTAATAAATATGATTTAGACTTAAATCTCTTAGCAGATCCAGAAGGGGTTGTCTCCAATCATTTTGGTTTTGATACCAGCGAAGGCAAGCCCCCCCGAACCACTTTTATAGTTTCTGATGGTTCAATCCAGGCAGTCTACAACAATGTCAAACCAGACGGCCACTCCGATGCTGTTCTATCTAAACTCAATGAACTATTGGAAGATTGATTTAATATTTTTCAATCTATAGCGTCTTATATTTTCTCAAGACGACTTTCGAGTTCTTTTAACTCTAGGGTATAAAACAGTGTATTATGGAATATCAACCATCCTCCATCGAGAACAAATGGAAGGATAGGTGGTTATCAAATGGAACTTATGAAGCAAATCCTAGCGATAACGAATCTACATTCATAACTGTTGCATATCCCTATCCTAGTGGAGGAATGCATATAGGACATGCTCGAACTTATGCAGTCCCCGATGTATATGCACGCTATCGTAGACTCTGTGGCGAATCTGTTCTCTTTCCAATGGCTTGGCATGTCACTGGAACTCCTATAGTCGGTGCCGTAGAACGTTTAAAAAATAAAGAACCAGAGCAACTATCTGTGCTCCAAAATATTTTCGGCGTTTCCGACAAAGAATTGGACGAACTTAAAACGCCAATGGGCTTCGCACATCATTTTATAGATAAACATTACCGAGTGGGAATGCAAAACCTTGGCCTCAGCATCGATTGGAGGCGCGAATTCACCACCAATGATGAGAGATATTCTAAATTTATCACTTGGCAATATAATACTTTAAATAACAGAGGGTTACTTGAAAAAGGTCTCCACCCTGTTAAATTTTGTACCAACGAGAAGAATCCAGTAACAACTCATGATATACTTCGCGGGGAAAACGCCGAGTTTCAGGAATACACTCTAATCAAGTTTACTTGGCAAGATTCGATCATTCCCATGGCAACCCTCCGTCCAGAAACGATTCGGGGTGTGACCAACGCTTTTATCAATCCAAAATCAACATATGTAGAGGCAATCGTCGATGGGGAGCGATGGATAATATCTCAAGAGGCGGCTAATAAATTTTCACTTCAAGCTAGAGATGTGACAATAGAACGAGAAGTGCCCACCGAGACATTAATTGGTGAATTCATACAAAACCCCATCACCGAAGATTCTGTAATAATTCTTCCAGCTACTTTTGTCGATTCAGATAACGCAACTGGAGCTGTCATGTCTGTCCCTGCACATAGCCCAGATGATTGGATCGCTTTGGAAGAAGCGAAACGGGATGTGGACCAAATGGCTGCTTATGGTATTGAGCAAAAAAAACTTGATTCTATAATGCCCATTTCTATCTTAACAGTGGATGGGTTCGGTGAATTCCCTGCACAAGATATAGTTAATTCGTTCGGAATAACTAGCTCAAATGATTCCTCACTCAAACAAGCAACCCAAGAACTATACAATAAAGAATTCCATTCGGGAATCCTCCGGGAATTTTATGGTGACTATTCTGGGAAATCCGTGGAAGAAACTCGGGATCAAATCAAATATGAATACTTAGAATTAAACATATTCGACACTATGTATGAGTTCACAGAAGATGTGATTTGCCGATGCGGTGGTAATGTCGAGGTGGCAACTCAAGAAACATGGTTCCTTAGATACAATGATGAATCTTGGAGAAAAAAAGCATTAAATGTGGTCGATCAATTGGATGCAATTCCTCCCAACACGAAAAATGAGTATTACCGGACCATCGATTGGCTGAAAGAATGGCCTTGCATCCGAAATTACGGATTAGGAACTCGTTTACCATGGGACTCTGATTATGTCATAGAACCACTTTCCGACTCAACGTTATATATGTCTTATTACACCATTTCTCATCATTTAAATTCAATCCCTGTAGAAGATCTTGACGATGCCTTTTTCGATGCATTATTTTTCGGAGCAGATGCAGTTCCTTCCCCCGATCCCCGCGCAATAGAACTTAGACAAGAATGGGAATATTGGTACCCTGTTAATTATAGGTGCTCTGCAAATGATCTACTTAGTAATCATCTGACTTTCTTTTTATATCACCATGCAGAACTTTTCGAAGAATCTCAATGGCCATATGGAATAATGGTAATGGGGATGGGTCTGTTAGAAGGTGAAAAAATGTCTTCATCTAAGGGTCACGTCGTTCTAGTAGAAGAAGCCGTTACTACATATGGATCTGACACTGTTAGATTTTTTTTATTAAGCTCTGCAGAACCATGGCAAGATTACGATTGGAGATCTGATCAAGTCGATGTCATCCGAACACAATTATTTAGATTTTGGAATCGTTCCTTCGATACAATTTCTCTCCCCGAAACTGACCAAAACCTAAGTAAACTAGATCATTGGTTATTGTCTAAACTCAATCAAGTTATTGAGAAAACAACCACCTCTTTGAATCATTTCGAGACACGAACTGCTAGTCAAGCAGTCTTTTATGAATTAGAAGATCATCTAAGATGGTACCATCGCAGAAATTCTTCTTCACAATCTAGTTGGGCTATAAAAGAAGTACTACGATCCCGACTGATTATGCTTTCGCCTTTCATGCCTTTCCTTTCCAACGAGCTACATGAACTTTTGACCGGTGAACCCCTCGACGCCGCAAAATGGCCCTCTCCTTCTTCCAAATTCAATTCACCTTTAACCGAAATTGAAGAAGATCTCATCCGGACCCTTCTTTCTGATATCCACGAAGTTAGAAATGTCATTAATAAAGATCTTAGTACTATTCGAATTTATACCCCCGCCGCTTGGAAATATCGACTGCTAGAAACACTCATCGACAATAATTTAGATATGGGCACTACCATGAGCATCCTAATGAAAGATGAAGATATGCGTAAATTTGGAAATGAAATCAAGCGCTTTTCTACCACATTATTAGCCTATCTACGTCAACAACCAACGGATAGGTTGTCTTTACTAAAATCGATTAAGGAGTTTGACCTTTATTCTTCTGCAATGCCTTTTTTTGAAAAAGAATTGGGAATGAAAATAGAATTACACGAAGAAGCTGAAGATTTATTAGATCCTTCTGGAAAAGCATCTCAGTCTCTTCCATTCAGACCTGGAATTTATGCAGAATGATGCATAATATCTCCCAATTATTTTCATTTTTACAAATTCAAACGTTTATTTCCCTCCTCCTACAATAATATCTATATGGCACCATCTGATACTCCATCAAATAAATTCCTTAGGACCGTAACCGCCCCTTATGTAAGCAGGCCCAATAGCGAAATGAATATACTCTCAATGCTGTATGGCCTCGGATTAATTTTAATTCTCATACCTCTTCTACCATTTCTTGTAATCTTATTGTCCTTGTCTTTCCTAAGGACCACCACCCAACGATTACTTGGTCTAAACTAGAGAAATTATTATATCTTTTATTATCTTTTTTTCTTTATTTTTATTACAGTCAAATCACTGTTTAATCATTACAATTTGCAATAAATGTTCTCAGAATGCCTATTTAGCACCTCTGCGTCAGACACTTTTAGACGATCAACGATTACCTATACACTCATGGACGACGATCAGAAATGCTTAAGTCCTTGCCGGAAGCGTGTTTTAATTGTATGAGCGTCTCAGACTCTCTTGCCGATTATTTTGGCTTTAAAAAAGCAAAGACAGATTTACGAACAGAAGTCATTGCTGGAATCACTACATTCCTTACAATGTCTTACATTGTCATCCTTAATCCCGCAATTTTAGGGGCGGCAATTCAAATCGATGGGTACAGTGCCGCCCAAGTCACTCAAATGCTAGCCATTGTGACTCTACTTTCTGCTGCAGTAGCATGTTTAGTAATGGCATTCTATGCCAACCGACCATTCGGATTGGCACCTGGGCTGGGCTTAAACGCATTCTTCGCGTTTACGGTGGTCCTAGGAATGGGAATTGCGTGGGAAGTCGCCCTAGCAGCTGTTGTGGTTGAAGGAATTATATTCATCATCATAACTGCTGCTGGCTGGAGAGACGCCATTATCGCAGCAATTCCAAAACCTGTAAAGTTCTCCGTTGGTGCCGGTATCGGGCTTTTCTTAGCAATTATCGGGCTTCAAGCGATGCAAGTCATCACCGCCGACGCAGCTACTTTTGTAACACTTAATCCAAACCTTGCAGCAGATCCAATAGCACTCCTGTCGCTACTAGGTCTGTTGATCACGTTTGTGCTCTATGCTCGCGGAGTAAAAGGATCCATAGTCATTGGTATCCTAGCAACCTCTGTACTCGCATATGCACTCACCGCTGTTGGAATTGGAGGGGACCTTGCGATACCTGAACTAGCTGCTACTTCCTACAATATCACACCACTCGTCGGTGCGTTCGTTGGAGGACTCACTGGGCTAAGTTCTGCATCTGCATTCGGTTTCGCATTGATCGTTTTCACGTTCTTCTTCGTAGACTTTTTCGATACAGCAGGAACTCTCATTGGAACCTCTCAATTAGGGGGATTCTTAGACAAGAAAGGGAACCTACCTGAAATCGAAAAACCCCTCATGGCAGACGCAATTGGTACAACCGTTGGTGGTATCCTCGGAACTTCAACTGTAACCACTTACATTGAATCTGCTACTGGTATTGAAGAAGGCGGAAAAACTGGAATGGTTGCACTTGTAGTTGGTGTTCTATTCCTGATCTCCATCGTCGCAGTACCTGTTGCAGCCGCTGTCCCTCTATACGCTTCTCACGTTGCACTCGTTCTCGTAGCTATTCTTATGCTACGTGGAGTAACTGATATAGATTGGAAAGACGTCACAAATTCAGTCCCGGCCGGACTCACAATTTTGATGATGCCTCTCACGTTCTCTATCGCCTATGGTATCGCAGCAGGACTCATATCCTATCCCATAGTTAAAGCAGCCAAAGAAGGCAGCGTCAGTGCCGCAACCCCTGCCCAATGGGGACTAGCAATCGCCTTTGTGATTTACCTCTACGTAACCACAGGTGGATTGTAATTTCCAATTAAAACGGAAAGAATATTTTAATCATAAAACAAACATAGAACGAAAAAAAAAATCTTTCTTTCTTCTAAAATAAGAAAGGTAAGATATTCGTTCTTTGCACTCCTTTTCTCTGACATTGTATGTCGAAATTGAATCCCATTCCTCGATTACAAGTACTTAGAATTGTAGTTTGCATCTTACTATTGTTACTAGTCTCTCCTGCCATTTTTTCGGGTTTAAACACCGAATCTTCCTCCTCTTATCTAGAATTTTCACCTGGTTTTATAGAACAACCTGCAGATGGGGTTACTATCGTTAGTATTCAAGGATTCCATTTTGAGGGAAAAGGAAGTACTAAAAAACCAGCAAGATTAGTTGCACTTGACCCTCTTGGAAATGTCCTGTGGGTGCATAATGGTAGTTCAGTCGGGGCACGTTGGTTTTACGATGCAGATCCTCTTCCTAATGGAAATGTATTTGTGGTCGCAACAGAACCTAATGGCACCCTTTTCTATGAACTCGATGTAAACGCGGGAAAAATAAATTGGATTCATCGTTTGCCTCTTATCGATACTCACGATGCAGATCTTATTGGGGATGATAAGATTCTCATAGCAAATATGAGGAATTATAACACTTCTACTAGTCTAAACGACGATCGCTTACTCATCTTTAATAGAACAACTGGATTATTCGATTGGGAATGGAAATTTAGAGATCATGGATTTAAAAAAGTAGGAGGTGGGAAATATTCTGACGATTGGACCCACGTAAATGATATTGATCTCATCGAAGACAGATACGTTATGGTATCTATCCGAAATTTTGACCAAATAATTCTTATCGACCTACTCACCGATAAGATCGTCTCAACCTTGGGAGAAGATGGAAGGCATGATATCATGTATGAACAACATAATCCTCAATATTTGGTCTCTTCTAACAATATTCCCACCATCATCGTAGCAGATTCTGAAAACGACCGTATCGTTGAATATGAGTTATCTAATGATGGTACTCAAAATTGGGAACCAACTTGGATTCTGTCTGGAAATTTCTCTTGGCCTCGTGATGCTGATAGATTACCAAATGGGAATACTCTCATCACTGATTCTCTCAACCATAGAGTGATTGAGGTCACACCACTAGGTAAAATTGTTTGGGAAGTGCGTTCCCCTTGGGGTCCCTATGATGCAGAGAGACTCTCCCTTGGAGATGAGGCATTCTCTTCTAGTAATCTCTTAACTTCCACTGATATGGGGATCACTGGTAAATATTATCTCCAAGATAATAATCCTGATCACCTCGCTTCAAATTCATCTTTCAAACACACCATCTCTTCAATATTCGAAGGAACTTTCTTGGAACAACAAGCAAATTGGTTCTCTACCCGTTGGACACATATAGCCCCCTGGATCTATCCAGTTTGGATGTCCGATTGGGATTTTGCCGGGATTTTAATAGCCACTATAGTTTTATTTTTATGGTTCTCCCTAGAACTCATTCACAAACGAAAAAAGATCTTGGATTACGTAAAACAAAAAATAGAATAGATTTAAAATTTATTTTGAATATAATCTTTATACATTGGTTGGGAATCTCAACACTCCTGCTATTCCTCCAAAAGCATGTAGTAGTTGATTTCCTTCTTCAAAATCTGTACTTACAAATGTAATTTCTGTCCCTCTGTATTCTGCAAGTTCAACAAGATGTTTCACCACATCTTCACGTAATGTCACTTCTGATTTCTTGCCACAATCGGGACATTGTTCATCTATTTTTTTCGAACGCATATCTACCATATTATAGTTTTGATGTCCTTCTTCACAAGTGATATTTATTACATCCTTTCTCAAATCTGAAGAAATCAAAAGTTTATCTACTGCTCCCATAATCAAATTTTCCCGTGTTGGTCCAAACCCATACGTCGCCTTTTCACCCTGATGAAGCTCTTTGAAAAAACGTTCCATAGCTACTTTATCTTTGATAATTGCAGCATCTGATAATACATCACTGGCGGCATTTACCAATTCATACAATCCTGATTCATCAGTGTATGAAACGTCAAATTTACCTAATACCCTTTCACGAAGTTCATGATGCAAATAATTTCCATCTAAAAACTCATCTTTTGTTGGAGATGGGCCTCCTATTAATATCCCATCTATATCATATCTATCTGGGATAAAAAGATCCCCTGCCAATTCGGATATTTCTTTATAAAATTGATCTATTGCTTCTAATCGAAGTCGGTGAAATCTCTGGGCAGATTGACCACCTTTTCGCTGTTTCCCTGGCACACGTGAGGTTGTGCCTTTCACCGGCTCAATTCTTTTTCCTTTCAACCATCCCACATGTGCTTCTCTTCGATCTAGTACTAGTAATCCATATAGTCCTTGTTCAAGTAACATCTCTCTAAGTGGATCTGTCAAAAACATAGAATCACAATGATAGCGAAATGTTTGGATGGGTTGGGGCGGGCTCTCAAACACTTCTGTAACCATATCTGTCTGCCCGCCACCCACATTCACAGCCCCCGAAAACAAAACCATTCCATTCATTGGTGGTTTTTTATAATATCTCAGATGCGCACGGATAGAAGCAAGAGCATTTGTTACATTAGTACGCGTGTCCTTCGATTTAATATTTGCAGCTTGAGAGTGCTCTTGAGTGACATGGGATACCACATCTGAAATCTGTCGGTCTTCTGGGACATAGATTGTTACTAACTGAGTACCCGATCCTGTATACTCTTCATAATTTTCCAGCAATCTTTTGAACTCGTACTTCCGCTTTTCGAGGTCATCTGATGCCACATCTTTGTCCATTGATCTCTCTAACTTTTCATCTCGTAAGTAAGTATTGACACAGATTCTCAGTCCTTATTCTTGTATTTACATAGAATCTGGGGATTCAATTCCCACTAAGTATAATGAATTTGATATGGCATTCTTTGTTGCGGCAACCAAAGCAAGGCGCGCCGATATCACTTCTGGATTTGCCCCCTTCAAAACGGGACATTCTCTATAAAAAACATTGAATTTTTCAGATAACCTCTGGGAGTATGTTATAATCCGATGCGGTTCCAACGCATCTGCAGCGGAAGAAATAACAAATGGCAATCTAGAAATTTCATGCAATAGATCTAATTCCTCTTTCGAATTAAGTAAACTACTATCTATGTCTTTGATATCGAATTTTTGATTGGTCAATATCCCACAACAACGAGCATGTACATATTGCATATATGGGCCCCCTTGTCTTTCAAAACTCAGTGCATCTTCCCAACTAAATGTTATTCCTTTCCCCGGTTGGGTCGCTACAATTCCGCATCTAATTGCACCAACCCCAACCTGACGCGCAATCCGATTTACATCATATTCTGTCAATTCTACCTTTCTAATTCTAGATTTCTCCCGCCTTGTGACTTCATGCGCAGCCCTATTTATTGACTCATCAAGTAAATCGTCCAAATTAATTCCAGTGCCCTTTCTAGTACTCATCCCCCCTTCTGGTAGATTTACCCATGAGTAAAAAACCTGCCTAATCCTGTTAGTTTCCATTCCTAACATAGATAGGGTATTTATCAATTGACCTGCCTGAAATTTATGATCTTCTCCAAGTATTGTAACAATATGATCGGCTTTATTAAGTTTCCATTCATGGTAACATAAATCTCTAGTTGTATACAAAGAAGTACCATCTGACCGAAGGAAAACCAAAGGCTTTTCTTCATTTCGCATGCGTAGTTTCCAGGCACCATCTTCTTCAAACGCACCATCTAATTCTTTCAACCTCTCTACCATTTCATCGACAGAACCATCTCGAATAAACATAGTCTCCCGAACAAACTCATCAAATTCGACTGAAATACGATTTAGACAATCTTTCATCCCTCCTAATATGGTATCTGTAATTGACACTAGTTTTTTATACACTTCCACATCTCCCGATTCTATTTGTTCTAAAATATGTGCAATTTCCACCTCTGACTTCTTTCTCTCTTCTACAGAACTAGCTTCGAGATATGAATTTCCTCTTTGATAATATCTCACTATATCATAATCTCCCCTGTTTTTCTTCAACTCTGTTAACTCTCCCTCATCAAATTTCTCAAAAGCCCATATCAAAGTTGCAACTTGTTTCCCCGAGTCATTCACATAATATTGCTTTTCCACATGGTACCCCGCAAACGCTAAAATTCGGGAGATGGAATCCCCTATTATTGGATTTCGGGCACGCCCTACATGAACTGGACCTGTGGGATTGGCACTAGTATGTTCTACAATCACGGTCTCCCCTTTCCTTTCGAGCTGTCCATAATCATCTTCCTGTGCTTTTTCTAAAGTCTCACTAAAATACCTCTCCGATGGAACAAAATTAATGTAGGGTCCCTCTGAATAAACTCTACTTATGTATTTAAACACTTTTGAATTCAGTAACTCTACAATTAAATCAGCTATCTCTACAGGAGACTTTTCCATCTCCTTTTGCATACGGTAGGCGATATTGGACGCTAGTATTGCCTCTATTTCTTCTGGAGGCTCTTCCAATCCAAAATCATCCATCTGGAGGTCAAGCTGGGAACACACTTGTTCAAATGCATTCTCCACCTCGCTGCGCATTGCGAGGAGCATAGTATCCCTTTGCGCTTGGTTTGATAAAAGATCACCCCTTTGTTTTCACAATATCGTTTTACTTTTACTATTCGCGAACCACAGTACGATATATATGAGCTGTCCAGACGGACCAAAACAAGTGGACTATCCTAATTATCACCATATAGGGCATACTGCAGCCCAAACCTGCGGATGGACCGCAAACGCATTAAGAGGACAAGGGAAATGCTATAAAAATATTTTTTACGGAATTGAATCTCACAGATGCATTCAAATGACACCAATAGTAAAGTGCAACGAACGTTGTGTTTTCTGTTGGCGTGATCACAGGGGGCATGCATACGAACTCGACAATGTCGCATGGGATGACCCCTCTGCAGTCGCAGATGCATCCATTGTATTGCAGAAAAAAATCCTCTCTGGTTTCGGCGGAAATCAACACGTCCAACCAGAAATTTTCCAACAAGCAATGAACCCTAGGCATGTTGCTATCTCTCTAGATGGTGAACCTACTTTGTATCCTTATTTACCTGAATTAATCGAAGAGTTTCATTCTCGTAATATGTCTACATTTCTAGTTTCTAATGGCACTAATCCAGATATGATCGAAGAGTGCGAACCGACTCAACTTTATATTTCCGTCGATGCCGCAGAAAGGTCTACTTTTGACAAAGTCGTAAGGCCTGTTGAAAATGATGCTTGGGAACGCCTCATAGATACTATGGACATTTTGCATAAAAAATCCTGTAGAACTGTCCTCAGGACCACGCTCCTTCGAGGTTGGAACATGGAAAACCCCGATTGGTATGCTGCTTTCTATGAAAGAGCAAACCCCGATTTTATAGAAATCAAAGCATATATGCACGTGGGTCACTCTCGCGATAGATTATCTCGAGAAATCATGCCTGATACCCAGGAAATAGTCAATTTTACAAAGGAAGTTGCATCTTTTTTACCCGAACATAATACTATCAAAACGGTGCCAATATCTCGAGTTTCTCTTCTTTCAAAACAAAAAGAAACATGGGTTCCTATGCTTAAGAAATCTAGTAGTTTCTGGAAAAATGAGACAGAATTTTCCTCTGCCTAATTAATATGACTAAGACCAAATTACTCCTTATTGGCGCCGTCACAACAGGCATGGGGGATGCAAAAAAATTTCTTTCACTCACTGGATATATAGATCAATTTAAATCCTTACTCGGGTATGAACCATTCCCTGGGACTCTAAATGTGACCCTAAATACACATAGCATAGAGATAAAATCAAATATGGATCATATGGTTCCTATTGTAATCAAATCCTGGACTGATACTGACAAAACATATGGATCTGTCGATTGTTATCCTGCTACTATAATTAAACCTAAAGGAGAGGAAGTCATCCCTCTTCACGCAATTTTTCCAAAAAGAACTCACCATGGTGTAGAAAAACTCGAGCTACTTTCTCCTGTAAATCTAAGAAAAAAACTATCACTCAAAGACACCGACGAACTACACATATCTATCCATAGTGCAGGAAATGAGTGATTTTCCGAACGTAACAACCAGATTTTTAACATTACAAGAACTATCAATGAAATATGGCAATGTTCGACGATCTAGATGTTGATACAATTTGGCTAGATGGATCCTTTGTTGATTGGAATTCTGCCCATACTCATGTTCTAAGTCACGGTTTGCATTATGGCGTTGGCATTTTTGAAGGTGTTCGATGCTATAACACCGAAAAAGGCCCTGCGATTTTTCGATGGGACGATCATCTAACTAGATTCTACAATTCAGCAAAGCCTTATGAAATGGATATTGGATATTCTCCCGAAATATTAACAGAAGCAACAACTGAACTCATCCGTAGACAAAATTTACAATCTTGTTATATTCGCCCAATTGCATATTTTGGATACGACCGTCTCGGATTAAGCCCTGTGGGAATACCAGTCCAAGTAGCAATCGCATGCTGGCCTTGGGGGGTTTATCTAGGAGAAGAAGCGCTTACATCTGGTGTGGATGTTATGGTGTCTAGTTGGAAACGATATTCTTCCGAACAAGTTCCAGTGAATGCTAAAACAACTGGACTTTATGTTAACAGTGTTCTGGCTAGTGAAGAAGCCCATAGAAATGGATTCACAGAAGCGGTCCTTCTTAACATCGATGGAAATGTAGCAGAGGGCGCGGGAGAAAATATTTTTCTCATCCGAAATGGTGAGATATATACTCCTGATTTATCACAAGGTGTACTTGCTGGCATAACTCGCGATACTATAATCTCATTAGCCAGAGAGAAAGGATATACTGTACATGATGATGCTGTTATCAGTGAAGATGAGTTGTATGAAGCGGATGAATTATTTTTTACGGGAACTGCAGCTGAAGTTACTCCTATTAAAAAAGTAGGTAAAACTACCATTGGCAAGGGTTCTCGCGGAGACATAACAAAAGATCTCCAGTCAACGTTCTTCGATGTGTTAAACCGCAGAGTGGATGACCACGACGATTGGTTTACCTACATTTAATTCCTTTTTCTGTTTCCAAAAAAGAATTATTTTTTTTCTGATTTTTTAACACCAAAACCCGCACTTAACACACGTGCCAATGAATCTTCGACACTTTCATTCGCATCTTCATAATCTTTTGGATCAACCTCAATAACAAAACCAGTTGTAATATTTGGAGACGTGGGCATAAACAATATGTCTTTCCCATCTTCTGTTCTGTTCCCAGTTTTAAACGCTGTCATTTTCATACCTGGCCATACTGTAACTTTCACTGGGGATTGAAGCGTACCTTCTTCGGATACGGTAGTTTCAACAGCCATTTTTGTGGCGTTATAAACAATCCTAAGTCCTGGAACAAAATTAATAATGTCATCTATTCTAGATTCAAACAATTCTCCTATTGTAGTTCTCATTAAATATCCCACTACAAAAATTACTCCTGCTATCAACAAAATAGTCAAACTTACTTGGAATAAATCAGCTATAATCCGATTCTCTTGAAATAACCCTCCAATTTGCACTAATTTTAGTTGAGAAACTAATCCATATGCCCATCTCACCACATAAATAGTCAATGCAAGAGGGACTATGACCACAAGACCACTTGTCATATTTTTCTTCCAAGCTACCATTTTCACTTATATAATAACCTCCGTGAGGTAATGAGCCTCCCGCTATCTTATTAACTTGATCAATTTGATATGTTTTTCTTCTAAATTTTTTCTTAACAAAATAGAATTACCTAAGTAAAACGATTATATATTAACTAGTATTGTGGATATCTTCTCCCTCGTAATTTTATCTTTATGGGTTATGTTACCTGCTTATATACCAAACAATGCGGCGGCAATCTTTGGAAAGGGGACTCCCTTGGACTTCAACCGTTCTTGGCGTGGAAATAGAATCTTTGGAGACGGAAAAACTATCCGGGGCACTATATTCGGTATATTATTTGGAATTTTAACAGCCATTTTCCTAAACATCTTAAATCAACACTTTTCTTCCGTACTCGGTATTGATTTCCCCATTTTCCCTATAGTAGTCGCAGTGGGTATCCCAATTGGATCTTTACTGGGTGATGCATTTGCTTCTTTTATAAAACGGTCACTCAACATCCCCCGGGGGCATTCCATGCCTCTTCTTGATCAATTAGATTTCGTAATTGGGTCGTTATCATTAGCTTTTATCATCTCCCCCGTCTGGTTTTTTGAAACTTTTTCCATGCCAATTATTTTAACAATATTCCTTCTCACTCCAATATTACATTTATGTATAAATGCCATAGGCTATCTTATGGGGATCAAAAAAGTCCCCTGGTAATTATTTACAACAAAAGAAGAAACATTTTTTTCATACCGTGATTTTCTTCATGTAATGTCTACGATATCCAATTTAATCAAAACATCAGGTGCCATAAAATATGGTACATTCAAACTAGCCAGCGGAGTGGAATCTTCTTATTATATTGATAAATATTTATTTGAAACACAGCCGGAGGTTCTCGGCCCAATTGCAGATAAAATAGCAGAAATGCTATCCACCTCCAAAATCGATGTTATTGCTGGACCGGAACTAGGGGCTGTTCCTCTAGTCACTGCAGTCTCACTCCGTACTGGCATACCCGCGGCTTTTATTAGAAAAAATACTAAAGGACATGGAACTCAATCAAGGGTAGAAGGAAACCTTGGTCAAGGCCAATCAGTTGCACTACTGGAGGATGTAACTACAACTGGATCTACCATGCTGGACTCTATAGATTTCATAGAGGCGGCAATTGGAGCAAATATATCTCGCCTCATAGTGGTAGTAGACCGAAACGAAGGAGCAACTGAAAATTTCAATAACAAAGGGTTCGATTTGGAGTATTTAGCACAAATTGGAACTGATATCGCCATCGATTAATTTTATCTCTTGCAGTTTAAAAAATTGGAAATGTAGGAATCTACAATATTAAAGAAAAAGACTACATCATTCCAGGCATGCCGCCCATGTCCATGTCTCCCCCCGAGCCAGATAAATCCCCTGCGGCAATTATATCATCGATTTTTAAAATAAGATTGGATGCTTCAGTTGCAGAACTCACCGCCTGTCTCTTAGCATGCGCGGGCTCTATGACGCCTGCATCAAATGTATTGACAACATCTCCTGTAAATACATTTAATCCCGCTTTTTGATTCCCCTCTTCGTGGGCCGCTCTCAGGTCTACCAAAACATCTATTGGATCCAACCCTGCATTTTCTGCAAGCACTCTTGGGATTAATTCCAAACTATTCGCAAACGCTTCAATAGCAAGTTGTTCTCTGCCACTGACACTCTCTGCGTAAGATCTCAATCGTGAAGCCAATTCTATTTCTATAGCACCTCCTCCTGCCAAGACTTGCCCATCGGTAACTGTTTGGGATACTACGTCAATGGCATCACCTACGCTACGCTCTAGTTCATCAACAACATGTTCGGTCGACCCTCTCAATAACAATGTTACTCCAAAACCATCTTGGTTTTCACTTTCTACATAAAATAATTTGTCATCCTCGTCACGACTAACTGTTCCTTTTGCTAAATCGTCACCTGACAAATCATCAATATCTGATACAATTGTTGTATCAAGTAAATGTTTCAAGAAGTGCATGTCACTCTTTTTCATTCGACGAACAGCAAGAATTCCCGCTTTTGCTAGATAGTGGCGGGCAACTTCATCTATTGCCTTCTGACAAAACACAACATTTGCACCAGAATCCACTATTTTTTGGACCTGCTTCCTAATTTCTTCTTCTTCTTGGTCTAACACATGGCGTAATCGCGTTGCATCAGTTATGTTGATTTTCGCATCAACTTCTGTTTCTTTCACTTCAATCGCTTCCATCAGGAGAAGAATATTTGCATCCTTCATTTCTGATGGCATGTTATCATGCGTGGCCTCTTTGTCAATTACTGCTCCATTAAACAATTCTGATTCAAGTGTAGATTCTCCCGATTGGGTTTCGATATTCAAAAAGTCCAAATCTACAAAAACTTCCCCGTCTTCTTCATATGAAACTTTCTTAACAGCTTCTACGACTAACTCTGATAGCATTTCTTTGTGTATTTCCGTTCCCTTCCCTGTCATACTGGTTTCGGCTACCTTCTTCAATAGATTTCGATCTTCCACATCAATCGTATCACTTACCACCTCTAACTCTTCTTTGATTTTTTCGTTCGCCAAATTATATCCTCTTATAATTGCAGTCGCATGAATATCTTGTTCAAGTAATTCTTCTGCATTTTTCAATAATTCTCCTGTCAATGCCACCGCTGTAGTCGTTCCATCTCCTGCTTCGTCTTCTTGAGTCTGTGCAACTTCTACGACCATTTCTGCGGTTGGATGTTCTATGTTCATTTCTTTTAATATGGTGACCCCATCATTTGTAATCGTGACATCTCCCATGTTGTCCACTAACATCTTGTCCATACCTTTTGGACCCAGAGTGGAACGAACAGCATTTGCCACTGCTCGCGCAGCCCTAATATTATATGATTGCGCATCTCTATCTCTAACTCTTTGGGCACCTTCGCCTAAAATAATCATAGGTCTCCCTCTTAATTGATTACTCATATCAGAAATTAGTTGATTGCAGGTCTATATAAGATAACCGACTTACTTATTACTTAAAAGATCATAAGACACGGTATAGCACACATGTCCCGAGATGCCTTGATTGATAATATAATCTCCATGCTTTTGCGATCCGGATTCATAGTCAGCGAGAGATGCGTTATCCGACCCAAGTCTTTCGATATAGCCGCCAGAAAAGGAGAAGAAATTTTCTTAATAAAAGTGCTTGGGAATGTCGACGCCTTGAATGCGGGGACTGGGATGGCAATGTACAATCTTGGAGTCTATCTAAATGCTAAACCACTTGTAGTGTCTCTCCACACGAGAGATAAGAAATTAGAATCTGGGGTCGTGTACCTGCGACATGGAGTCCCTGTCATCAGTCCGGACACGGCATACGAGTTATTCGTAGAAGAAACTCAACCTTTGATATATGCAGCACCCGGAGGACTATATGTCCCAATTAATGGGGATTATTTGTCCAAAGCACGAGACGAGTTAAAATGGAGTCTTGGTAAACTCGCAATGGTACTCGGTGTATCTCGAAGAACCGTTTCGAAATATGAAAATGGAATGGATGCAAGCATAGAAGTCGCCATCCGACTAGAAGAATTATTTGGTCCTGAAATAACTGTCCCTATTGATATCTTTAACAACGAATCCAAAAAAACCCATAGGGATGCCTTATCAAACAAACAAGAAGTAAATAGGGGCACTGATGCCATGGTCGATGCATTAACTAGATTTGGATTCATAGTCCATCCGACCGACCGTGCCCCTTTCAAAACTGTAAGTGAGCATTCTAGTGATTCAAACCGAGTTTTAATAACTGGACATTCTAGACTTACCAAAACAGCCATTAAGCGCGCCAAAATTATGGGTTCAATCGGATATGTAACCAAAACTCAATCTGTATATTTCGTCGATGACAACGTGAAACAAAAACACGTAGAAGAAACAATATTAATAGGCAAAAATGAAATCGAATCCATCGATGGACCAGAGGCATTTAATGAGCTACTTCGAGAAAGAATGTAATTAAAAATTATCCGATCCCTTCTCGAGTATGCTTGCATGTTTGAGTAGGGATTCAGAGAATGGTGATAATGAGAATCCAAATTCTTCACATGCACGGGCATTGGAAATATCAAATTGAAATATTGGCTTTTGATCAGGATCTGAGATTAAATTTCCCCTCAATATGGATTCTACTCTTTCAGCTATTTCTGCTATGGAAAAAAGACGAAAATTTTAATGAGGTGCTATTCTCAAGAGTGCAACACCAAAAAATGGGCCAAGTAATGTATCACAAAAATCAACAAGCATATCTTGATGATTGTCTCTTTTTTAGTCATCTCTGTCAAAACAAAGTTGATTAATTTTGTAATCCTTACTGTTAAACCATTTTTTCCTCTGATCAACGATTCTATGTACGAATCAGGTGACCATTTGTTAACTTGCTCAGCCAACCGGTATTCCAAATGAGATGTTTGAATACCTCTCGTTTCAATCTTAGATAAGCACTCCGAACAAACTACAAGTGTATTATCAGGCGTGATAACTTTGCTCGAAACAGGGGCTACAATCTGATGAAAGTGGGGCTCATCTAGCCAGGTAAAACACCATTCACAATGCTGTTTTGCCCTATCAAAATAAAGTTTATTTTTTAGATCAATGGGATGTATGGTTGCATTTCGTCCCCCTTGTGTTTTAATTTCAAAAAAGTCTCCCCCTTTGTGCACTTCACTATCTGTTCCCCAATGTATTTTCTTCCCAAGTTTCTTTAATTTCGGAATGTGCTTAGCACAGTGTATATATGCCTCCTCTATATCAACTACAACCCACCTTTCGGGCCTTTTGCCACTTTTTGTTTGAATATCTTCTATAGCTTCATAAGGCAAATTGAAATTTTCTTGGATGTATTGATTTTCTTGAATACTAGCCCTCCCATTTATATGAAGACCCACCGTGGTATTGAAAAAGTCAACAAATATCATCCCTATATGTGGGTTTTCAAGAATGTTCCCTAAGCTAGCATGAACTCCGTTCCCACGATACTCTGGATATGCCACTGTCTTGGAATCCAAAACGCGGACAAATCCAATTGGCCCCCCTCGAAAAGAACAATCTGCTTCTCCATTTGCATCCGAAGTCGCTATGAAAACCATCTCCTGTGTGGAAAGTAATCTTTTCATTCTATCGTTGAGGTGGTCTAACATTTGATTCTCATAGAAACTCTTCGCACGATCTGTATCTCCATACTCTTCTTGAAGTAGGTGCTCTCCCACCGACCCAGGCAGATTTGCCTCCCTCGTATCTCTCTTTTGCATGATATTTTCTACCTCCAATTCTGAAAGTATTTTTTGAGTGGATTTGGAGGTATATATACATTATTTTTTATGCACATGTAGCCCCCTCCAAAACACTTAGAACAAAAAAAGATATTGTTATTTGTTCTCTCTATTTACTAGAAAAATATGAAAGTTTCGCACACTTGCCTTTGGGTTTCTGATCTTGACTCCACGAAATCATTTTATATCGATGCATTGGGGTTGCATCATACTTGGGATTTCGTAGGTGGGGACGGGGTGACGAACTATTATATATCCGGAGACGGAGGGGTTGAAATCCAATTCAAGTATCAAGAAGGTACTAAAAAAGATACTCCCTGTGGAATTGACCACATAGCAATTGAGATAGAAAATGTCGATGCAACATTGAAAAATATGGTTGATAAAACTAATTGTAAGGTTGTATTGCCAACATTCCAAAACGATAGTATCAAAGTACGAGTGGCATTCATCGAAGATCCCGACGGATATGTAGTTGAACTATTACAACATTTGGACTAATCCGACTTCAGGTGACAGTTTTTAGGAACAGCGGTTTTTATCAGTGAGTAGCTTGTTCAACTAATATCAATAATAACATCACTAGAACCCCTACGAGCATACTCGCTAAATTATATAGATTACTCTTAAACCGTTCCTCCCGGAGTAAGTCGGGTAAGAGACAGGCTGCTGCTATGTATACGAAATTACCAATTCCTATTGCAAAGAACATTGCTTGTAACCCTGGTACATAGTTAATTAATACGAGCGAAACGATCACTCCAGTTACAGTCGCCAGCCCTGTGGCAGCATTTACCATCAAAGCTTGTGCTTTGGACAGACCAGAATTTATTAA
>WTZU01000012.1 GCA_009889625.1 Candidatus Hikarchaeia archaeon HikBin5 | reverse complement strand
ATGTCGGCACTAGAGTCATGGACTTTGACTTCTATGTCCCCATCTAGATCTAGTCCAAATTCCCGGAGTACAGATCGTGGTTCGAGGACCGTCCTTGCACGGTATTCGGGAGATTTGTACCAAGTAGGAGGTAGCCCCAGCACAGACCAGGGGTAGCAAGAACAGAGAGTACAAACAACAACGTTGTGGACTTTGTCTGTGTTTTCAACTACTTGGACGTTTTGAGATCCCATTTCAAAATTGAATTCACCAATAGCAGACACAGGGTCTGTTAAAAGCCTCTCTTTAAAATCTGCATCCACCCAGGCTCTAGCAACAATTTTTGCTCCATTTTGGGGGCCAATATCATGTTCATATGCAGAAATTGCCGCATCTATTGCTTCATGGGAAAGTAGGCCTTTTTCTACTAATAAAGATTGTAATGCTCGCACCCTAGATTTTGGGTCTTGTATTTCTTGATCGTTTTTAGGTTCAAGGGACATGTTGTACTATCACTATTAGATAAGAATGGAAAGGCCATATAATTAGAGGTTGTGTTACGGTACTATAGAACGAGGTACCAATGCAAGTTTTAATATAAGGTAGGTAGTAGAGTAATGCGATGAAAGTTATTGTTACAGAAAGAAGATTTCCTAAAATTGATCCATACCAGGAATCTGTTGAAAGTGCAGGTGGTACAGTAATATATGGGGATTTTAAAACAGAAGAAGACCTCATAGAAGGTTTGAAAGATGCCACAGTAGTTGTTACTTTTAAGGCCCCAATTACTAGGAGAGTTATAGAATCATTAGAAAAATGTAGACTCATACTCAGAAACGGTGCGGGTTTTGATAATGTGGATATCAGAGCCGCAAATGAACATGGAATCCCTGTTTCTTCTATGAGAGGTTACGTGAATGATGAGCTTTCAGAACATGTAATTGCCTTGATGCTAGCTGCGGCTAGAGACATACCATATGCAGATAAATCAATGAGAGACAACAATGGGTGGGGAGATAGAAGAAATGTCAATTATATGGGACATGGAACATTTGGGGTTGTGGGACTGGGGGAGATTGGACGGACTACAGTTCCTAAAGCAAAGGCACTTGGTATGAAAGTTATTGGGTATGATCCCTATGTTGGAAAAGATATTTTTGGATTGTTGGGAATAGAGAGAGTTGGATTGAAAGAGTTGATTGAACGTTCGGATTGCATAAGTGTAAATTGCCAGCTCACAGCGGAGACGCATCATATGTTCTCAACAGAAGAATTTAAAAATATGAAGAATACTGCAGTTATAGTCAATACGGCTCGTGGTCCAATAATTGATGAGCAAGCATTGGTGGATGCAGTAAATAATGGAGATATTTATTCAGCAGGACTAGATGTATTTGAAACAGAACCTCCAGAGAATAGTCCCGCGTTGAGTTGTGATCGGATTGTGTGTTCCCCGCATCACGGGGCGACAACACCTACAGGAGAAGAAAGATGTATAGAATGGGGAAATGCCGAGATTGTCAGAGCTTTGAAAGGTGAAGCGTTAGAGATGGTGGTTAACCCAGAAGCTCTGTGGTACCAAGAGGGGAAATTGTTTAGTCCAGAGGGAGAAAATTGGGCAAATGCTAGATTGGGCTCGTATCGAGATGAAGATGTGAATACAAGTCTTCGGAGAGGGTTTGAAAAAGAAGACGTTAAGAATTAGGTTGAACGATATATTAATCAAATAAAGTTAGGTGAGTCACATATGAAAAAGGAAATAAAATTTGGTTTTCTAATCCCGCATTTCGGGGGTATAGCATCTTCAGAAAAAATAACTAGTACGTGTCAGCTAGCTGAAAAATATAATTTTGATTCTGCATGGGCTAGGGATCACTTGGTATTTGGACCTCATGCCCATGAAGATTCAGATAAGACATTTTTAGAACCATTTACCGTTCTTGGTCACGTTGCTTCTGTGGCAAAAAAATTGGAATTGGGAACGGCAGTGATCAACCCTCAAAGGCACCCAGTCCATTTAGCACAGCAATGGGCTTCACTAGACTATCTATGTGATGCAGGAGTTATTTGCGGGATAGGGACGGGTAGTTATCCACGGGAATTCTTGGAGCGTCCGTTTGATAGTCGAGAGCAGTTGATAAAGGAAAATGTAGAGATAATGAGAACTATTTGGACAGGAGAAAGTACAGAATATAAAGGAGATATTTTTGATATTGAATATGCAGAGATATACCCAAGGCCAAAAGAGTCCATTCCCATTTGGTCTGGCGGATCTACTCCCGCTTCTCCGAATAGGGCCGTAGAATATTGCGATGGTTGGTTGCCAGGAAGAATAAATTTGAAGACATGGGACATTGCCGTGAGATCCATGCAGAAAAAGGCAGATGAAATTGGAAGGGAAATGCCAACGCTTGGAGTAATACCTGATGTAAGCCCTGCCAAAGACAAAAAAACTGCTATCGAGATGGCAGATATAGATAATTTATTGAAGCTTGCAAACAAGAGAAAATACTGGAAACGTCCAGAAAAAGGATCTTTTGAAACTGTAGAAGATTTAGAAGGACTAGTGATGGCAGGTACTTCGGAAGATATCGTTCAAGAGATATCAAAATATGTGGATCATGAAATAGGAATTGATCATATTGTTTTTGATTTGCGTCAGAGGTTTTCAGATATAGAATATTGTATTGAGACAATTGGTGGAGAGGTAATTCCTGAATTTAAATAATATAAAAACTTTCAAGGATTTTAGAACTTTTTTGGAAATTTGCGCAATTCTAGATAAATGGCAATTCCAGCGTTTGCACCCTCTCCAATTGCGACAGGGATTTGTTTATGACCAGGGGTGATATCCCCTACTGCATATACACCAGGAGTGGTGGTCAATCCATCTTTGTTCACTTTTATTTGACCTTTTTCATCTAGTTCGCAATTAAGATCCATAGCCAATTTATTATTGTATTCAGAACCATACATCGCAAATCCACCATGGTACTCTCGTCTAGTTCCATCTTCAAAAACTAACGCCTCGAGCCAACCATCAGAATTATTTTCGATAGCAGAAACGTCCTCTTTGATTATATCAATGGGGTGTGATCGGAGTTGTTTGTCTAAATTGCCCCCCCAAGTGGGATCTTCTCCCCGGAGAAGTAGATCAATTTCGTCGGTGAAATTTAGCAAAGTCATAGCAACTTGTGCGGCACTTGGCCCATGTCCCATTACATATGTCGATTTGTTTTTAAACATGTGTGCGTCGCAATGTAGACAGTAATGGAGTCCCCTCCCAGTTCTAGGGAGAGGGGGTTTTGGAGGAATGTCTTTGAATCCTGTTGCGAGGACAACCCTCCTTGCAGCATAGGTTTTGGACTTTGATTGTACTTGAAAGGAAATAGATTCTGAAGAAATAGGAGTTATACTAGTAACGAAGTCTTTGATATAAGTGACCCCATAATCCTGTAACTGTTCTATGGAAGTTGAAATATATTCATTTCCAGAAACAGATTCGAGGACTCCAATGACATTATGAGTATTGCGCATCATGGCTGCCCGTCCACCCCCTCGATTGATAATGGCGGTATTGAATCCTAATCGTGCCGTATACAAGGCAGTAGATAGTCCCCCGGGGCCACCTCCAATAACGATGACGTCGAAAGATATCATTGTATGTGAGTTAACTATATGGAGTAGGATATTAGATCATTCTATTTGATTCAAAATGGTGACAAATAGGAAGTTTTGGTGGGCAAATAAGACATGAAGATATATACAAAGCACAAGATTGCTGCGCTGATAAACAAAATTGTAAATCCATAATAGGCTAGGATTAAACCAAATAGGATAGGTCCAATTACTTTTCCTAGTGGTTTGCTAGTGTTTACTGCACCAACGACACCTCCTCTGTGCTTCGAAGTGGTTGAAGATGCGACGGCGTCATTAAGAATTGGAATGAACAAAGAATCCGCAATGCCAAAAATGGCAACTAAAAAGAAAATGAACAAAAGAGAATTATAAAAGGGGATTAATGCTATGGAGATTGCAGCGAGAGAAAGAGTAAATGGGACTGCGAAAGATTTTGGAACATAAGAAACTAGAAAACCAGCTAAAGGAGAACTAAAAATACGAACTAAGCCTCTAAATGACAGAACTGCACCTGCGATGAAAGCACTGTGGCCTAGTGAAAAAACTATGAATATAGGAAGAAAAGTAATTACAGTTGATTTCAATAAGGAGCCGACTAGATGCCATCCAAAAAGGATTCGTAAATGGGGTTTGATTAATTCATATCGGATAGAAGACCAATAATTTCGAAAAGTGGAGAGTATAGCAGGATTGGAATGGGAAGATTCGGGAGCGTACGTTTCAGGGAGAGTCAAAAAAACCAATATTGCAGCAGGCAGAGAAAGGGAGTAGAGGAGAAATGGATAATTCCACGATAGATCAGCTAGGAACCCCGCAACAGGAGGGATAGAAAGGACAGCCATGCCATGGAATGAACCACGTATTCCTTGTACTGTGGAACCCATGGCTCCTTTGTATAGATCTCCAAGAATAGTTACTGCTAGGGGACTTAAACTAGCAAATCCAATTCCCTGGAGTGTTCGTAAAATAAGCAAATGTAGAAAAGAATCTACAAAGGCTATTGAAGTTCCAGACACGCCGAAGAGAATCAAACCAAGTAGTGTGAGTTTTCTGCGCCCGTATACATCTGCTAGAACCCCAATAACAGGGATTGATACCAAAGCTGAAAAGAAGAATACAGACATAACTAATCCTATTTGTTGTTCGGGTATGTCCAGAGATTGCATCAAGATGGGGAGTGCAGGAGATACGAGTTGGCCCCCGAGTACACCAATGGAAGATACCAATAAAATAGATAAGAGAGCAGAATCCATCTTTGGTATAACAGATTGGCTTTCAGAGGGTTCCATTTTATTTTATCGAATTTCAAGGTCAATAAGAGTTTTTTAAGATATGTGATGCATGCGAAAATACTTTAAATGGGCAGTATAATCCACCAACAATGACTGGAGAATTATACCCCCTACATACCGAAGGTCCGGATTTAATATTCGGATTCCCAGCAATTTACTTCGGATTGCTTGCCATTGCCTCCATTCTTTCTTTCTTGGTTTATAAAAAGAAGGGAACATTACCAAAAATAGGTGAACCACATTACGATGTGATTATTCTTGTCTTGGGACTATGGTGTTTAGCCGGACTGCTTATTGATTCTTTTGCACATATTGCTGGAGCAGTAGATGATACATTTTTCACTCCATGGCATGCCATATGGTACTCAGGTGCCACTGCATATGGGGCATATATATTTTATGCTGTTTTTCCAGAAGAAGGAAAGAGAAGTCTTGTAAGAAACCCCTTGAAAATCCTTCAGGAGATATCTCCCGAACATAAACCAGGAGTTTATGGAATCATTCTGTTTGCACTATCAGGAATTGGAGATATGATCTGGCACGAAACGCTTGGGGTAGAATCGAGCGTCGATATTCTTCTTTCACCCACCCATATTGGTCTTTTTATCGGCCTGCTAATGTCAGTTACAGCACCAATGTGGTCGGCTTGGGCTGATAAAAAAAGTGGCAGAGATGGTTTGAGATCACAAATATTGATTATCTTTGGACTTGGTGCAGCATGGGCTGTTGCACTTCTTCCTTTTCTTTATGCAAATCTTTGGTTCGAACCCCTAGAATCATTCTGTTATGGCGGAAGAGGAGGATTTTGTTGGGACAACTATGATTCGGTATTGGTTCATGGTATGCGTAGTTTGTTAATCCAAGCTGGCCTTACTTCTGCTATTCTCTTACTTTTCATTCGCCGGTGGACACCTGCTAGAGGAAGTCTGTTTATTCTTTTATTATTCCCCGCAATTGGAGGTTGGTTCTACGGAGAATTTGATAACACTATATTGTTCCTGGGCATTGTCTGGGCAATTGTAGCTGAAATTATGTTGCCAGTTATCTGGAAAGGTTGGAAACGTCTGTTTGTAGCATTGGTTGTTGCAAGTCAAGTAGTAGTGTTTATGGCCTCATGGTTGTTGCATCCCCATTGGACGGGAGTGGGGCCATATTGGATAGAGGGGACCAACTTGCACGTATTGCCATTGGGGTGGACTATTCATGCCACAATTGGCTCCATAGTGTTTTGTGCAATCATTGGCTGGCTTGCAAGTATTATTGTGTTTCCACCCTCAATTCCAGATCTCGATGATGAATAAATAGAAAAAATACATCGCACAAGTAGCGTTAGGGTAAATACGTAATAGGACATATTAGTGAGTAAATGAAAGGTTGTGCTAGAGCGCCTGGTGCAGGAACCATACTAAATGCATTGGCAAATGGATATGGATCTGCATTTGCAGTGGACATATACACTACAGCAGAAGTAGCATTACAGGGAGCAGGAGAAGTGGTAGGAGAAATAGAAGGGGCCCCTAATGCAGATACATCCCTTATTGAAAAATGTGTAGAGATAGTAGTGGATAGGTTTGGGAATGGCGAAGGTGGAAATGTCATTACTAAAAGTGAAATACCAATTGCTTCTGGTCTAAAAAGTTCTAGTGCAGCGGCCAATGCTACTGTATTGGCTAGTTTGGATGCATTGTCAATATGTGTCGGAGAAGGTGAAGAAGTTACCAAACTTGATGCGGCATTGATTGGAGTTCAAGCGGCGCGGGAAGTGGGAGTTACAATAACGGGTGCTTTTGATGATTCTAGTGCCTCAATGATAGGAGGATTGACCTTGACAAACAATAGTGAAGATACTCTGCTAAAGCATGAAGAAAGCATAGATTGGGATGTTTTAATATGGACACCGGAAGAAAAATTCTACAGCGCGGAGGCAGATGTGAATCGGTGTTCGTTTGTAAGTGGAGTTGCAGACATAATAGTAGAGATGGTAAAGGAAGGAAGATACCTAGATGCAATGACTATGAATGGACTTGCATTCTGTGCTGCACTAGAGTATTCGGCAGAACCTATGTTAGAAGCACTCCCAACCGTGGATGGAGTTTCATTATCAGGTACAGGGCCTAGTATGACTGCAATTGGTAGTGAAAAAATCCTAAAAGAATTAGAAAATACATGGAAGGAAAGAGGAGGGAATACAATGCATACTAAAACTCAAATTGGGGGTGCTTCAATAATATGAGCCTGGAGGAAATGCGATCAAAAATTGAAGAAATTGATGAGAAGATTATGGAGTTGATTGCGGAGAGGATGGACATAGCAATTCTGATTGCAAATATAAAAGAGCGAGATGGGCTCCCAATAACAGATAAAAATCAGGAAAAAAAAGTAATGCAAAGGGTGTCTGAAAATGCCGAGATTTTTGGGATGGACAAAGAAGGGGTAGAGAAGATTTTTCAAATGTTGATTGAACTAAATAAAAATAAACAGCGTCGGAAGGACTAGAGAATATTATAAGAAGGGAAAATTTTAGAAAGTTCCGTGCTATCCACAGTTCTTCTAATTGAAGATAAATGGGAGATGCTGATGTTTCCTTCGATTACGGTTTGACGGTCGGTTCCGGGGGAATCTCTGATCTGAGAATCCCTCATTTTTGCCCACACCCTGTCGTTGACTCTTGCAGAGTTTTCGTCGACTCTATACGCATCCATTTCACATAAAAGAGAAGGATGGGTCAGAATCATATTTGGTGAATTATCTGTAGTCATGGGAGAATTGACGTTTAGGTATTCAAATTCATTGAGGAGTTTTGATTCGAGTACATTCTGTGCTAGGTATGCAATTGCATCTGCGGCATGGTCATACTCATTTGGAGAAGGAGTGTATGGATATTCACCAAGAGGTATGAAAAGAGAAGAAGAGATGGATGGGAAACCTAAAAATGTGGATTCTATAGCAGCACTAATTGTTCCAGATCGACCCAGAGAATAGTAGCCAACATTGGCCCCACGGTTGCAACCAGAGATTACAATGTCTGGTTGAATTCCAAGTGCCTTAATTCCAATTATAACGCAATCTGCAGGAGTTCCCGAGATCACATATCCTTCTTCGATTGTTTTTATTTCAATATCTTGGTCATAGGAAGTCACCCTTCCGATTCCACTCATATCAGACTTTGGTGCAACAATAGTGACATCTGCAAAATTGCTAAGAGAATTATACAGAGCCCAAATTCCATGGCCTTCAATTCCATCGTCGTTTGTAAGTAAAATATCCATATAGAGAACATAGATTGTTTAGATTATATTATGATTCCTAAAGACCATACTTATCAAGGTATAGACACTGCGTGTAAATGTGAGTGAAGAAGGATTACCAATAGAGAAATTCTTTACAGAAGATACAATAAGCGTTCATCTGAAAGTAGGTGCCCCCCCTATGGCAAAACGGGGATATATAACAGAAGTGAAATTTGAACAAGTAGAAGAAGAAATTTTAACAGAACAGCAGGTGAAGGGGTGGGCTGAAGAGATAGAGAAACTAGGGAGGGAATCGGGGTTGGGATTTTTTGAATTCGATGAGAAAGATATGAAGATCATCCAACTGGGAAATTATAGAATAACAATTGCACAACCACCATTTTCAGATGGTTGGGAAATAACTGCAGTAAGACCAACGGTTAAAACTACAATAGAAGACTACGAAGGAGTGGAGGAATTGACAGGGAGATTGTTAACTCGACAGAGGGGCATACTCATAGCGGGTGCACCAGGGATGGGAAAAACAACTTTTGCACAAGCGGTGGCTGAATTTCTTTCAGGGAATGATTTTTGTGTCAAAACCATGGAACGTCCACGGGATTTGCAAGTTGGACCCGAAATCACACAGTACACTGCTTTAGGAGGAGACATGGCGAAAACGGCAGATGTTCTATTGTTAGTTAGGCCAGATTATGTCATTTATGATGAAATTAGAAAGACGGAAGATTTCGTTGTGTTTGGAGATCTAAGACTCTCAGGAGTAGGAATGATAGGTGTTGTACATGCGACGAGAGCGGTTGATGCATTACAACGATTAGTGGGGCGGGTTGAATTGGGATTGATCCCACAGGTAACAGATACTGTCGTGTATTTGAAGGAAGGAAGTATTGAGACCATATATGACGTGTCTATGGAGATAAAAGTACCCACGGGGTTGGTAGAGGAAGATTTGGCTCGGCCAGTGGTTATGGTGAGAAATTTTGTTACAGGGGAGTTAGAATATGAGATATACACGTTTAGTAGTCAGATAGTAACGATACCAGTTAGTGGAAAACAAGACATAAGTGGCGTTGAAAGACTAGCAGTTCAGGAAATTGAAAGGGAGCTAAAATCATTTACGAAGGGGAAAGTTGAAATTGAATTGAATGGGAAAAATAGAGCTACTGCATATATAGAAGAAAAAAATATAGGAGCAATAATAGGGAAGAGGGGAGAGAGGATCTCAAGTATAGAAAAGAGGCTAGGAATTGGAATTGATGTAAGGGCGTATGAAAATGAGAAAGGAAAAATAGAGAATGTACAAGGAGATCAAAATCATGAATTTATCGAAATTGACCTTTCAAAAAAACACATCAGCATTCCAGCAGAGAAATACATTGGAAAAGCGGTTGAGGTTCATGCAAATGGGAAGTATTTATTCACAGCTACAGTTGGGAATAAAGGAGTGGTCCAATTGGCTAGAGGAAGTACCATAGCAGAAGAATTAGAGGACCTAATAGACAGAGGAAAGGAGGTTTCAATAGTCCCGGTGGTGTAGAGAGAGCAACTCCAGTAATGAGCATAAATACATGTAGAACAGAATAGCATCTGTATGAAAGATTCATCAGATTGGAAAGATAGACTCGAATATGCCAAGAAAGAAGTTTCTGATGCGTGTAATGTGGTATCAAATGCGGGATTGACTGAGTTATATGCAGGTCATGTTTCATCTAGAATCGGAGATATAGCCCTAATTCCGGCACACCTTCACCATGAGGGGAGAGGAATGGAATCGATGACGCCAGATCAGATAATTTCAATTGATTTAGAAACTGGAGAGCAAGAGCCAAAAAATTTAGAACTACCAGAGGAAGACACAATCCATACTAGCATATTTTCTGTGCGGGATGATGTCAAGAGTTGCGTGCATGCACATCCAGTTCATGCCACAGCCCTGAGTATGACGGATTCTTCGATCATACCAGCTTCAATTAGAGCGGTTAGGCTTGGGGAGGTTCCAGTGCATGATGCAGGGCCAATGTTAATTGAAGCAAAAGCGCCGGTTGAAATAGCAAGAGGAGAGGCCGTGGCAAAAAGTCTTGGGAATGCTTCATGTCTTTTGATACGGGGACACGGAGTAGTAACAGTGGGGAGAACGGTTGCAGAAGCAGTGAGTAGATTGTTTATATTAGAAAGAGCAGCCCATCTCCAGATGCTAGCCACATTGGGAGGAGGTGCGATTGCATATGAGGGGAATCCATATGAAATTGCAAACCATCCAGAGATACAAGAACACGCGGAGAAACCGAGTGAAGATACGTACAAATTCTTAAGAAATCAGTATTTGAAAAGAGCATAGAAGTTAGTTTGAATTTAGGCATAATTTCCTCATTTCAAAACAGCATCCTTTTCAATCTTTAGATTTCAATAAATAAGCAATGGGAAGACGTAAAAAAATAGTTGAGCAATGCGAGAAACTAATGGACAAGCCAGAGCAGATTCGGAATATGGCAATAGCAGCCCATATTGACCATGGTAAAACCACCCTATCGGACAACCTCCTAGCAGGGGCAGGTATGATTTCCAAAGATCTCGCGGGGAAGCAACTAGCAATGGACACTCATGAAGATGAGCAAGAACGAGGGATAACAATAAATGCTGCCAATGTTTCTATGACGCATAGCTACAAAGGTACTGATTATTTGATAAATTTAATTGATACACCAGGGCATGTAGATTTTGGAGGGGATGTTACTCGGGCAATGAGAGCTGTAGACGGGGCTCTTGTCGTTGTGGATGCGGTAGAAGGTGCAATGCCTCAAACTGAAACGGTTTTGAGACAAGCTTTACGAGAGGGCGTGAAGCCGGCTCTGTTTGTAAATAAAGTTGATCGGTTGATAAACGAGCTTCGAGAAGGGCCTCAAGAAATGCAAGATCGGCTTGAAGTGGTGATTAGCTCTGTTAATGAGATCATACGAGGGATTGCCCCAGAGAAATATGATAATGAAGGATGGAGAGTATCTGTTGCAGATGGGACTGTCGCGTTTGGATCTGCACTATACAACTGGGCAGTTTCGTTGCCATCAATGCAAGAGAATGGAATAAAATTTGCAGATATAATTGAGGCCAATCAAAGTGGGGATTTATCATTATTAAAAGAAAAATCGCCTTTGTCAGATGTGGTGCTCAATATGGTTGCAGAGCATTTCCCAAGTCCACTAGATGCACAACCTAGTAGAATACCTAGAATTTGGAGGGGCGAATCAGATAGTGAGGCTGCAACTCAAATGGCAGGTGTGGATCGAGAGGGAGAGGTAGTGCTCATGGTCACAGATATTAGTATTGATCCCCACGCAGGGGAGATTGCCACTGGCAGATTGTTTTCAGGAACCATAGAACGTGGGCAGGAACTCTATGTATCAGGTACCGCAGGGACAAATAGAGTTCAGTCGGTAGGCATATTTATGGGAGGTGATCGAGAAGAGGTCTCTAGTGTCCCTGCAGGAAATATAGCCGCAGTTACTGGATTAAAAGATGCAATTGCAGGGTCTACTGTTTCTGCAGCAGATATGTTGGCTTTCGAATCCATTGACCATATTTCAGAACCTGTCATTACACAATCCATAGAGGCAAATTCCATGGATGATCTTCCCAAATTAATTCGAGTTCTTCAACAAGTGTCAAAAGAAGACCCAACTCTAAAAGTGACAATCAATGAGGCTACCGGGGAGCATTTAATTTCTGGACAGGGAGAACTCCATTTGGAAGTCATAACAGACAGAATTTCGCGGAACCATGGTGTGAAAGTCAATACAGGGCAGCCAATTGTTGTATATCGAGAATCTCCCAGAAAACTCTCAAAAGAGGTCGAGGGCGTATCACCTAACCGCCATAACAAATTCTACATAACTGTCGAATTATTACCAGAGATCATTACTGAGAAAATAAAACAAAATGAAATATCAATGGATTCTCCTGAATTGGAACGAAGAGAACTCCTAATGGAAGCAGGAATGGATAAGACTTCAGCTCAAAATGTCAAGACCATAATCGGGCCAAATATCATTCTTGATGAGACGAAAGGTATCCAATATCTAAACGAGACGATGGAATTAGTCCTAGAAGGATTTGAAGAGGCACTTGATGAAGGATCGCTAGCTAGAGAGCCAGTTCAAGGGGCACTAGTCCGTTTATTGGATGTGAAATTGCACGAGGATGCCATACACAGAGGTCCAGCTCAAGTCATACCAGCTGTACGAGATGCACTTCAAAAAGCACTCATAGCATCCCACGCTCGATTGCTTGAACCGGTGCAAAATGTTCGTATAGACGTTCCATCGGAACACATGGGACCTGCTTCAGGAGAGATTCAAGGTCGTCGTGGGAGAATTGATGATATGTATCAAGAAGGGAATAGAATGATAGTAGAAGGAGTTGCCCCGGTATTTGAAATGCTTGGGTTCTCTTCAGATATTCGATCTGCAACGGAAGGGAGAGCGTCGTGGAATACCGAAAATGCTGGTTTCGAGCCGCTAGCGGATAATTTGCAGACAGAGACCATCCTCAATATACGCAAGAGGAAAGGATTGAAAGTGGAACTCCCTGTTGGAGTAAATTATTTCTAGGCAGGCAATAATCGATCAAATATACTATTTCGTTTCAAAATTCTGAATTAGTCAAGTATTTAATCCAACCGAGGTTTATTCAAGTGACTAATGGGTGATAAAAATCAAAATAGTCATAGAGCTTACGTGGTTCGGCTAGAATTGACAGATCGACCGGGAGAGCTTCTCAGCGTGCTTGAGCCGATAGCATCAAATGGGGGAAACTTATTGTCGATTTTTCACGAACGGGGAGATATCACCCCAAGTGGAAATATCCCTGTAGAGATTGATTTAATGTGTTCTTCGGAGCAATTTGAATCCATATTGTCTTCATATTTGGATCTAGACATTAAAGTTACACAATCGGGAGAAGAAAAATATAAGGAGGAATTGATCATATTATTAATAGGAGAATCAATTGTCACAGATCTGTCAGAAATTATCTCATCTGTCAATTCGGAGGATTCCCTTTCCGTGGTTGATTCTTCGACTACACTTTCTAGTGAATCCCCCAGCGAAGCAAGTACCATTCTACGATTGGCAATTAAAGAAAATGATCGACTAAAAGCCATTGATTTGGTCAAATCCGTTTTAAGTGATTATGGACTCCATATAATCATAGATAATGAACAAGGAGTTGGCCAATGAAACTTGCTATATTAGGCGCAGGTAGTGTTGGAAGGGCAGTGGCCCAATTGTCAGAGGCACATGGCCATTCAGTAATTGCACTGGCAGATTCAAGAAATGCTATTGTCGATTCGAGAGGGGTCAATGTTAATGAGGCACTAGAACATAAGATGAATCAAATTCCATTGGGCGATTCATCGTTGGAAGATGTATTCGAGTGTGAGTATGAGGTGCTAATTGAAGCCACTCCCACCACTCTAGAATCTGCGGAACCAGCTTTTTCTCACATTAAGCAAGCTCTAGAAGCAGATCGGCATGTTGTTTTGGCGAACAAAGGTCCTGTTGCAGAGAGGTTTGAAGATCTCCAAGTGATTGCTGATGAGAGCAAGGGCGACCTGCGGTTTGAAGCAACAGTGGGAGGAGGAATTCCAATAATGTCCACCATTGAAGACATAGGGCCACGGAATATTGAGTCTGTGAAGGGAATTTTAAATGGAACGTCCAATTTCATCCTCACAAGGATGGCTGCTAAGAATTTGAGCTATGGGCATGTTTTGGCAGAAGCACAAGAACTAGGAGTTGCAGAAGCAGATCCTACATTTGATGTGGGTGGAATCGATACCGCACTTAAGTGCGTCATCATAGCAAACGTGCTATCAGGTGGTGGCTTTTCTTTGTCAGACGCAAAAATAGAAGGAATTCAGCATATTTCCAATCATGCGCTTAATCTATCAGATTCATATGACTTGACAATTCGATTGGTGGGAGAAGTTGCGCAAGGTGAGATTAATGTGGCACCAACATTGGTATCCAAAATGAGTGACTTGTCAGTGGGAGGTACTCAAAACATAATCCAAATTCAGACTGCACATGCCGGGGTTTTGACTCTTGCGGGTGCAGGTGCAGGAGGGGGCCCAACAGCCTCTGCAATTTTCTTGGATCTTCAGCGATTAAAGCGTGACTATGTCTAACATGAAAAAACGTCATACGTGAACCATTTTAGCTCTAAACAGTATCGAAATCGTTTTAGCCGCACTCTGTCAATCGACCTCAGAAGTTACTATGAGTGACAAACCACACCAAAATTTAGCTGTAATAGGTCATGTTGACCACGGGAAGAGCACTCTCGTGGGTAGACTCCTTTATGAGACAGGAGCTGTAGAACAACACGTAATTGATCAGTATAAAAAAGAAGCAGAGGAATTAGGAAAAGGCGGATTTGAATTCGCATATGTCATGGACAATTTAAAAGAAGAGCGCGAACGCGGTGTTACAATCGATATTGCCCATCAAGACTTCCATACAGATAATCATTATTTCACAATTGTGGACTGTCCAGGTCACCGGGATTTTGTTAAGAATATGATTACTGGTGCGAGTCAAGCGGACAGTGCGATTCTTGTTGTTGCAGTGGATGATGGAATTGCACCTCAGACTCAAGAACATGTTTTCTTAGCCCGAACTCTAGGTATTAATGAGCTCATCGTTGCGATAAATAAAATGGATAAAGAAGGGTATTCTGAAGATAAATTCAATGAAGTTAAAGAAAAAGTTACTACATTGCTTGGATCTGTTGGGTACAAAGACAATCTTTTTATTCCAATTTCCGCGTTCGAAGGAGACAACATCAAAGAAGCATCTAGCAACACTCCATGGTATGATGGACCCCATGTTCTTGATGCAGTTAATAATCTTCCAGTTCCAAAGGATGCCACAGATGCACCGTTGAGACTCCCTATCCAAGATGTATATACTATATCAGGTATTGGTACGGTTCCAGTGGGACGTGTGGAAACAGGAACTATGAAGCCAGGCATGAAAGTTGTATTCCAACCTTCAGGTGCAGCTGGTGAGTTGAAATCCATAGAAATGCACCACACAGAGGTTCCAGAAGCAAAGGCTGGAGACAATGTTGGGTTCAATGTTAGAGGTGTTGGCAAAGATGATGTACGAAGAGGAGATGTACTCGGCCCTGCAGATAAGCCCCCAAAGGTTGCAAAAAGGTTCAAAGCTCAAATCATAGTTATGCAACACCCCAGTGTCATAACAGTGGGATATACCCCCGTTTTCCATGCACACACATCTCAAGTGGCATGTACATTCGAGCAAATTCAAGATACCCAGGGGAAAGATCTTGATTTCATCAAGGCAGGAGATGCAGCTGTTGTTTGGGTGAGACCACAGAAACCAGTCGTGATCGAGGTTGCAAGTGAAATACCAGAACTAGGTGCGTTTGCAATAAGAGACATGGGACAGACTATTGCAGCTGGGAAAGTTTTGGAATTGGAAGAGGCATAGATGCAGCAGGCTCGAATACGTTTGGCAGGAACTAGCCCTACAGATCTTGATGCTATTTGTTCGGACGTATGTTCAATAGCCGAAAAAACAGGAGTAAATTTGAGTGGTCCGGTACCACTACCTACTAGAAAATTAGAGGTCCCATGTCGCAAATCACCGGATGGAGAAGGGACTGCAACGTGGGAGCATTGGGAAATGAGAGTGCACAAAAGGCTGATTGATCTGGATGCCGATGAGCGCGCATTGCGCCAATTGATGCGGATACAAGTTCCCAAAGATGTTAGTATCGAAATAGTTCTTACAGAAGGATAGTAACTAGTTGATTCACATTATTGTCTCAGTTTGGTGAGGAAACTTCATAACTCAGAGGATTATAAAACTCGTAACGCTCATATACCACGCTCAATGTACCCTGAATAGGGCTCATAGTTCAGTCGCAGAATGCTCCCTTCGCATGGGAGAGGCCCCGGGTTCAAATCCCGGTGAGTCCATTTCGGCATAGTGAGATGATAAAAATAGGAAAAATTATTTTGACCTATTCGATCCAGCCAACTAGGCAGGCACCTTCGTCTAATTCAGCAATTTTTTTGGGATTGAATTTAATTGAAATTCCAATATGATTCTCAACAAAATCGGAATGTTCATTCATAGTTCGATATAGATTAATTCCAGAGTAAGAAGCCAATTGATTTGCGATAGATTCTATTTGTCCTTCATCAATGGATCCAGAATTTTTTTGTTTTATATTTGCAAATATCATCCGCAGAAATTCTTCGGGGTTCTTGTCATGCAACCTTCTGCTTGGATCTGAGTTCACCGTTCTGCTGTTTTTATCTTTTGAAGATATAATTGTATCGAAGACGTACTGCAAGTAAATACTGGAACTTGAGGTTATATTTGTTCCAATGCCTGTTCTAGATCTGAGAGGATATCGTCTATATGCTCTATCCCAATTGAAAGTCGGATGTAGCCGGGGGTCACTCCAGCACGTAATTGATCTTCGTCGGATAACTGTTGGTGAGTTGTAGTTGCAGGGTGAATTGCGAGACTCCTTGCGTCGCCTATATTCGCAACTAGGTAGAAGAGGTCCAATGAATCTATGAATTTCTGTCCCGCTTCTTTTCCACCTTCTAATTCGAATCCGATTAGAGACCCATAGCCTTGTTTTAAATATTTTTCAGCTCTTTGTTTGGTTTCATCGTCGTCGTGTAAAGTCGGGTAGGTTACACTAGTGATTTTTGGATGGTTATTTAAGAAATCTGCAACTTTTTCTGCATTAGAGAAGTGAGCTTTGAGGCGTAAAGAAAGAGTTTCCAATCCTTGGATGAAATTATAAGCATTGAAAGGGGATAATGCTGCACCGAAATCCCTCAAACCAATTACTCTGGCCCTACTTATGTAGGCGACTTCGCCGAATGCGGAGAAAACGGCCCCATGATAACTACCTGATGGTGTATTAAACAGGGGCTGGCGTTCGGGGATTTTTCCCCAATCGAAATTGCCACCATCTACAATAATTCCACCAATAGAGTTTCCATGTCCACCTATCCACTTGGTTAAAGAATGCACTACGACTGCTGCACCGTGGTCTAATGGCTTGCAAGTGATAGGAGAAGAAGTATTATCAATAATTAATGGTATGTTGAATTCGCGGCCTATATTGGCAACTTCTTCTATGGGGAACGGAGTTAATTTCGGGTTTGGCAATGCTTCTGCGTAATAGGCTCTTGTCTTATCATCGGTGAGTTCTCTGAAATTTTCAGGGTCCGCAGGATCTGCAAATCTCACATCTATCCCTATGTCTCTAAGGCTATTATTGAATAAATTCCAAGTACCACCATAGAGATCTGTTGAAGAAACTATATTATCCCCAGATTGTGCGACGTTGAGGATGGAAAGTGTGGTTGCTGCTTGACCAGAGGCAACAGCCAAAGCTGCTACCCCGCCTTCAAGTGCTGCAACGCGTTCTTCAAGGACTGCATTTGTTGGATTCATAATCCTAGTATATATGTTCCCAGGTTCAGCTAGTGCGAATAAGTTTGCAGCATGTTCGGTATCATTGAATTCATACGCAGTGGTTTGATAGATAGGCACTGCGACAGAATTGGTTGAAGAATCGGATCGGTAGGAACCCCCATGGAGGCCCAAAGTTTCAGGGTGAATATAATTGTTAGACATATTTTACCTTAAAGTTATTCTGCATCCTACATATTTATATGATTTGTTTTTGATCAGTAGGAGAGGTAGCAAATATTGTTGGAAATGGATTACTGAGAATATTTATCTAAATAACCAGTGTTTTTGAGTAAGGTGGTTAATTCGGTTAGTTTATTTCCAGAAAATGTGGGCAGAGGAGGTCTTGGGTTGCCAACATCGAATCCCAAAAGATTTACTGCAGCCTTCACAGGAACGGGATTGCTGACACTATATAATAACTTCAAGATAGGTAATATTTCGAAATATAATTTTTTGGCTTCAATTGCATCGTTTTTATCACCCCATGGTTTAGATAATTGGGCCATTTCTTCGGGAATTATATTTCCAGCTACATTCGCAGTGCCAGAACCCCCAAGGGCCAATGTTGGTAGGATGAGAGAATATCCGGGGTAATCACAACATAAAATGGAGAAATCGTCCGCGGTATTATTTTGTATCTCTTGGATCTGAGAAACGTTGGGTATGGCCTCTTTGTCTGCAATAATATTTTCTATTTTTGACAAACTAACCATAAGTTCGGGGGGGATATTTACTCCGACTCTAGTTGGGTTATTGTAAATTGCAATGGGAAGGTCTACACTTTCTGCAACTTGTTTGAAAAACTCAAAAACAGCTTCTTGTGGTGGTTTTATGTAGGGTGGGACTATTAAAACAATTCCAAAGGACCCGACTTCTTCTGCATGTGTTGCAAGAGAAATTGTATCAGATAGAGTTGAACACGTACATCCAAAAAGAATGGGCATCTTGCTCCGTGAATAGTCACTTACGTGAGAAATAATATCTTTTCTCTCGGAAAGAGAAAGTTGGGTTGATTCGCCAGTAGACCCCATCACTAGCAATCCACTAGATTGATGGGCAATATGAAAATCAATTAATTGATTAAATGTATCAAGGTGTACGTCTCCATTTTTATCATAAGGCGTGACAATTGCAGGCCATGATCCTTCTATTCTCATGATATGTTTCAAAATCAATTCTAGCTCACAAAAAGTAAACTCTTATCATAATCACTTGAAAGAAGGAGAACTAATTAGGGGCCAAAGGCCCTAACTTCTATCTGTTCATTATTGTTTTCGCCGAAGTCATATCCCATAACCGCTTCCCGTTGTGAATTTAACGTTTGAGTTAGCATCTTATGTAAATGATAATCTGCATCGGGTTTGTCCGGTTGCCAAACAAATACATTTGTAAGTGGTTTCGATTCATTGTCGAGATCATAGAAAACATGATATATTTGATACAGATCTCCATGGATTCTGATCCATTGATCACGTTGGGGAATGATGGTCGATTCAATAGTTGTCAGAGTAGTAGAACCTTGGAGGAGATATCTTACTTTAGTGGACATATAATAATGAATAGATAGTTAAAAAATTGAGAGTTTCGGTTAGGCACAATGCATTCTTCCACCGTCTACAGGGATTGCAGCACCGGTGACATATCCAGCCCGAGGACTAGATAAAAATGCAGCAACGTCGCCTATTTCTTCGGGCGTTCCCATTCGGTTGAGAGGGTTATCTGCCCACCCTAGAAGGGCCTCAGGTAGAGAAGAGTATTTTCCAGATTCAACTGTTTCTTGTGCATGGCGGATCATGAGTGGTGTGTCATGAGATCCAGGCATAATAGCATTTACTCGAATTGGGGCCCACTCGAAAGAGAGGACTTTCATGAGTCCTATGAGGGATTTCCTAACTGAACTAGACATAGTCATATTAGGATTAGTTTCTTTTACGGCAGTGGCAGTAATCAAAACTACCGATCCTACTTCGCTGGCAGATAATAGGGGATATGCAGCTTGTAGAGTCCTTACAACACTCATTGTAAAAGTATCATATGCAGCGTACCAATTGTCTATTTCAAGGTTATTAAATTTACCATCAATAGGCTGTCCAGCGGAAGTAACTATGTGATCGAGTCGCCCGAATTCTTTTTTTATTTCATTGAGTAGATTGGTGACATCTTCTGGCTGGGTTAAATCGGCTTGTACTGCCAATATGTCCCCTTTTGTTTCATCTTCGAGAGTTTCTTTTGCACCAGTTAGACGGTCAGAATCTCTGCCGCAAATAACAACATTTGCGCCTTCTAATGAAAGAGAACGTGCACATCCAAATCCCATTCCACTTGAGCTAGCAGTGACTAGTGCTGTATTTCCATGAATTCCAAGATCCATATTAGTAGTAAGAATCTAACCGTTATAAAGTGACAAGTTTTGAAAAAACAGAAAGAGGGAGATTCATATTAGAATAGGAAATGTGGCTTTCAAACCTTCTATGACGAATTCGATGGCAATGGCACCAAGCAATAGACCGAATATTTTTTGATGAATGACAAGTACATTCGGTCCAATTGTAGAAGTTAGTTCGCCCGCAATCCACATTGAAAGTGCAGCAACAAGAATCACGGCCACTATTGGGAGAAATAAGATTAATTGAGATTGGGGAGAAGAACTGGCTTTATCAGCTAAGAATATAGTCAGAGTGATTGTTGCAGGGCCTGCGATCATAGGGATGGCAAGTGGAAAAGTTGCTATTGAGGAAAGAAATTGATCGTTGATGGCCGCATCCATATTCTGTTGTCTCTGTTCTTGCAATGTTCCAAATATCATTTTGTATGCAATGATTATCAAGAAAAGTCCACCGATGATTCGAAAAGCATTCATTCCGATTCCAAATGCTCCTAGTATGATTGCTCCGAACATCCAGAAAATGGCAAGAATAGATAAGGAGATCAAAGTGGCTCGAATGCAAATTGATCTGAGATCCTGTTTTGACATTCCAAGTCCAGATGTAACACTTGCGAAGACGGGCATGAGACCCAAAGGATCTACGGTGACAAAAATCAAAATAAATGTTTCAATAGACAAAGTGAGAAAATCAGAGGACATCCTAAACAGGGACTGTACTTGAGAGGGCTTAGTTCTTTGGGAATTGGGAGAATAGACCTACTTATTGAACTGTTTTTTAATCCATCCCCAGATACTGTAATAATTATCTACTACATACTCTTTCTGAGGGATAATTGCGTTGTCAGTGATACTAATGTGTTCTGGACAAACATCGGTACAACATCGAGTGATATTGCAATGGCCAATCCCTCCTTGGCCTTCTTTTAGCCATTCGCTTCTATCTGCTGTATCTTCGGGGTGGAAATGGAGTGCAGCAGATCTAACAAAAAATCTAGGTCCACCAAAACTGTCTTTTTTATCATGTTCTCTTATGACATGGCAGACATCTTGGCAGAGGAAACATTCAATGCATTTTCTGAATTCGCGGGAACGTTCTATATCTTCTTGTTGGTAAACAAAGTCTGAATTTTCGTTGGGCGTGAATGGTTGTATCGTTTTGTTTACTTCGTAATTCCAAGAAACGTCAGAGACTAGATCTTTAAGCACAGGGAATGTCTTCATTGGAGTTACAGTTATTGGGATTTTTGGATCAAAATCAGATAGACGTGTCATGCAAGCCAATTTTGGCATTCCGTTTATTTCCATTCCACAAGATCCGCACCGCCCGGATTTGCAATTCCATCTAACCGCCAGTTCAGTGTCTTGATTTTCCTGTATAGAGAGGATAGCATCTAGAATTACCATTCCCTCTTCTACAGCGACTTCATAGTTTATGAATTCCCCAGTGTTATCATTTCCTCTAAAAATTCGGAAGGTGTAATTGACAGGGTATACAGAAGGGGAGGATTCGGAAGTAGTTGAAGTATTGATTTCTGTGCTCATTTCTTGCCTCCTGATTTTTGTTTTGTTTGATCTTTTTTAATCATTGATAATAATTCTTTCCTAGGGGTAGGGATGGAAACATTAGATATATTAAACTTATCAGAGGAGAGAGATACTATAAATTTAATTTTCCCCAGAGAGTCACTAGGGACGGGGAAATCTATACGAGTATGTGCACCTCGACTTTCTTTTCGTTCCAGGGCAGAGTAAGCTATAGCTAGACTCACATCGATTAAGTTGATTAAATCAAAACAGGTTTGCCACCCAGCGTTGTATGACGGAGATCCAGTTGCAACTAGGTTGGAAGTCCTAGATTTGAGTTTCTGTAATTCTTTAATTCCTTTGTTTAGTCCTTCTTCATCTCTTTTTATTCCAACATATTCCTCCATTATAGTTTGGAGTTCGTCGCGTAGTTGGAATGGGTGTTCGCCAGAGGACGTATTGTTGAAGGGGAAACTTAAGTGATCAATGGCGGATTCGATATGTTTCTCAGGTATTTTTGGAAAACTCTTCATCTTTTGTGCAGTTTCCCCTGCATGAATTCCAGCTCTATTTCCAAATACTAGTAAATCGCTTAAAGAGTTTCCACCGAGTCGATTTGCCCCATGCAATCCCCCTGCTGCTTCACCGGATGCGTAGAGGCCAGAAATGCATGTTTCTTGAGTTTCGGGATCGACCCGAATTCCCCCCATCATGTAGTGACAAGTGGGAGCAACTTCCATGGGTTCTTTTGTAATATCAATACCAGCAAGTTCCTTGAATTGATGATACATTGCAGGTAATTTTCGTAGGATGAATTCAGTAGGTCGTTGGCTTGCTATGTCGAGATAGGCACCTCCGTGCTCACTCCCCCTTCCTTCAACTACTTCATTAAGAATGGCCCTAGCGACAACGTCCCTAGTAAGTAGTTCAGGAGGAGGTCTTGCGGAAGCATCTCCGGCAGCCCATCGGTTGGCTTCTTCTTCTGTATCGGCTATAGAACCAACATAGGCATCGGGGATGTAATTAAACATGAACCGTTCTCCATCTGAATTTTTCAACACACCTCCCTCTCCACGGACCCCTTCAGTCACAAGAGTACCCTTTACACTTAGCGGCCACACCATCCCAGTGGGGTGGAACTGAACAAACGCCATGTCGACTAATTCTGCGCCTACCCTAAGTGCCATTGCAGGGCCATCGCCAGTATATTCCCAAGAACTAGAATTCACACGGTATGCCATTCCAGACCCACCAGTTGCTAGGATGATTTTCTTTGCCCGGAACAAGACAGGAAGTCCAGTTACCCTCCAGTAGCCAAATGCCCCTGCCATTTTTTTACCAGTTGAATCTTTTAGAATTTCAGTTATTGTATACTCCATATAAACTTTAATTCCTAAAGAAACTGCTTTGTCTTGCAATGTTCGGATTAATTCAAGTCCAGTTCTATCCCCTACATGGGCCAAACGTGTGTACCTATGTCCACCAAAATTTCTTTGGCTAATCCTCCCGTCCGTGGTACGATCGAAAACGGCGCCCCATCGCTCTAGGTCCAAAACACGTTCAGGAGATTCCATAGCATGGATCTCTGCCATTTTAGGATCATTTAACCCCCATCCACCTTTCATTGTATCGAGGAAATGAGATCTCCAATCGTCATCCTGCACCACATTGCCTAATGAAGCGGCTATACCCCCTTCTGCCATAACAGTATGTGCTTTTCCTAGAAGGGACTTGCACACTACACCAACATCTACACCTTGTTCTGCTGCAGAGATGGCAGCAGATAGTCCTGCTCCTCCCGCGCCCACTATGATTACATCATGTTCATAAATTTGTAATGTCATAAGTTGAAATTGATTATAATTTTAATAAGATGATATCAGGCCAGACTCCGATAGATACCATCCATACGTAGAAGTCAGTGAATGCAACCATAAATAGGCTAAACCATGCCCATGTGGAATGATTAACATTTAGTGAAGATACTATTTTCCAAATGGTATAACGTTTCGAAATGGTAGGATCTTTTCCTTTGTTTTCAGGATTTGAAACGCAGGAGAAACACCTTGAATTTCCACCAACAAGGTATCTAAGACTATGGCACCCGAAAGTATAGCCAGATAAGAGCAAAGCGTTGAGCCCCAATATCAAAGTCCCAACATGCAGTTCTATGTCACCTTCCCAGAATGGAGATCCTGCGGGGGCGTGCCAAAATAGTGCTCGGATTGCATCGAATGTAAGCACACAAATGAATATTATACCCAAATAGACGAAATATCGATGTAAATTTTGAAACAAAAACAATCTTGTTTCTCCTGCATACTTGTATCTCCTTCCTTCAGAAACGGCGCATGCTGGAGGATCTCTTAAAAAAGCCCTATAGTATGCTTTTCGATAGTAATAACAAGTGAGACGCAAGCCAAGTGGTGCCCACAATATCAGAATGGCAGGAGAGCGGAGGAGTTCTGGCCAAAATGTGGGAAAAAGTCCGAATAAAGCATGATGGCTTTCGGAGGAAACGGAGAAAAGGAGAGGGGAGAAAAAGGGAGACAGGAGAGACCCATATTCAATTCCAGGAGCACTCGGATTGAATATGGGATATAGCAACCGGGCAGTTCCATAAATAACAAAAAGCGATAGGCCTATGAAAACTCCTATTGGTTGAGACCACCAGCGGTCTACGCGGTAGGTAGATCCAAAATCATAGTTATTGAGTAAATCTTTTGTTGATTGCATGGTTTAACAATGTGATTTATATTGGTATTTGGTTAATTTTCCCATGTACAGTTTTCTCCGTCTCAGAGAGCCACTATATGCAGATATATCGCTCAGAAGAGCGCATAAAGTTTCTGGAATTGATGCGCCCATAGGACAATCCAATGGCGATAATTTGTAGATATGTTTTAAATCGAAAATGGATTAAATTTCATCAGTAGTGGATTGGGAATCGTGGTACGCACATATTGTTTCTTTGTCTAAACTGACTAGATGGAAAATTGGGTCCCCGGGGCGCACGATGGGGTTTTGCAACAACCCAATAATGAGTCCAGTGAAAGGGGAAGTTATTTCGGAAATATTGGTATTGAAAGGGTTTGTTATAGTACAGATTACATTTCCTTTTTCAACTAAGTCCCCAGGGTTATAATTCAAATTCACTATCCCTCCAGAAGTGGATCGGACCCAAGTATCCTCTTTGTTATTAATGATTGATTTCCAACCAGGCCAAATTACAGATTCAGTTGGTCGCATATTATAAGAGGCAAATGTGCTCTCAAGTCCCATAATCGCGCGATCTATTAACTCGGATTGAAATCGGTGAGCCTCACCCAATTCTACTGCTATACTAGGGGTGTTTGCTTGGGATGCCTCCCTACGTAATGATCCGAGAGGGCCCTGACCATCTATAATTATATTGGATCCGAAAGAATGGGCAAGATCGGCTATTTTTTTGTCCGATAGATCGGCGAGTACATGGAGCATATTACTCCTACCGCGAGTAGAAGTGTGGAAATCAATGCCGAAATCACAGGGTTGTATAAAAGATTTAAAAATAGAATATGCCATTCTTCGGATACTTTTTCCATTTTTACTACCAGGAAAGGACCTATTCAAATCTTCACTAGAAGTTGGAAGGTATCGTTGCTGGGCTAGAAATGCAGGGACATTTAGCACAGGTAAACATATGATAGTCCCAGAGAGATTGTCGGGATCCCAAGTATTGGTTATGTGCCTAATAATTTGAACCCCATTGAGCTCATCGCCATGAGATGCTGCGGTTAAAAATGCACAGGGACCTGGTTTCTTCCCATGTAAGATTGTAACAGGTATTCTAACTGGATCTCCAAGATAATTTTCACTCACAGTGAATCGGATATCGATAGATTCCCCGGGAAGAATTTTCCCATCTGGTGGAATGACAAATGGTTTTGCTTTCTTCATTCCTATAGTACAAGAAGTAAGTTAATATCAAAAAAGCTACCGGAGGGATGTTGAAAATGCAAAACAAAGATTTTAGAGCTAGAAATAGAATCAGTAGATTACAATGTCGAAAAGTTTCGAAAAAATAAATGTTGGAGTTCTAAGTCTGCATACGTCTAGGGAAACTAAGGCCATTCTGAATTCTGTAAAGTCTCTTGGGCATGATTCCACTTGGATTCGGAGAGAAAATGTGGAAATTGGGATTGAAGAGGGGAACGTCATGATAAAACCGGAAGTGGATATTGTGGCAAATAGATTGCTTCTTACGAAGATGGAGCAGCCAGCAGAAGGATTTGGTCTGGCTAGTTTGTTTTCAGGGGTCAAACCCATACTAAATCCACCGGAAGCTTGTATTACTGCAATTCATAAATTTGCGTCTGCGGCATTATTGGCCGAGGGTGGAATTCCAGTTCCAGATGCATTACTTGCATTGGATGCTGACAGATTGAATGCAGAAAAAGTGAGATTCGGTGAGACAGCAGTATACAAAACTACTATTGGAACGAATGGAGGAGGGACTTGGAAAATAGAGAAGGAAAATAGAATCAACCCCCAAGTGGGTCGAAGGGAAGCATTTCTACAAGAATTTGTGAACCAGGGTCAAGATAGGAATAGTGATCTCAGAGTATACATAGTGGGAGGAAAGGTCATAGGTGCCATGAATCGATATGCTCCGAATGGCGATTGGAGAACAAATGTTTCACTTGGAGGGGAAATAGAAAATGGAGAGGGCATACTGACGAAAGAACTCGAAGAAATATCTATAAAATCTGCAGAAATACTTGGACTAGATTATGCAGGAGTAGACATAGTAGAAGGAGAAGACGGTTGGAAAGTTCTTGAAGTGAACCCAACTGCGGGTTTTAGAGGCCTGTATAAGGCAACAGGCATATGCGCAGCGCCACACATCGCAGAACTTGCCATAACCAAAGCGGGAGGGTCAATAGATCAAGAAAAGGTTGAAAAATTGGCAATGTATTTTGATGATTCAGATCCGGAATCAAAAAATGTTAAGATAAGGCCAGCATATGATGGAAATATCAATATAGTTGATTATATTACAGAAGTGGTTGTGAGAGGGACAAGAGGATATGAAAATGTTGATGCCAAAGCAGATACAGGTGCCGCAAGGACTAGCATTGATATGAAACTAGCTGCTAGGATAGGAGCAGGTCCTATTTTAGATACCACATTAGTGAGAACGGGGAACCAAAAAGAGGGCCGTGCTAGGCCATTGGTTGATATAGTTGTTGGGATAAAGGGAACTCAACATACAATTACTGCAAGTGTGGAAGATAGAAGTCACATGGATTACCAGATTATCCTAGGGAGAGACATATTACAGAACTATCAAATTCGAATAAGATAAACTTTAAATCTAGTCTATTGCAGTCCACAAATATCGACTAGCATAGCTTCTATATGGACTCCAAGTTTCTGCGTGTTTAACCATTTCAGATTGGGTCGTTAAAGAAGGGTAAAGTTCATCCATAGCTTTTCTAATGCCAAGATCTTCTATAGGAAAGACATCATTTCGGGCTAGAACAAAAATAAGAAACATTTTGGCAGTCCATACTCCAACTCCTCGTATCTTGGTGAGGGTTTCAATCACGTCTTGGTCGGACATGGAATGTAGTTTTGTTGTAGACAGTCCTTCTTTGAATGCTGACGCAATGTTAAACATATAATCAACTTTTTGCGCAGATAGGCCTGTGGATCTCAAGTCGTCTTCGGTTGCATTCAATATGCCAATGGGAGTTATTTCAAATTGTTCAAAAAGTCTGTTTCGAATAGATCTTGCCGATGCGACCGAAAGCTGTTGGTTGACCACAGAAGTAATAAGTCGAGCGAAAGGATCAGGGTGGGGACTGAGTTCTATGGGCTCGTTGACTTCAATGAGTTTTGCCATAACTGGATCTTTTTTTAAGAAAGTGTAGGCGTCAGTGGGCATGGGAAATGGTCAGATGAATCCTTTGCCGAGTAATTCTCTTGCAATTATATTTTTTTGAATTTCAGAAGTTCCTTCGTATATTTGAGTGATTTTTGCATCCCTATACAATTTACTAACACCAAAATCGTCTACGTATCCAGATCCTCCATGTATTTGGATTGCCTCACTTGTGACTTCGACTGCTATTCTAGAAGAATATTCTTTTGCCATAGATGCAAGTGCAGTGAGACGGTTTTTCTCATGAGTTGCAGTCCAAGCAGATTTGAATGTCAACGTTCTTGCCGCTTCGGTTAAAGTGTACATATTGGCGAGTTTGTGTTGAATTGCCTGGAAATCAGAGATAGGACGATTGAACTGATTTCGTTCTTTAGCATAGGAAAGGGATTGTTCACATGCACCTTGTGCAATTCCTACTGCTTGGGCAGAGACCATGGTTCGAGATTCATCGAAGAACTGCATCAATTGGAGGAATCCCGCCCCCCGAGTCCCAATTAAATTTTCTTTGGGTACCCGGGCACCATCAAAGATTAGTTCTGCAGTATCTGATGCTCGAATTCCAAGTTTTCCAGTTATTTTTTCAGAAGAAAAACCATCAGTTCCCTTCTCCACGAGAATTTGAGAGAATCCAGAATAACGATTACTTTCATCGGGGTCGGTTTTGCACATTACAACAAAAAAATCACCAACTGTTCCATTGGTAATCCACATTTTTCCTCCATTAATCACCCACTCATCTCCATCTTCTTCTGCAATAGTAGAGATAGAAGTGACATCTGATCCAGCCCCAGATTCAGAAATTGCAGAACCCATAACAGATTTTCCAGATGTAATTAGAGGTAGATATTTTTCTTTTTGATCATCAGTTCCAAATGCGAGAATTGTGTCAGCACCAAATCCTGCAGAATAGATACAGAGGCCAATTCCAGGGTCTATTGCAGATAATTCTTCCACAAGAATAGCATAGTCAATAGGGGAGTGAGAAGAACCGCCGTATTCAATAGGTATATGAGATCCAGTCAGCCCCATATCTGCTGCTTTCTTCATTATGTCGTAGGGATATGTTTCATTTCGATCGTGTTCTTGGGAGACAGGGGCGATCTCTGCTTCTGCGAAGCGTCGAACTTCATCTTTTATTAATGTTTGTTCGGTGGAAAGGGAAAAGTCCATGATAGAAGTAGACATGGGGCCAATGTAAAAGTTGTCCATATTAGTGGGAAGAATATTCAAAAAATAAATTATGAGTCGTGATGAAGAAACGTTGAAACGGGTAGGGAATTACAGACATGTCATGGAAGTGAAAGATGTCACCAAAGTAGCGGTTTTAGGGGCAGGGAATATGGGACACGGTATAGCTGAAATTGTTGCTATTTCGGGTTTCGAGGTGGTGATGAGAGATATTACCGAAGAATTAGTACAAAAGGGATACGAGGGCATAGTATGGAGCTTAGATAAGTTGGTTGAAAAGGGTCAGATATCTGAAAAAAAATCAAAAGAAGCACTGAACAGAATAGCAACAGTTGTAGAAATTGAAGATGCAATTGTAGATGCAGAAGTCATTATAGAAGCAGTTCCAGAGCGCATGAATATTAAAAAGGAAGTATACAGCGAGGTGTCGAAATTCCTGTCAAAAGATGCAATAATATTTTCCAATACATCTTCATTGTCAATTACCGAATTGGCAGAAGTAACAGGATGTCCAGAACGATTTTGTGGGTTGCATTTTTTCAATCCCCCTATAAAAATGCCACTTATAGAAGTGATTTCAGGAGATCGAACTGCGGAGGAAACATTTGAATTTGCCATGCAATTTGCAAAAGAGATGGGAAAATTTCCAGTAGGAGTTCACAGAGATAGCCCAGGCTTCATAGTCAATCGTATTTTGACTCCATTGCTCAATGAAGCTGCTTGGATAGTTTATGAAAATAGAGAGGGGATGCAAGAAGTGGAAAGTTCTGTGAAATACGGATTAGGACTTCCAATGGGAGCTTTTGAATTATCTGATCAGGTTGGAATTGACGTGGCAGTCCATGTGTTGGAATATCTTCATGAAAAACTTGGAGAGGAATATAATCCATGTCCAATGTTAGAAGAGAAAATTGAACAGGGAGACATAGGCAAAAAGTCTGGGAAGGGATTTTATGATTATTCGAAAGAAACTATAGACATAAAAGTGGAAACACGTTCTGAGGAGATAGAATTGTTATTGGCAGCATGTTTAGCCAATGAGATCACCAAGTTACTTGAAAAAGAGGTTGCAGAGGTCAAAGATATAGATCAAGCCATGAAGTTAGGGACGGGGATAGAGAAAGGGCCTGCCAAAATGGCGGACGAAATTGGACTTGATAAATTATACGGGGTTTTATCAAACATATATGAATTGACAGGAGAAACTAGATATAAGCCCACCGAATTATTTTCGGAAATGTCAGAAAGAAATGGATTCTTTTATGAAATGGCAGAAATGGATACGGAGGACATATCTTTCGAAGATATAGAAATTGAGAAAGAGGATAAATTGGGAAAAATCATATTGAATAGACCGCATCGATTAAATGCAATTACAGCAGAGATGATTGAGGAAATAGATCAAGCTCTTGATATATTTGATCAAGATGAAACATGTGGGGCAATACTCATAATAGGCTCGGGTGAGAAGGCATTTTGCGCAGGTGCAGATATAGTTTCGTTTGCATCTGGTTTTAGTGAAGAAAATGCAGCGCAGGAATTATCCAAAAAAGGTCAAGATCTTTTTTTGAAGTTTGAACAACATAGACTCCCCATAATTGCAGGTATACGAGGTTATTGTTTTGGAGGAGGCATGGAATTGGCTGCAGCATGCGACATTCGTATTGCTTCAGACATATCAGTTTTTGGACAACCTGAAAGAAATCTAGGGATTCTTCCTGCATGGGGAGGCACTCAAAGACTCATGTATATAATGGGAGAAGCGAGAGCAAAGGAGATCATATTAACCGGTAAGAAAGACTATCGTGCAGAAATATTGCACCAGTATGGATTTATAAATGAAGTTGTGGAAGATGAATATTTACAAAAGAGATCCATAGAAGTTGCAAAGCAAATATCAGAAGGACCACCATTAGCACAAAAAATGATAAAACAAGCTATGCTAGTGGGAAGAAATGATATCAAAGGAGGATTCGAGATAGAGAGAAAGGGCCTAGGTCAATTGATAGGAACTGAAGATATAATAGAAGGGATGTCAGCTTTTATGAGTAAACGAGAGCCCAAATTTAAAGGAAAATGAGATAAACAAGATAGGAATTTTTAACACATCTTGTGTCAAAAACTAATTGTGGTCCGTTAGGGTAGTCCGGCCAATCCTGCTAGGTTTTCGACCTGGCGACACGGGTTCGAATCCCGTACGGACCATTATTAAAGAGTGTACAAATCCCCCTACCTTTTTGGGATACTGGTAATTTACCTTCTATAGCTAAAAGCATTACCCAGAGAGGTGATTTCCACCATTATTTAACCGAAAGGCCCATATCCTATCGAGCAGTATATGCAGCAAATGTGTTGCAGTGATTTCCCCCATTCACACAGTAAGCCAGGCGAGAAAAACCCCCGATCCTAATACGATCTTGTAGTTATATGGCAATTTCTCGGAGAGCATTCTATAATTTTTTGGAGATAGTAAAACTGAATTATTGATAATCAAAATAATAGGATTTAATTTGGAATACGAAAAAAGGGAACAATGGAAAAAAATGTGATTGGAAATTCAAATGAAGATAGCAGAATTGATCCGATTTGTGGAATGGTTGGGACAATACCGGCCCATGGGCATTATTTTTGCTGTCCAAATTGTATCGAAAAGTACGAAAAAAAATATCAATTAAAGAGTCCATCTTATCGGGAGAAAATTCCTGCAATAGTACTAGTGAGTATTTTAATAATTGGAGGGGCGTTCTGTATAGTTCAGAATCAATTTATGCCTTATTTTATGGGGAGTGTATTGATCGGATTATCTTCGCTTAAATTATGGGATTGGGATGGGTTCTCAAAATCGTTTCAAAAATATGACGTGATTGCTAAGAGGAACAGCGCATATGCAAAGGCATATCCGATTATGGAAATGTTAATTGGAATTGCATTAATTTTACAAATATTCGTACTTAATGTTGCAGCAGCGTTGATTGTACTTATTAGTATCAGCACAATTGGTGTCGTACAAAGCATAGTTACTAAAAAAGAAATTGAATGTGCATGCATGGGTTCGAAAATTAAAGTTCCAATGACATCGCTTACCCTTAT
>WTZU01000011.1 GCA_009889625.1 Candidatus Hikarchaeia archaeon HikBin5 | reverse complement strand
CCAGCAATCGTTTGGTGAGCAGGAATTATGTGAGTTGGTTTAAGTGTGGTTAACATCTCATACAAACCTTCTTGTGAACAATGTCCAGAAACGTGAACATCGTCATAAATTCTAGCTCCCCTCATTCGGAGGAGTGTTTCTGCCTGGTAACGCTGGCCTTCGTTGGTTGGTTCAGGAATGAGTCTAGCAGAGAAAATGACTTTGTCCCCCTCATTCAGTTCATAAGGCGTTTCTCCCTTTCCAATCCTAGTGAGCATTGCATTTGGTTCACCTTGATGCCCAGTAACGATTGGTAGGTATTTTTCTTTCCCCTCTTTCATGATTCTAGCGAAAGTCCGGTCAACAGATTTTCGATGGCCATACATACCCAGGTCCCCGGGGAATTCAACAAAATTTAATCTTTCTGCAGTACCAGAATACTTTTCCATAGAACGCCCTAGTAAGACTGGTTGCCTCCCTATTTCTTGGGCAAATTCAACTATACTTGCCACTCTAGCTATATGGCTGGAGAATGTGGTTGCGACAATTCCACCTTTATAATCGGCCATGGAAAACATTACATCCTTGAGATGTTGCTTTGCGACTGCTTCACTTGGAGTTCTTCCTTTTACATTTGCATTTGTGCAATCCTCAATATAGCACAATACTCCTTCATTCCCTAGTTCCTTGAATCGCTTCATGTCGATAGGATCGCCTAGAGTTGGTGTGTGGTCCATTCTTTTATCAAGACCATAGATAATTGCACCTTCGGGAGTGTGTAGAACGGGGTTAATTGCGTCAATGATAGAGTGAGTAACATTTACAAATTCAAGTTCTAGAGTATCGCTCAAGGTCATTTTCTCTCCCGCATTCATGGCGACCAAGTCATTATTTACTTTGAATTTCTCTTCAGATTGTATTAATTGTCTGACAAGTTCTAACGTAAATGGTGTTGCAACAATGGGGGCGTTGTACCTGTGCGCAAGTTTGGTTATTGCCCCAATGTGATCTAAGTGACCATGAGTGGGCACAATTGCTTTGACATCTCCGGGTAGGTTTGACATTACACGATCATCGGGAATGGCACCCATATCGATCAAATCCAAACTATGCATTCTTTCTGTTTCAACATCATCGTGGAGGAGGATTTTAGAAAGGTCCAGGCCCATATCAAATATAACGATATCGGGGCCCACTCTGACAGCGGTCATTTGCCTGCCAACTTCTTCAAATCCACCTATTGTGGCTATTTCAATTTCCATAGTTAATCCTCCGAATAGAACTACCAGTCTAAGAATGCCTCATGTAATAGTTCGGCGTTGAACGCCTCCTAATACGGCAAGCGTAGAGGTAGTATGACTACCGGTTGGTGCATGTTATGGATCCAATGGGTAAAAGCCAACTGAATTTAATTTATAGTGTCTGACGGAGGTACTGGAGAGAATTGGCATGGTTGAGTCAACGAATCAAAGTCCCGGGTTCATCACCTTTTAAGAAATTCTCTAAATTGGGAAGGTCAAAAATAGAAACTGGGGCATTTGATTCTGCAATTTGTTTGATTTTCCCGGCCATTCCGCCTGTGACATCGGTGGAAGATGAATGGGTAATGGAGCTTTCTTGTTTTTGAGATGCATAAAGTTGAGAGATAACATTTCCAGATGAATCTAAAACACCAGGTGTAGAGGTACAGAACCCAATTCTTTTTGTGGGAATTGAATTTGATAAATTTATCAATATTTCGTCGCCGCTGACTACTGTTGCACCTTTTTTTTCGGAGATTACTAAATCTCCATGGATTACTGGTAAAAAACCACACTCTAAGAGAACTAAGATGTGTTGAGAGGGAAGATGAAACACAGATTCGGAGTCTCTCCAAGCAATAGAAAGTGGATGAATGGGTATTGCGGCCATACCCGATGATCGGAGAGTTTGAGTCACTATGTTGCAAAGGTGAATCATTGAAGAATGAATTGTATCTACCTCGTTTGCGTCGAAAGTCCCATTCTCAATAGTTACATCGAAATTTGAAGCATGGTGATGGCCAAAACTCCCGCCACCATGAACTATGATAAGATTTTTTGGACGGTGATTGGACAATATGGTTGCAATGGCTTGGATATTGGCGTGGTTCAGCGTTTCTGGTTGATTTTTGTCGGTAATTACACTCCCCCCAAGTTTGAGTAAGGTGACAGGTTCAATGGACGTCATTTTCGGATCAGCCCTTGTTTGGATACATCAACTGAAAATGCAGAAGTGCAACTATTTGTGGAAAGGAGATGAGTAGTGATGGATTTGTCAGGATCAAGCGCCACTATGCATCCAGCCCCTCCTGCCCCTGTGAGTTTAGCACCAAGGGCACCAGCTTCCCTCGCAGCCCATACCATCTCATCTAGAGAATGTGAAGAAACACCTAGAGAACTTAGTAGACCGTGGTTGATATTCATTAATTTTCCAATTGAAAATAGATCTTGAGCTTCCAATGCAGCAATCCCAAGTGTGGAAATATCACCAATTGAGTGGATAATAGATCCGACAAATGGGTAGGTTTCTTTGTTATGTTTTACTAGAGACACCAACTCTTTCGTAGATCCAAATCCACCATCGTATCCTATTGTAAGAGGGAGGTTGGAAAATGGTAGCTTGTCGCAGGAGCCCCCTCCGATGCTGACAGAACCTCCCATCGTAGAGCAAAATGTATCAGCTTTGGACGCACGCCCTTGGACTGTTTCTTCTACTTTATGTGCCATATCTGCTATTTGTTCTAATGAATGAGTAAGTCCACAAGTTCTAGATACTGCATCTACAGTAGCAACAGAAACTGCAGCGGAAGATCCAAGCCCAGCGCCCAGAGGGAGCTCACTTTCAACTACAAGTTCCAATCCATTGAGGTCAGTTTGAGAGAAATCTAAGGAGAAATCGATTGCTTTGAGAATATAATGTAGATGGGGCTCTACTTTTGACAAATGTGATTTAAGAGATGGCTTGGAAAATTCTATGTCAAAGTTATCTACCCCTATTTGAGGAGCCCGGATGGATATAGAATTATCATCAGATTCTGAACAAGATACAGTTATTCGCTTCTCGATTGCACAAGGGACTGCCAATTCCCCATAAACTACAGCATGCTCACCGAATAGATAGATCTTCCCTGGTGCAGATGAGAGTGGCATATGTTACAGATTGTATGGAGGAGATAAAAACATATAGAGCCGCTACAGCTCTAAATCAAAGTCTTCTAAGGATAAATCAGGGGTAGAACCTCGATTATCTAACGTTTCGTTTGCGAGGAGCCAGTAAACAGTAGCAAGAGCCTTTCTACCTTTATTGTTAGTGGGAATGACCATATCCACATTGCTGGTTGCATTATTTGAATCACACATCGCAATGACAGGAATTCCAATAGAAATGGCTTCTCCGACCACTTGTGCATCCCCAATAGGATCCGTCACGACGGCTATATCTGGTTCGATGAAGCCTGGATAAACGGGATTTGTAAGAGTTCCAGGTATAAATCTCCCCGTGGAAACCATGGCCCCAATAGACTTCGCAAAGGCTGTTGCAGGATGGTGTCCATATTGCCTAGATGAAGAAACAATTATTCGTTCAGGAGAGTACTTTGCCAATAATCGAGCCGCCTCTCTGATTCTTTTGTCAGTTTGGATGATATCTAAAATATACAATCCGTCTTCTCGGACTCGATGGATGAATCGCGACATATCTTTTGTTTTTTGCTGCGTTCCTATGTGAACTCCTGAAGAAAGATAATCATCTACAGGTATTAGCAAATCCACGTTGCTATCATCGAATTCGTCTTCATAATCTGCGTCGACTTCTTTCTGTGCTTCGGAGATTTCCTCTGGTAGTTCGTTTGTCAATTCGGTTGTTTCTGTTTCAATAGTTTCAGTATCAGTCATAATGTTTTTATCTCTTGTTCAATCCTAATCAATTCATTTAATTTTGCAGTCCGCTCCCCTCCGACAACCCCTGTTTTAATGTAAGGAGCTTGCGTTGCGAAGGCTATGTGAGAGATAGTATTATCTTCGGTTTCGCCGCTCCTATGGGAAATGACAGGCATGACATTATTTTCCTTAGCAAGATCGATCGCTGCTATGGTTTCCGTCAAAGTTCCAATTTGATTAGGTTTAATTAAGATGGAATTTGCGGATTTAAGCTCAATCCCTTGTTTCAATCGCTCGACGTTTGTTGCGAATAAATCATCCCCACAAATTAAAGAATCATTTCCAATTAATTTAGTAAGTTCTGAGAATCCTTCGAAATCATTCTCCTCTAATGGGTCCTCGATGTATGCCAAGGAATAATCACGGGAGAGATTCGAAATATAGTCGATTTGTTCCTCTTTGGATCTATTGAGATTTCCATAGCTATAACGATCTTTTGTAGAATCATAAAGTTCTGAAGCAGCCACATCAATGCCCATTTTAATTTCAAATCCAACTTCCTTTGATATCTTAGAAATTGATTGGGACAATATATTGAAAGCGACTTCGTCCGAAATAGGTGCTGCCCAACCGCCTTCGTCCCCTTTGGCGCGGGAATAACCTGCATCCGATAGCAATGTTCCAGCCAATTTGTGCACTGAAGTATTTGCAGATATAGCATCGAAAACACAAGATGCCCCGACAGGAACAGAGAGAAATTCTTGAATATGCGTAGAATCCTTTGCATGTGCACCGCCGCCTATCACATTACCTAGAGGAATTGGGAATGAATCTAATTTTGAGGTGGCACTCATATATTGATACAAGGGCATATTTAGAGAATCGGCTGCTGCCTTGGCATTTGCTAGAGATATCGCAACTGCACTATTCGCCCCAATGACAGAGAAATTTTTAGTTGCGTCTGCAGCCCTAAGTGTACTATCAACTTGTTTTTGGTCTATAGAATCTATTTTGTTTTCCAATTCCGGCAAGGCGTGTTTCTTTGCCGCAGAAATTGCATCCATGGCAGGTAATTCAATTGCTTCGTATTCGCCAGTACTAGCCCCGCTAGGTGCAATTGCCCGTCCGAAACCTCCATTTTGCGTTTTGATGGTCGCTTCGACTGTTAAATTGCCACGGGAATCGAAAATGCGATCGAGATGTATTGAATTGATTATCGACACTTTATTCGGGTTCCTCCGTTGAAATTTCCACACGTCTCTGAATTGAAAAAGGCAATATATTTGCATCGTATTCCGCAGCAGCTATTAAGATTGGCTGGGAGTAGTTAGTTTCTATAAGTAGTGGTGCGCCGTGAGCTATTTGTAAGGCCCTTGCACCGATGATTCGAGCTTTTTCGTGTCTATTATGTTCTAAATTTTGCATGATTATTGATATGGTGAAACTACATCTATGAGATCGATGTGTGAAACAAACATTCTTCGGCAGCAATATCGATTAATACCGAGGCTATCGAGCACATCGGAAGGGTCCTCATCCCCCTCTTTTGTATTTGATCTTGAAACATAATCTCCCCAATGTTCCGAGATGACTTTACCACATGTAAAACAACGGACTGGAATTATCATAATTTAGTTCACCTGTAAGATTTTTGGAAGCGTGCCCTTGCACCGGGGCCACCCCATTTTTTAGATTCACGTTGGCGGACATCATTGACTAGAAGTGTTCGGTCGATGGCCATATACAAATCCCTAAGTTCTATGTCTTCGGTATAGTCTACCAAAGCCCGAGCAATGGCAGTTCTGACGGCATCTGCTTGTCCAGAATACCCACCGCCGTTAACTTTGACATTTATGTCGATTTTATTGCGCAGGTCGTCTTCTGCTATGTCGAAAGGGTCTAACATTTTAATCCGAGAGGATTCTGGTTCGACTAATTCTATAGGGACTGAATTGATTCGGACTTTTCCAGTTCCTTCTTTAATAGATGCTCTTGCTATTGCAGTTTTTTTCTTACCACTTGTATTGATAGTTTTTACCATGTTATTTTTGCTCCTAATTTTTCAGAAACAGATCCGAGTTCAACGTAGCGTATTTTGGTGGGATCTTCAAGAGAAGTGTTGGCGAGAACTTCACCTTCCGTTTCGAAAGGATTCCCAACATAAACACGAATGCGCTCTAGTGCCTCTCTGCCTTTTTTCTTCTTATAAGGCAACATCCCACGAATCGTTCTTTTAACAATTCGATCGGGACGCTTTGGGTAATAAGGCCCTTGGTCCGAGCCAATTTCCATTCTTTTTTGGAAACGGCGCATGATGTCTTGTTCCGAGCCAGTGATAATGACATGCTCTGCATTGATAATTGCGACTTTATCCCCCTCAAGGGAAATTTGAGCGACTTGACTAGATAGCCTGCCAAGGATACACCCAGCTGAATCGATGATGTGGTCTGGTTCAAATTTTTGGTGGTTCATCTGAAAATCCTCACATTAGAACCATCTTTATTCCTACCTATTATTTGCTCCAGTCGTATTGGTTCACCATTTGCTTGTTTTATTTTAGTTTCGGCAGATTTAGAGAAATCCACTGCTGCTATAGTAACACCTTTGTTAAGGATGCCACTTCCAAGCACTTTTCCGGGGACAACAATTGTCTCGTTTTCTTTAGCATACCTCTCAATATGACCTAGGTTTACTTCTGCATAATTTCTTCGGGGGCCCTCTAGTTGGCGGGCGATTTCACTCCACAATTCGGTGCCTGTTTCTCTAGAAACAGCTTTTAATTCAGTTATAAGGCTATTGAGTCTTGGGTCCATTTTTGTCATATGCTTACCCCCTCTCTTAAATCGCTAGCTCGGTCACATAGTGATTGAACTGAACTGGCAATCAGTTCATTGCTAGACATAGAACCATCGGTCTCCACGTGGAAAACGAAAGTATTGGGTACATCATTTATTTCTATTTTCTTGTTAGGGTATTTGTTTGATAAATTGTGTCCAAAATCACTAGTTGGGATTATTTTTCCAGAATCTTCTACAGCGCCATGAACAATTAAAGGGGTTTTTGAATCTCCTTTTTTCAGATTACCATTTACAGTTACAGATTGAAGATAACTATATCCAATTGCAACCCCACCCTGGAATTTTGCATGAGTCAATCCAGTTCCAATGATTGCATCTGCTTCAAATGCTAGTCTTTGGTTTTCTTTGAGATCGACGATAGGAATCCGTTTGTCAGCGGGTTGTACCAATTTTTCGGACGAGATTATGTCGCCCGAATAGACAGTTGCAGGACCTTGTACATCGAGTGTTAAAGTCACTACGTCAGTGGGTTCAAATTCGCCCGGTGGTGTCGTAAGAGGTACAAGAGATAGTCTGTGGCCAATCATCTCATCGAATAAAACACTTGTATTTTCAACCATTCGAAGAGTATCAATAGAAAGTGTAGGCACGTCGATTAACATGGCCCTCCGGATCCCATTGGCCATTGCAGGAGTGAGACCACGGACAACAAAATCGACAGTTCTGTCAGAATGATCAATTATTTCGACGTTGATTTTATCCATATTATCTCGCCACCCGTGGGGCACGACAGCCATCGTGGGGACGCGGAGTCACATCCTCAATTCTTCCAATCTCAAGTTCAGATCTGGCTAGGCTCCTTATAGAGGCTTGGGCCCCTGGACCAGATCCCATTCTAGTAGTCCCCCCAGGACCTCTAACTCGTATGTGAATAGACGTGATTCCCGCAGATATGGCTGCTTCAACTATTCTTTCTGCAATTTGCATTGATGCATATTGGGATGCCTCATCTCTACTTTGTTTTACCACCGCACCCCCTGAGCACTTGGCAATTGTTTCCGCCCCAGTTTCATCGGTTAAGGTTATGATAGTATTGTTAAATGAAGAATATATATGCGCAATTCCCCATGTTTTATCGGTTTCACTCATTCTTCAGATTCCTCCTTAGATGGTGGTTCGGGAGGTTTTCGAATAGGATGTGAATCGTCAGAAATAGAACTATACTGATCATATCGAAGAGTTGCCTCTTCTTCCACTTTGACTTTATATGAAGGAACATCAACGCAATGGTCATTTAGGGAAATGTGACCATGTACAACGAATTGTCTTGCTTGCCGGATCGTGTTTGCTAGCCCGGAACGATATACAAGTGTCTGTAGACGGCGTTCGAGAATTGTATTGACATCGAGGGTCAAAATATCTTCTAGCTGAGAATCTTGGGTTAAAATCCCATATCGTTTTAATTTGGCGAGGAAAAGGATCTCTTCTTGGCTAGATTCACCGAGGCTTGCGAGGTGTTTTCTGGCTTCACGTCGGTAAGACCTGAGTTCAGATTGGGCCCTCCAAAGCTCGACTTTATTTTTCAATCCATATAGATTTACGAGTTCCCTTTCTTCTGCAATTCGTCCACTTTGGAATGGGTGGTTGGGGGTTTCGTAAAATTTGGTGTTATTTCCCAGAGCCAAGATTAGCTACCTCCTCGGTTTTTAACACTGACACCGACTTTGGCCCCTTTCCTTCCAGTTGATTTCGTTCTTTGTCCCCGGACTTTGAGTGATTCTCGGTGTCTGAGGCCACGGTAGGTGCCTATTTTCTTCATTCGATTGAGATCTTGTTTATGAACTAGATCCACATCTAGTCCAAGAAGATGCCGATCATCACCCGTGAAGAAATCATTTTGCCTATTTGTCATCCACGCGGGGGCACCATTGGGAAACGCGTCTATTGTTGCCGTAAGTCGATCGATAGAATCGTCGTCAAGTAAACCAAGTGTATCTTTTGGATTGAGGCCCACTTGTTTAATTATTAAACCGGCCACTCTCCTTCCGATTCCGGGCAAACTGAGAAGGGCACGTTCAATACTCTTTGTCCCATCGAGGTCAAAGTTTTTTACCCTGACGAAGTATTTTATTTCTTGTGTTTCAGTAGGTTCTTCTGTGCTCATTTTTTCGTGTTTTGTATAGATTCGCTTACGTCGCGGGAGGGATTTGAACCCCCGAGGCGGAATCGCCACAAGGTTAGCAACCTTGCGCCTTGGACCAGACTTGGCTACCACGACATGTTGGTTCTCGTCGCCCACTGTGGACTCGGGGGAGGCCCCCTACATCTATTACGTGAGATATCGTACTCGTGTGCCCTATTTAAGGCCCTCGGAATGTAGTTACACGGCGTCAGACAGAAATGGCTAAACGGGGAGGAGGTGCATCAAAGGGATGTGGTAGAATCTTTTGGCAAGAAAATTAAGGATGTAGGGGAAGAATTGTTTGGAGTCCCTTTTTCTGATATCACCACATTGATTCCAGGAGTGTGTTTAACTACATTTTTACTAGTTGTATCGATGGGGATGGGAAAGATTGTCAAAATTGGAGTGATAGGGAGTGTTGAGATTCAAGTGCCAGAGATAGTTTTGGCATTGTTACTTGGAATTCTCATTGCAAATTTATTTTCAGTTCCAAATGCAATTGTGCCAGGGATCAAATTTAGTAGAGAGAAGTTATTGAAACTAGGGATCATTTTGATTGGGTTCAGACTTGCAATGGGGGATGTATTTAGACTAGGTTTAATGAGTTTGCCAATAATTATCGCTTGCGTAGGGGCTGCGTTGGTAGTGACATATACCCTAAGTAATAAATTGAATCAGTCTAGTAGACTGGGTGCACTAATAGCAGTTGGGACTTCAATATGCGGAATTTCGGCCATCATAGCAGCTGGTGCATCTATTAAAGCGAAAGAAGAAGAAACTGCCTATGCAATAGCTTCGATTACATTATTTGGATTAGTTTCTGTTTTTATTTATCCGGTGTTGGGCCATATTTTGTTTAATGGAGATCCTACTAAAGTGGGTTTGTGGATGGGAACTTCAATTCAAGATACCTCACAAGTCATAGGGGCTGCGTTGGCATATGCCGAGATTTGGGATTCCCCATTGGTAGTGGAAGTGGCAAGTCTAACAAAAGTGATACGGAACGTGTTTATGATAGTGGTGATCCCTTTGATCTCTATAGTGCATTATAAGGGCATTAGGGAGAATATTGAAATTGGTTTAAATAGTGGCGAAAATGGAGAAAGTCTTAGACATAATTATCTTCAATATTTCCCAATATTCATAATAGGGTTTGTAATCCTCTCAATGATTCGGACGATTGGTGATTGGAGGCTCCACAGTGGTGGAGAAATATATGGAATGATAGATCAAATAGGCTGGGCACAAATGATAGATTATATTGGGCAGGTATCCAACATATTGTTTATAATTGCCCTGGCTGGGGTCGGTTTGAGCACTAACCTTGGTAAAATTAGAGCCCTAGGAAAACAAGCATTTTTAATTGGGGTTGCTGCTGCTGCGGTCACAGGATTGGTTAGCTTTATTCTGATAAGTTTAACTGTATAAGTATGGCTTTCGGTCTCCAATGGAATTCTGGTATTTCTTGTTGAATATCCAATTCCCATCCCTATTTTTTGTCATATATGCACCATAGAAAGGAACTCTCTCAGAAACGGTTTCGATTAGTGCTGCTCTGATTTCTTTTTTAGACATATCTCCCATGGATTTTAAATCATCATTTCTGTTTAGGCACCCTTTCAGATATCCATCATGAGTAACACGAACCCGATGGCAATTGGAGCAAAAATCAGAATTTCCAACGGGGTCAACGATCTCGACCATCCCATTGCCAAACCAATACCTCTTTCTAGAATGCATGGGACGGATTTCAACCCTATCTGCCCGAGATTCAAACCAATCGTGGACTCTAGAGATTTCAATTGCCCAGTCGGGATTACCAGTTAATTCGGGCATATATTCTATAAGCTGTAGATTAAGTCCATCTCTTTTGGAGATGAAATCCACCATTGCAGGAATGGATCCTGCAGTTTGTCGGAAAACGACCATATTGAGTTTTACGGGTGCAAGGCCAGCATCGAGGGCAGAGTCAATGCCAAGTAGAACTCGGTCAAAGGCCCCACTTTTTGTCAATCTAGCAAAGGCATCTCGGTCAAGAGAATCTAGAGATATATTTACACGATCTAGTCCGGCATCTGCTAATGCTTGGGCCCGGCCACCTGGTAAAAAAGTTCCATTAGTAGTAAGTGATATTTCGAAAGAATCAGGAGTCCTACGTACGATCTCTTCCAAATCTTGGCGCAGCATTGGTTCCCCTCCTGTGAATTTTACAGAGTTTATTCCAAACTCTTCACAAACTTCAAGAAATCTAACGACATCGTCAGTTGAAATTTCGTCCGATTGAGGTTCCAAAGGCCCTCTTGTGTCTCCTAATCCCTCATTGTGACAATAAACGCAGTCAAAATTACACCTGTCAGTTAGAGACATACGGACACTATTGACTTCTCTCCCAAAGGAATCTTTTAGCACAAAGATATGTTTAGAGTAGGCGAACTTAAATCTAAGGGTTTAATATTCTTCAATTTATTAACTAAATTAGTTTAATTTTGAACAAGAGGATTGATTATCAACGCCCCACTAGGAGTCAGACCGATTTCCGCTTCCTGGGTTAGTTTTCGGGCTTGAAATGAGTTTTTGAGCTCCCTGCTTAGATATCCTACGAGTTCCGGTTCCGTGTATGCTAATTTAATCTCGCTATTATTGGCCATAGTATAGATTCTAGAGACTAAATCCCATAGTTCAGTCCCGGGTTGTACGTTGAAAATGACACTGCACTTGAGCAGGTTGGCTAGAATTAGTGTTCCTTCTGCTTTTGAAATATTACTTCGTGCAGAGTTTTCTATAGTACTGATGTTGGCCACACTCGTTCCGAATTGTTCTGCTATGCTTTTTTGAGAAACCCCACGTTCTCGGAGTGACAAAACTTCAATTTGTCTTTGTGTGAGAAACGTGTCTCCTGCCCGAGGTATTTTTTGATCCATATCGAAGACGTACGGTGCGGTGATAAATTAAATTATGCTAAGAAAAATGCCATTCGTTTGTACGACATATGTCTGATAAATGTAAAATTCAAGGTCTATCGAGCAATTTTCTGAGTTGGTATTGCCGCATAGTGAACATCGCCCAAAAGAGAGGCAAACAAAGGAGAGAAAATGGGCCAAGTAACCCCTCTAGTTTATAATCGACTTGGTCTATTAGAACCGTTTTTCCTTCTTGTTTTAAAAAAGTATGAGTATGGACCCACCTTTGGAAAGGTTTTCCAGAAACGTGGTCTTTGAAAAATGCACTATTTTGTTGTTTTTCCCTTTCAAGTATCTGGACATCCCAAATAATAGGAGATCCTATGTGAAATGGGTGAATTTTGGCCATTATTTGGGACCCAGTTACAAGTTCTCCTTTAATTTTTTTTCCAGATGAATCTTTTATTGATTTTATTTCAAGATTCATCCAAGAAGGAGTTAGGTGCTCGAGCCCTTTTATGGTTGAGTGGAAATTCCATACCTCCTCAAAATCAGAATTTAATCGGACAGATTTGGTAAAAATAGCCATAACTCTTGGTTCAATTCAGGCAAATATAAAAAGCATGTTTTCAATCGAAAATGAAATAGCCAAGTTGATGTCCTCTTCTGCCGTTTTTGGTATAAGAATGCTCTCTAAACGTGCAAAAGAAACTACTCCATTTAGAGCCATGGCAGTGTTAGAAAGAGCTCAAAAAATGAAAGACGTAGTTCATCTAGAAGTTGGGGAGCCAGATTTTGAACCTCCGGCGGAAGTGATAGATTCGGCGATCGAGTCTATGTTAAATGGAAATTCAGGATACACTACTTCCAGGGGAAAGATAGGTTTAAGAGAAGCTGTTTCGGACTATTACCAGAGGACATATGGCCTAGATATTGGAGTAGATAGAATAGTGATCACCCCTGGGACTTCCGCTGCATTAACTATGGTCTGTTTGGCCCTATTAGAAACGGGTGATGAAACTGTTCTTACAGATCCTTATTATGCTTGTTACCCCAACTTTATTAGGCAAACGGGCAGTGTTGTCAAAACGATTCCTTTGGATATCTCAAAGGGCTTTGCACCGGACATCAATCTCTTTGAAGAATCTGTGGGGAAAAATACCAAAATGATGTTGCTAAATTCCCCTTCAAATCCAACAGGTTCGGTATTGAAAGGGTCAGAAATGGGAGAATTGGTAGAAATTGCAAATCGGAATGAAACAACAATTGTTTCTGATGAAGTATATCACGGAATATATTACGATACGAAAACACATAGTGTGCTAGAACACACTGACGATGCTTTTGTAGTGGATGGTTTTTCAAAAAGGTTTGCTATGACGGGGTGGAGGTTGGGGTGGATAGTATGCCCTCCTAATTGTATAGAAGTAATAAATAGGTTGACGCAAAATTTGGTAATTTGTGCAACAAATTTTGTTCAGGATGCAGGGATTGCAGCCCTAGAAATGTCAGATGAATTAGTACCGAAGATGCGGGATGTATACAGAAAGCGGAGAGATGTTCTCGTAGAAGGGGTTGAAAAATTAGGTGTTGGGATGGGATATACCCCAGAGGGGGCATATTATCTGTTAATAGATGTAAGTGAACTGGGAGACGCTTTTGATATTTCAAACAGATTGTTAGATGAAGTTGGTGTTGCGACCACCCCGGGTCCCGATTTCGGGACGTCGGTGGAAAATTGCCTTAGACTCTCATATGCCACAGGGATGGAGGATTTAAAAGAGGCAATAAATAGAATAGGGACTTTTATTGAAGATCAATAGTAGTAGGCCAATTATATATCAGGTGTGTCGATTTTTGACATAATTGAAAGAGCGTTCCCATTTATAATTTTGGTCGGTGTATCTATATGCTAGAGGTTCTTTTGGCATCGATCCACGAGATATTTTTTCTTGTTGATAAGAAGGTCGATTATCGATGAAATAACGACCAGTAAGTATTTTACCATCAGATAGGGCAGTTTCTGTTTCATACATCATCTGTGCCGCTTCTACCCTGTTTCGTGGGTCAAAATCATATTCTTCCGATTTTTGAACATCGACATAGGGAACGTACTGTTTTGCATCTTTATTCCAGGTAGGACATTGGGTGAGAAAATCAATATGAGAAAATCCCTCATGTTGAATTGCTTCAACTAGTATGTCCTTCGCTTGAGAGGGGTTTACTGCAGCAGTTCTTGCTATATAAGAGGCCCCAGCAGCAAGACCCATTGACAAAGGACGGATGGGATCTTTGGCACTCCCTAGGGGCTGTTCTTTGGATTTGTGGCCTTTCAAGGAAGTGGGAGATGCTTGACCTTTTGTTAAGCCGAAGACTTCGTTGTTAAATACTATGTAGACAATGTCATGGTTTTCACGGGCAGTGTGCATGAAATGATTTCCGCCAATTCCATACCCATCACCATCTCCTCCTGCTGCTATGACAAGTAAGTCGGGATTGGCTAACTTTGCAGCCCTTGCTATGGGGAGAGACCGCCCATGTAGAGAATGGAATCCATAGCATTCGAAATAACTACTAATTTTACTGGAGCACCCCACTCCAGTTACAAGGAGAACTTCTTCGGGAGACCTTCCGACCTCGGAAACGGCCTTTTTCAAGGCATTTAATACTGCGAAATCCCCACACCCGGGGCACCATGTTGGCTGGGGTTCTATTTCGGGTGTGAATTCATTTGCTTCGACTGTTCTGTTTTCACCTATGGCGCTAAAAGTAGTATTCATGTAATTAATTATCTCCTATTATTTTTTCTTCGAATCCGGCCACAATTTCGGCGGGTTCGAATGGGTTCCCATCGTATTTGAGTAATCCATATAATTGATCCCCATAGGCCCCAAGGTGGCGCTTTACCAATCCTTGGAACTGACCGGTCACGTTCATTTCTACAACTAAGGTTTTTGAAACACTATCTAGAAACGAAGTGACTTGTTGGGTTGGGAATGGACAAATATCACTCACGGATAATCCTTTTACTATTGGATCTCCTGATGAATTTAATCGATCGATGGCCTCTTCAATTGTTCCTTTGTTAGAGCCCCATGTCAATATCCCGTAGGGGGCAGAATCGGGACCATATTCTGTGTTGGTCGAGATATCTTGAGAATCGATATAATCCCTAATTGCTGAGAATTTACTCATACGTCGATCGACTTGGATGACACGATTGATTGGGTCCTCTGATATGTGCCCTTCAGGGGTGTGTTCATTGCCAGATGCATGAAACCGCCCGTGTTTTTGTCCAGGTATGGATCGGGGAGAAACCCCGTTTGGAGCATCATATCGGTATCGGTGGTATTTCCCAGAGGGGTGATGGGGGGCATTCGGTAAGTCCGATTCGGCAATAGTTCCAGGCATGGTGGGATTTGGTTCTCTGTCGAAGAAACTGACAGGAATGTTCCTCAGTTCACCTCCAAGTTTTTGGTCATAAAGGAGGATCACAGGCAAGTTATACCCATAAGCAATCTGAAATGCTAGACGAGTTTGTTCGTATGCTTCTTTGGGATCCCCAGGGGCCAAGATGACACGGGTTGAATCGCCTTGACTAGTGTAAAGTACATGATCCAAATCTGCCTGTTCTGTTTTGGTTGGCATCCCGGTTGCGGGACCTGCACGTTGGGCCTCTAGTAAAACTATAGGTTCTTCGACCATCTCCGCTAGTCCTAGAGGTTCAGACATTAGAGAAAAACCACCCCCTGCAGATCCTGACATGGCCTTCACACCCGCGTGGGATGCGCCGATGGCGAGTGCTGCTGCTGCTATTTCATCTTCAACTTGTTCAGATATTCCCCCGACATCGGGAAGTAACCCACACATAATTGTAAATGCAGCAGTCCAGGGAGTCATTGGGTATCCAGCAATGAATCTACACCCTTCGTCAAGTGCACCATAAGCTATAGAGTGGCTACCAGAAACGAGTGCCTGTGGTTCACTGTGTTCTCCGGTTGGAAACCTTATGTCATGAGTAAACTCAAACGTGTCACTCACCATTTTATGGGTATTTCGAAGGATAGATAGATTTTGTTCAAATATAGGGCCCTTCATTGCGGCCTTCATTAAGGCTTCAATTGGAGATAAATCCATTTCCAATAGTGCTGCTGTTGCCCCTACCCCAGCTGTGTTTCGCATGATATCCCTTCCTTCTTCTTTTGCTATCGCCCGTAAATCGATTGGATAGACATGCCAATTGTTTTCCGCCACAAGTTCGGAGAAGTTAGGTACGTCCTCTATATCGATTATGCCGGTATCATATACTATCACGCCCCCTTCATTTAAATCATCCAAGTTCTCAGTTAGGGGTTTTATTCTCTCGTTCCCATAATATGCAGAATCTATCTTTTGATTTCTGCCAAAAGAGTCCCCCAATGCCAAAAGAAAATTATAACCATCGCCACGTGATTTGAGTTCACTTGGTCCTGCCCTTATTTCAGCATATGTATGCCCCCCTCGGATACGGGAAGGGTAATGCCGATGTGTAAAGATATTCAATCCAGATCGCATTAGTGCTTTGGCAAAATTTTCACTAGTGGAAACAATACCATCTCCCGACCCCCCTGCAATACGCCAAATAATCTCAGAGTCCATTATATATTCACTGAGAATTATTGGAACTTGATATGTAAAAAGACTTTGCCAAAAATGAATATGAATAATAATGATAAATTAATTTATAACAATGGAAAAATTGTATCTTAGTATATCGATTTCGTACTAACTTAAATAATTAATCTGCATAATTATCAGAGTGTAGTTTCCGGATCAATGCACCTACATTATTAATTGTGTTTTGACAAACTATCTGGAAGTCCCCTTGGGCTGTTGAGTCGGGGTTGAGCACAGCAGGGAATCCCTCGTCCGACCCTTTTCTAACGAGGGGGTCTATCGAGATCCTTCCAAGGAATGGCAATTCCAATTTATTTGCGAAGTCTTCAGAAGTCCCCTTGCCAAATAAATCGTGAGTGGAGCCGCAAGAGGGGCATGTAAATCCACTCATATTTTCTATCAATCCCAATGTAGGAGTCCCATGTCTATCGAACATTTTAAGACTTTTTTCCGCATCATCTAGGACAACTGATTGGGGCGTGGTGACTATCACCGCCCCCGTTACAGATACTATTTGAAGTAGAGTTAATTGAGCATCCCCAGTCCCAGGGGGCAAGTCTATGATTAGATAATCTAGAGATCCCCAATTTACATCCGAAAGTAGTTGCGAAATTATTTTATGGACCATAGGCCCCCTCCAAATCACAGGGTCATTTTCCCCAACGAGAAGGCCCAAACTGATAAATTTGACCCCAAACTGTTCGGGAGGTTGTATCTTTCCATCTTTAGTTTCAAGTGGTTGCCCACTATGGCCGATCATACGAGGGGCATTCGGGCCATATACATCGGCGTCGAATAAGCCGACACGGGCACCTAGTCTTGATAGTTCAGTTGCAAGGTTTACAGATACAGTAGATTTTCCAACTCCCCCTTTTCCAGATGCTACCGCGATTACATTCTTTACAGTTGGCAAAAGATCATCTTCCGGTGACACATTCTTTTTGGCCCGTGCAGATATGTCGATGTGGAATTCGGAATCTGAAAATAAAGCCCTAATCTGCTGTGCTATTGACTGCTCTTCAGAAGAGTATGGCGCCCCCAGGAATAGAGAAATTTTGATCTTTGATTCTTCGATAGATATAGAGTTGACTAGTCCGAGAGAAACTATATCATTTCCAAGACGAGGATCGGGGATGGAACTAAGTAGTTTTCGAACTTCTTGTTCATCCATGTAGTTGAACATAGGCCCTAAGTTCGATAAGAAGTTTGCTAACTCAAACAATTGATAAAGAAAATCGACTTAAGTTAGAGGAGGTACAAGGGAGACAGTATGGGAGCGAAAAATTGTCCAATTTGTGGTGATGATTATGAATTCTATGAAGAAATGGTAGATGAAGGAGATGGGAAGGGCATACAAATGACACATGATATTGACAGGATGTGGGAAGTTGAAAAAGAGGTTCGATGGAATCGTATATGCCATCGAATCGGTACCAAAGGTGGCAGGGACTCTAAGAGTAATCGATTGTTTGTAGAAACATTTAGGCACCATTATGGAGAGAAGGAGTAAGATTGGAAATGGCCGAATTGAAAGTGGAAAATGTCAAATGGTGGCAATGGGCTCTCGACGCGGTTTTTTTTCTATTTGGCATAAACTCATTGTTAAAAGGGGATTTAAAATGGGGAATTGGGTTAATTGTAGTGGGTATATTAGCACTAGGATATGACCTTTGGAGATGGAAATTGAATGGAGGAGAATTTTCATTATTGAAGAAATTAGAAAAACCAGAATGAAAAATGGGAGTAGAACTTGAACAATATTGGGGAATTGGGCCCAAAACTAGAGCTAAATTTGAGAGAGAATTAGGCATAGAAAGATCTCAAAAGGCCATTCTTGAAGCAGACTTTGACGTATTATTATCTACAGACGTCAAGCTTGGAAGGGTAGTATCCATACTTAGGAGAATCGGCGAAGGTAAAAACATAGATGCAATGGGGTCTGTTGATTCAAGAGAGAAGTATAATGAAATACTCAGAATAGTGGAAAAGTTCTCAGTTTCTTCGAGGGTAAAAAATAAAATAAAGATTATAGCTCCTATTTCATCGGTGGGCATCATCAATGAACAACTTGATCTGATTTTTGATACAGTGGAGGCCTGGAAATTAATACCAGAAAAAGACCAAGAAGTGATATTGAGATGGTTGAAACGTTGTGACAATCGCAGAGAAATGGGCCGGGCAGTAGTGGGAATGGTAGAGTTTTTGCATGACAAGGGTAGTTTAGGAGGGGTCTTCAAAAGTGTAGAAAATATAGATTCTGATTTATTGCATAAAATTTCAACTTCTATGGAACAGATGAGAGGAGAATTTATTAGAGAGGACATAGGAGACATGGATATTCTATTTCAGATGGGAGAGGAGGATGTTTATCAAATATTAGAGGAAATAAGAGAAAAAAATATCAATAATTTTGTAGAATTCAAGGAAGAAGTGTACAGATGTTTGGCTATAAAAACAGGTATTGAGAATAGTTTAATAAGAAATGTACAAGTGGAAGATTCAACAGAAGCAGATGAATTCATAATAGAAGTGGTGAGGAAATTAAAAAATAAATTCATAGCAGAAAATGATGAATATGAAAGAAAAAGGAATGTCAAAAATAAAGAATTTATTGAAGACTCTATGGAAGAAATAAATAAATATGTCCAGATAGTTGATGAGATCGGATTATACCTGTCATTGGCTCATTTTTCTCTTTTTTTCAATATGTCAAAACCAATAGTAAGGGAGGATAATCCATATGTGAAAATTAAGAAGGGCAGGAATTTATCCATGGTTAATTTGGCAGATGGCGAGATAAAACCAATAGATTATGTCATTGGGGTTTTGGAAAGTTCAGACCAGACAGATATTAAAAGGATTTCTTTGTTGACCGGAGGGATTGGTAGTGGCAAGACCACATTATTAGATACAATATTCAATATCACTACTCTAGCGAATATGGGACTCCCAGTCCCTGCAGAGCATGCAGAGGTAAGCATATTTGACTCTATTATTCTACAAAAATGCCCAGGTAAAAGAAATTCAAAGGATTTGAAAGAGATGTTAAGGTCAATGATACCCCCGATTGTGGAAGGCAAGAAAACGTTGCTATTGATTGACGAAATAGAGATGGCAACTGGAATACGAGATGCGCCTGCCATACTTCGGTGGATTCTAGATCTTGTGGTGAAGAAGGGGTCGATAGGAGTATTTTCCACCCATATTGCAAGATCGATAATACCAGTGAAGTGCGGGGTCAAGGTGGAAGGAATCAGAGATGGTGCCGAGGGAGAGTACCAACCAATGCAAGATATAATAGCAAGGCCGATGATTGAATTGGTTGTGGAAGATTTGATTTCTTCTACTAAGAAAAAACTTGAATTATCAGCATATAGGGAGCTTGATATTAAATTTGGACATAGAATGTCCCAATTAAGATTGGATGACCCGAAATGGAAACATTAAGATTCAAAAGATATAGTATCATGGACAATTGATTCTAAATATGGTACTTGCAGAATCAAATGAGAAATTAAAAATGGGCAGTCCTGCCCCGCCGTTTAAATTGATTGGAACGGATGGGAATTGGTACTGTTTAGAGGACTTTGATGAATACAAACTTCTTTTAATTTGTTTTACTTGCAACCATTGTCCATACGCCCAAGCTAAGATATCTGTGCTTAATGGATTGGCAAAAGAATATTCCGAATTGGCAGTTATTGGCATCAGTTCAAATGATGTGAGTGCATATCCTGAAGATTCATTAGAACAGATGAAAGAATGGGTTGAAAATGGAACGATTTTATATGACTACTATCTATATGACGAAACTCAAAGCGTGGCGAAAGAGTATGGAGCAGAATGCACTCCTGATCCATTTTTGTTTAGTTTTAAGGAAGACGGATTTGTACTTGAATATCATGGAAGATTGGATGATGCAGTGGACCCGGATGGCACCCCTAAAAGGCATGAAATGAAAGAAATTATTGATAAATGTTTGCGTGGTGAAAAGTGGGAGGGAGGGCATTTTCCTGCAATAGGGTGTGGCATTAAATGGATGGTGCAATGACTATGATTGACATGGGAAGATCGATAGCGGAGTCAATAAATACCAAAAAAGTAATATCTAACGATATCTGGGCGAACATATAGAGTTCGTCGAAAGAGGAAACAGAATGAAACACGAATTTCCAAGTACAGATGCAAGTAACATCATATATAACCCCACATTCGATGAGTTGCGCGAGTTTTCTAAAGAATTGGAACAAAATACAGAATACAGCAGTCCAAACTATGTTAGTGAAATTAAGTCCCGGAGCTCAAGTAAGACAAAGAACAACGTAGATGATGAATTCGAGGGCGATGATCAAAAGCACATATCAAGTGCTTTAGAACGGGTTTTTACAGAGCCTTTTGTGTGTATTGATAGAAAAATGGGTCGCCACCCAAGATTATCCTTCACTTGTCGATTGTTTGTGCCTAAAAGATATGCAAGAATAGCACTTTCTTGGGCAACTTTACTCGAACCAAGTGATGGATCTGAGCCAGATTTATGCACATTGCACATCCCCGATTGGGAAGAAACTCGGATACGGATATTCCCAGAGGATGGCGTGACATATGTTTTAGGAAGTGACTATACAGGGGAGGCAAAAAAATCGTTTTTGAGGATGTTTATGTATTATGCAAAGAAGGGAGATGGGCTTGGATTGCATGCAGGAAGTAAGCAAGTATGCATATACGGGAAAGAAGGAAAAATAAAAGAGGTTGGTCAGATTTTTATGGGACTAAGTGCAACTGGAAAAACTACACTTACATGTCACGGATTTGGACTTTCTGGTGATGAAAATGCTAATTTAGTTCAGGATGACGTATGTGCATTATTTCCAGATGGATTGGTTGCAGGAAGTGAAGGTGGTGGGCTGTATATTAAGACTATTGGCCTATCAAGAGAGGACCAACCAGAGATATATGATGCCACGGTTTGTAACAATGCGATTTTAGAAAATGTAGCAGTGGGAGAGTCAGGAATAGTAGATTTCCACGATGGAACGTTGACAGATAATGGACGGGCTTCCATTTCACGTTTTGATTTGCCGAATGCGGCAGATGAAATTGATTTGGAGGCGGCACATCAAATATTCTTCATTACTAGGAACCCACTAATGCCCCCTGTAGCAAAATTGACAGAAGAGGAGGCAGCTGCGGCATTTATGCTTGGCGAATCGATTGAGACAAGTGCGGGAGATCCAACAAAGGCGGGCGAGCCAATCCGTGTTGTGGGAACAAATCCATTCATAATTGGCTGCAAAGGAGAGGAAGGAAATCTATTTTTAAAATTGATAAAAAAAGCAGATGTAGAGTGCTATATAATCAATACAGGACAAGTTGGAACGGTGAATTCTAAATCGGTTGAAATAGAACATAGCATTTCCATTTTACGGGAAATAGCAAGAGAAAATATCAGATGGGAGAGGGATGAGAAAATAGGACTGAGTATTCCAGTAGAAGTACCAGGTATGAATATAAAAGAATTCTACCCACCTAGTTATTTTGAAAATTATGAGCAGATACTAGGAGATTTAAAATCCGAGCGTAGAGAATACCTATTGCAATTCGAAAAGCTCGATAAAAAATTAACCAAAACCTCTCTTTCTCTCTGAGAAAACTTTGCGAGGGGTTATACTCCCCGATGTGAAAATAACAGGAGAATATGAATGAAAATCTGCAAATAAATGATTTGAACCCACCTACTAGAATATTAATGGGGCCAGGGCCAAGTAATGTCCATCCGAGAGTGTTGCGAGCCATGAGTACCCCTCTAGTGGGGCACCTAGATCCATATTTTCTTCAAATAATGGAGGAAACGCAAGAATTACTTAGGTATACATTCCGAACAAAAAATGAATATACTATCCCCGTAAGTGGCACCGGGTCTGCTGCAATGGAGGCTGCTTTTGCCAATATAGTTGAGCCAGGAGACACAGTATTAGTCCCGACTAATGGATACTTTGGGAAGAGGATGGAATCCATGGCGATGAGAGCGGGAGGAGAAATAGTCCATGTTGATGCCCCATGGGGAGAGCCATTACGAATTGAAGATGTATCTGCTGCTTTTGATGAAAATAACCCAGATGTATTTGCATTTGTACATGCAGAGACAAGCACGGGTGCACTTCAAAACTCAGTAGAAGAATTAACAGCAATTGCACATGAAAACGAATCTATTGTCATTGCGGATACTGTTACATCCCTAGGAGGCGTGGAATTAGAAGTAGATAAATGGGGTATTGATGTGGCATATTCTGGAGCACAGAAATGCCTTTCTTGTCCACCAGGAGCTAGTCCATTGACATTAAATGAAAATGCCCTAGAAAAGATAGGAAACAGGAAAGATATCACTAGGTCATGGTATTTGGATCTAGGTTTATTGAATGGATATTGGGGAGAAGATAGGACATATCACCACACGGCCCCAATAACAAGTATATATGGAATACGCGAAGCACTCAGATTGGTAAATGAAGAAGGAATACAAAATAGATGGGAACGGCATATGAAACTGGCATCTGCTCTTAGATCTGGTGTTGAATCCATGGGAATTGAGATGAATGCAAAAGAAGAGTATTGGCTCCCAAGTCTCAACGCCATTAGAGTGCCAGAGGGAGTAGAAGATGCCAAAGTTGTCAAGGGGCTTCTTCAAAAATACAATCTAGAGATTGCAAGAGGATTGGGAGATCTAAGCGGAGAAATATTTAGAGTTGGTTGTATGGGTCACTCGGCAAATGCGCATAATATCTCATATTTCATGATGGCATTCGGGAGCGTTCTTCAATCGGAGGGTGCAAATTTGGACGTGAAAGCTGGTTTGGAAGAGACATATCGAAAATTGGAATGAAAAATTAAATTTAAAACAATAATTGAGCAATGAAAATTGCGATTAACGATGAAAGGAGTGTCCCCATAGAATTAACAGTGGCATAAAGTATATTTTGTTCTTCGAGTAAACGAATGGTTTCGAGAGAGAAAGTTGAAAAGGTAGTAAAAGATCCGCAGATTCCAACTCCAACGATAAGCGAAATGGAAGAAGAGCTATTTGAAAATAAAAGGACACCCATTAGGAAACTTCCAATCACATTTACCATAAACGTTCCAAGGGGGAAATTTCGAGAGGGGGCAAACTGGATTAAAATATACCTGGCAAGGGCACCAAACATACCACCAAACCCGATTAGTACAAAGGCCTCTATAGAATGTGGGTTTAGCATTTGAATGCTCCTTTTAATGACTTTTCATTGATAGATTTTCCAAGTAAGACCCCAGTGAATCCCAAAACATAAGTCAACAAAACATTTAACATGGCAAACTCTGGAGAAATAAAAGTATCAAGCGCGAAGGTGCTATATGTAGTGAAAGACGCGAGAAATCCAACTATTAAGAAATGGTGCAATAGAGGATTGGATTGTTTGGTGAAAGCTGTGTTGTAGAAGACCATGCCTATGAAAATGCTCCCAATAACATTTACAAGAATTGTAGAAATCAGATTGGGGAAAAGTAATGTGAAAGCATACCTAGTAATTGCCCCAATAAAACCCCCAAAAGCGAGGGGAATTAAATAATGAATTACTGAGAAAGCAATATTTTTCCGGCGTTGGTTTGAACGATTCATCTGTACGAAAAATTGTATTTTGATTCGCGGGCGTAAATGCGTTTTATGTCTTTTGCTAGTGCAGAATCTCCGTTCTTCTTTAGTTTGGTCAAGGTAGTGTTTTGAATATCTGATCGAAGGTGGATTCCTTCGATGATAAACGAAGAACCATCTAGGTTTGTGGTTTTCCCCACCTCAAATGAGTAATCCCCCGGGACTCCAAATTTGATGCTTTTACTCTTGTGTTTTTTAGACCCAAGAGAATGAATAGTGACAGGAACATAAACATTATCAATAGCACGAGTCCAGATAGTTTTCACGTCCTTTGCTTTTGTTTTTGAAACACGTTTCGAAGAAGAGTGGAGTTCAAGTGATGTGATTTTAACCACGAAAATGGCCTCTTCTGTGTCAACTATAAACTCATCTCCAATTTCCAAGAGGTCGTCCTGAGGGATTGGGAGTGTGGTCGAAAGAGAATCTTCGTGCTGAGAAATGATGATACTACAGTTGATTAATTTGGGAGAAGATATCTGTTTTTTATACACGTGGTTACAACTAGGACATTGTAAAGTGAGAGTATCTTTCGAAGTGTGCAAAATGGCATGTTCAAGTTCTACTTGGGGGGAACAAAGGGAGCAATAATCAAGATGTGTATTTGTCATGATTTGTTACTATTAAGATGAAGAAGATGGTAAATTGATTTCAACGCCGTCTACATAAAGGGTGGGATCTCTAATAATCCCATCTAAGTGCAAGGGCGCCTCCACATCGCCCCCAATTCCTTTGTCATCCCCAATTGCAATATGTACAGTTCCCGCTGCCTTTTCATCGAGTAGAACAGAACCGATTAGTTCAGTGACATTGAGATTGGTCCCCACCCCTAGTTCGGCTAGATTATATGCATTTTTTCCAACTTCTTTTGCGGCCATTTCAACTTGATTTTTGATGTTTTTATCAGAGATAGAAGTCACATACCCATCTGAAACTTTGAATTTTATTGGTTCTTTTAAAAGTCCATGGGGCATCATAGTTCCATCGACAACAAATATCCCATTTGCATTTATTGGACTATTGTATACTTCTCCCGCAGGTAAATTTGAAAAATCCCCCTGATTATGGTTTATTCCATGGTCGGAATGCCATTTTCGAGGGCCAAAATTGAATTCGATGTCAGTTCCAGATTTGGCTATTAAATGTATATTTTCAGACCCCTCAAGTTTATGTAACAGATCGTCGCATGCAGATCTAATTGCCCCATAATCAGAACACAATCCCTTAATCATTACTTCTTCAGTTATTCCTGGTAAAGTCGCACCTCTTGCGCCCGATTCAGTTGCCAACCTTCTGGCCCTAGTGTGGGTGATACTTTTACTAGTGGGGGCTAGAAAAACATCGTATTCTAACATGGCCGATGACACTTCGAGAGGGGGTTCTTCGCCATGTTGAGTTCCAGGTGGATATAGAAGTAAACTAACGTCTTCTGTGATTTCTGAAGCCACTTCGTAAAGACACTCCCCGATGGGTTTGCAGATAGAATCTGTAATGATAAGACAGGATTCACCTGGTTGAAGACCCATGCACTGTGAAAGTGCTGTGAATGCGGCTTGTTTGAGAAGCATATTAGTATAATTACTACCGGTTGAGATAGCTTTTTATATAGAAATTCAGAGAGGAGGAAGTACAAACACTACCCCAAAACCTCTTTATTTAAGTAGGGTTTCTATTCGGCATATGATTAATGTCTCTGTGAATGGGTACGGTACAATAGGGAAACGGGTCGCTGACGCAATAGTTCAACAGCCAGATATGAAACTAATAGGGGTTTCAAAAACTAAACCAAATCACGAGGCAAAAACTGCAGTGGATAAGAAATATCCACTATATGTGGTAAAAGGTGCGGAAGAATCGTTCTCTGGAGTTGGATTTGAAGTGGAAGGTACAATAGAAGAAATGATAGAAAATTCCGACATAGTAGTTGATGCGACGCCATCGGGAGTTGGGTTTGAAAATTCTAAATTATATAAAAAATTCGAAGTTCCCGCAATAGTACAAGGTGGGGAGAAAGAAGATTCGGTTGAATGTAGTTTTAATGCTAGGGCCAACTTTGAAACTTCAGTTGGGAAAAAATTAGTAAGAGTTGTTTCATGCAATTCAACGGGGATCGCTAGATTGCTGACCCCAATAGAAGAGAGATATGGGATAGACCGTGCGCGTGTAACGTTGATCCGTAGAGGAGCAGATCCGGGGCAACCAAGTAAAGGACCGATTAATGATGTAATTTTAGATCCCGTGTATCTTCCTTCTCACCATGGGCCAGATGTTAAAAGTGTTCTTCCAAACATAAATATAGACACCCTAGCACTAAAAATTCCTACAACGCTAATGCATGTTCACGTGGTAAACCTGTCATTGAATAAAAGTGCAGATAAAGTGAGAATGTGTGAATTATTATCAAAAGAATCTAGAATCCACATGGTTGCTTTGAGAGAGGGTATAAAAGGAATTGCAGGTCTCAAAGAACTAGCTCTGGATGTAGGGCGCCCTCGTGGTGATTTATGGGAAAATTGCGTATGGGAAGAATCAATTTCTGTTGAAGATAAAGAAGTATACTTGTTCCAGGCCATACATCAAGAGGCAGATGTGGTGCCGGAGAATATAGATGCAATTAGAGCGATTATGGACGAATGTAGTTGCAAAGAGAGTATGGATTTAACAGATAGGACCATTGGCATGGGGTTGGGCAGATAAGAATCATTGAATGGAAAACTTAAGCTGACACATAACGTATCTATCAACATAGGATGCGCAATTTTGATGATCCCTTTGAAGATTTTTTTGATGAGATTCAAGAGATGATGGGTTCAATAATGAGTTCAATAGAAGGGGGTGGAAAAATTCAAAATAACTCTAGTCCCCAAACGGATATTCAAGAAGCTGAAGAGGACATGATAATTACTGTGGATTTACAAGGTTTTGATAAAAGAGACATATCCGTTAAATGTAATGGATTTGTTATTTTAATTAATGCGAAGAATGCAGATCTAGAGATTGATGAGCAGATCGTACTCCCAAGAATTGGGAATGCAGAAATGGCAGATGCAAAGTATAGAAATGGAATATTGGTGATAAAATGTCCAAAGGTTCGAGATGGATTTGACATCATGGAAATTGAGATAGAATAAAATTGACCCCATATTTTGGGAGATGAAGGTGGAAGAAATAGAGTTAACACTATATGAATTTGAAATGGTGCCAATTAAATCAGCATAAACTGCTGTATGTGGCACCCTTACTCCCGCTGTTCCTGTATTGGTCGAGGCGAACAGCGGAGGTTCTCCGCTGCGATGGGTTATAGCAGGAGTATAGGATTTTGAAGACCCAGGACTAAATAAAGGTATGTCAGACCATGTCCGACACTTGTCATTCGATTTGAGTAAAATTTATATAATATGGAGAGATGCTCAGTGAAAATGGACTAAGATCAATTTCGGTCAGTTTATCCGGTGGTGGGAGCTCCTCATTGGTAACTATGGCGAGAAAGCCTGCTTCAATGTATAGGAAAAAGAACAAAGTTGCCTATACACGGAGAGATTATGTAACTGGAGTTCCTGGATCGAGAATTGTACGACACATTATGGGAGATGTGCATAAGTCGCATGAAGACTATCCTGTTAAAATTTGCTTGAAAGTGGAAGAGTCATGTCAATTGAGACATACTTCTCTTGAGGCTGCACGATTGACGTCGAACCGTCATTTGGCTGCAGAATTGGGAGAGGGAAATTATACGTTTTTACTTAATAAATTTCCACATCAAATTCTCCGCGAGAATAAAGTGGCCACCGGGGCAGGAGCAGATCGTGTTTCTGATGGGATGAGACTATCCTTTGGGAAACCTGTTGGCACAGCTGCCAGAGTAAATAAAGGAGATGTTGTTTTTACAATTTATTGTGATATAGACCAGGTGAAAGTTGCAAAAGAATCTCTGAGACGGGCATATAATAAATTATCACCTCCCTGCAGAATTGTTGTTGAACGTGGGCAAGAACTTATAAAGTAGTAACGTTGGAAATTTAAGTAGGAATAACGAGGTAGTATTATGCTCAATTTGGCAGTTGTCACCCATAGAGAAACCTTCGAAACTATGAAGGGACCGCTTAAACGTAGAGGTGTATTGGCCAAGTATATTGATGCATATGGGAAAGCAATACCAATTTCTGAGAGATATACGGAATTTCCGGATGTTGATGTGGGATTTGTATACCCATCTAGACTAATGGAAGGAGGAGTTATTGATTCTTTTTTGGAGGTCCCATGGGTGAATGGATTGGAATCCGTATTGCTTTCTAGGAATAAAGGAAGAGTTCTAGCAATACTTGAGAAAAATGGATTTGACATCCCTTCGACGATTATGATTTCAAATCCCATTTCAGAAGAGGAGTTGATAGAAGCATATGAGAATGTACAAAAGCCAATGGTGATAAAGCCAAACTCTGCCACAAGAGGGTTGGGAATTGTACTTATAAATGATGTAGATTCTTTTGAGGGAGTTGTAGATTATATAAAATTGGTCCAAGATAGAGAAGAAACAGGAGATAGATCATTCCTAGTCCAAGAATACATTCCTGATGCGAGAGATTACAGAGTCATGGTAATCGACGGCGAATATGTAGGCGCCGTAGAGAGGAGGTTTAAAGACAATTATTCAGATGGTAAAAAATGGAAAAGAAACGTCCATAGAGATGCAGTTGCGATAGGGGTTGAAATGCCCGAATCCATAATAAAAATTGCAGAGGATGCTGCATCTTTACTAGGGATAAATTATGTGGGGATCGATATTTTGGCAAATGAAGAGAGAATTGTGATAAGCGAAACAAATGCCAGACCTACTATTGATAAGGAAGAAAAATACTTACCTTGTTTTTATGATAAATTGGCAGCTTTGATCGAAAAAATGAATAAATGCTATTAGACACCGTGTATTTTTTCGGTGTGATTATTACGAAGGGGTGTTAAAATAAGATTATAAAATGGCAAATGAAAGAAACCTATCACTAAAAAAGGAGCTGATAATTGACACTGATGTCCACCTCCAAATAAAACCAGATGAGATTGCGAAGTGGATAGATGAACCTTTCAAAAGTATAATGACGAAAGGTCATATTGGGAACCCATTGCCAGATTCGGGGTGGGACAGGAGCATGGCAGGTAAGATAGAAAAAAGGCTTATTACCGGGCCAGAGGACATTCAAGAGAAATTATGTGAAGAGTTCCATATTGACCACCCCATAATAAATTCTTTTGGCAAAGTTGGAAAGGCATCTATGTCCCGTCTTGCTGTTGCGCTCGCTAGAGGGTATAATGATTTAGTTCTAGAAAAATATCTGGACGACTATCCCCACTTTTATGGCCAGATAACTGTCGCTATGCAAGATCCGGAGGCAGCTGCAGAGGAGATTTACAGGATGGGAGATGAGAAACAATATATTGGTGTATTTATAGACAATACAGGACCAAATCCCCCTCTTGGAGATCCAAGATATGATGTAGTATACCGGGCGGCGGAAGACAAGGGGCTCCCAATAGCATATCACGCGTATGACAGCGGATTCATTGTGGATTTCCCAAGGCAGAATGCGGGAGTTGAAACATTTTTTGCAGTTCATGTATTGACACATCCTTATGCTCATTTTCTAACAATGACTAGCCTCTTTGAGCACGGAGTTCCAGAAAAATTCCCAGATCTAAAATTCGTTTTCCTAGAAGGAGGAGTTACATGGCTCCCATATATGATGTATCGTTTAAACAAAGTACATTCAATTCGGAGGTTTGATGCCCCAATGTTAAAGAAAACCCCAGAAGAGTATATTAGAGATCAATTTTATATCTCAACTCAGCCTGTTGGAGAGCCAAATAACCAAGAAGATATGAGAAAGATAATGGAAGTAATAGGTTTTGATAGAATGATGTTTTCTTCCGACTATCCCCACTTTGACTTTGACCATCCAGAAGGATTGGAGAAATTCCTCAGGGTGAATATACCTGCAAAAGATAGGAAAAAGGTATTGTCCGGTAACGCCAAAGAGGTGTATGGAATTTGAGCGACCATATAGTCGCTGATGTATCAGAAATAGGAGATGGCGAGAGAATTCTAGTTGAATTAAAAGGAAGAGAAGTGGGAGTATTTTACCTAGACGGAGAATATTATGCGTTTGCCAATTGGTGTGCCCACCAGGGAGGCCCATGGTGCGAAGGGACCCTTACTGGAACATTCGAAGGAGAATTCAACAGAGATACCTTAGAATATAGATTAAACTGGGTAAAAGAGGGAAAAATATTGAATTGTCCATGGCATGGGTGGGAATATGATGTAAAAACGGGTGTTTGCTTATCGAGGAGGTCTGTAAAGCTTCCTTCATACCCCGTAAGAGTAGAGGACAATAAGATCATAGTTACCTTATAATATGGTAGTTGAAAGTGAGGAGTTACCTGACTGGTGGATTGAGAATCAATCTATAAAATCGAGTATGGACCTCCCCGTATACGACCCACCTAGATTTGAGGATGGAATCTACACCCACACAATAGTGCCCGTATTGGAAGAAGAACTGGGATGTAAAATTCTATTCATAGGAATAGATGTGAAATATCCAGACGATTGGGAAATTAGAATAGACGACATACCAGTATGTGGAATTAAAAAATATAGAACTCAAGAAGCGAATACGATATATGGTGTCAATTCGGAAAAATTTAGGGAGATGGTAAGACGAGAAATGGGTGAAAGGGTGGCATAAAACCTGAGAAATTTTTTAGATTCATGCAATTTCTATTAATGCCATATAGTGCCCACGTAATTGGACCCAGGAATCATCATCTAGTCCTTCTCTGTGAGAGAGGATTAGGGGAATAATTAATTCGATTTGGTCGGGTTCTAAAAGAGACTGAAGTTCATCGGAGAGGGGGGCGGGCCAAGAAAAGTCTTCGACGTATGCGAATGGCCCTCTAAAAACAATTTCATGCACAGAGTCAGAAATGAATAAAGCAGATTCGACTGTGTCAATACATTGTGTTTTGTAAATTTCCAATGCACCTTCTATTTGATTTTTTGATAGATTTACCGAGATATCATTTAATGAAGTAAACAGAGAATCCATGTCAAAAGAGGGCGGATGTATTGTAAGTTTTCCTTCTGCTATTAGAAACTCAGACCATCCAGTTCCTGAATGGGCGTCGCGGGTGAATGTGGTAAATGCGAATGTTGATTTTTCGAGTTGATATAGCCTAAAACCACTACTTCCGTTTGGGTCAATAGTCTGCGTTAAAATGAGAGACTCGTCGTAATCAACGACAGGTGGGGGTGAAAATCCACCAAAATTGGCCATTTCGGTTGGATTTTGATCTTCTGAAACCATGTTATGTAAATATCACCGTATGAAGAAATGTTAAGCGTTTGTGAACAAAGAAAATAAAAACGAGGAGTACATAGGAGGTTGTTATGGAGTGGGGAAATAAAGGACTAGAAGTAATTAAAACTCGTCATAGATTGATCATAAGTGTTGGTATTTTATCGACATCGATAGGAATCGTTCTGGCAGGTTTTGTAGGATATGATTGGTTTATAAATAACACAGGTCATGAAGTGCTTGCTATTGTTTCGGCATTTGGCATATTGTTAGGAGTTCAGATGCTGATTCTTTCGTCTTTATCGAGTATGCTAATTTCATTGCATCAAGAACAAATACATTATATGCAAGTTCGATTAGAGAAAGAAAAGAAATCTAAAAAGTAGTAATTAATTCTATTTCCTTCCACGGATGTATTCGTCGAGATCCATATTTTGCCAGATCTCTGCAGGTGGTTCACAATGTGGTGGGTAATCAAC
>WTZU01000010.1 GCA_009889625.1 Candidatus Hikarchaeia archaeon HikBin5 | reverse complement strand
CTACCTGTACAGCCGGCTATGCCTGCTGCAGCAGCAGTGGATGTTATTGCGAGGAATTTCCTTCGGGAGCTTCCTCTTTGTATATTGTTGTCACCTGACATACGTCTGACAAGTAGGTCACTTAACTAATAAAGGTTCCTACTATCATGACACTAATTAACAGAGTCATGCCCCTGGTTAATATTCGTTCCCTTTACTATAACCAAAACGAATATCTTATCATTTATCCCTTGTCTCTTTATAGTACTAATTATGAACGTCGTTGCAATAGACCACGTCAATATTCAAATCCCAAAAACGGGGGTTGATGATGCATTAGAATTCTATTCAAATATTTTAGGATTTGAAGCAGAACAAATAGAGGAATATAAAAATGGTTCGCGGACACTTTTCACATTCCGTCTTGGAGAAACCACCGTACTACATGTACGCCCAATTGATGATTTTTCGCCCCCTGACAAAAGTAACTATGACCATTTCGCATTGATAGTAGATATGCCCATATCTGATGTCAAAACAAAACTTTCCAATGCAAACATATCTCTCCTAAGGGAAGGGAATCCATTGGGAGCAACTGGAAGGGCACCGGCAATATATCTACAAGATCCCTTTGGTTATATCATCGAAATTAAACAAAAATCAAATTAATTCCCATTTCCCCATTCTATTTTTGCTTAAATCCCTCTTCAAATACAAAACACCCATCTATTTGTATTAATTCCCCATCGAGTTCAATAAACGAATCTTTTGACATATCTGTGATCATATCTACGTGCACGGAACTTTCATTCTTTTTCATTCCTCTCCCTACTGTATCTCCATAAGCCATTCCCACCGCGATATGAATCGTATCTCCCATTTTTTCATCAAAGAGTATGTTGTTTGTAAACCGATCTATGCCTCTATTCATGCCTATTCCTAATTCACCAACTGATTTCGCCCCCCGATCTGCAGATAGTATTTCTCCTAATATTTCGCCATTCCGATCCGCATTATGATCTGTCACCACACCTTCTTCAAATTTAAGATATGCCTGCTCAATTGTGTGGCCCTTGTAGTTCAATGGAATATCGAATGTTACTTCTCCCTCAACCGATTCTATAATTGGAGCAGTAAACACTTCTCCCCCTGGCAAATTGTGATTCCCATAATCATTAATTGGGACCATCCCTCCAATATTCATAGTAATATCTGTTGCGTCCCCACTCACCAGACGAATACGATCTCCCCCTTCGAGCAATTGCACAAGTTTTTGTTGATGATTTTTTTGAACACCCCAATCTTTTATTATTGCATCCCATACAAAATTCTCATATTCCTCAGTACTCATATTTGCCCTTTGAGCACTTTGAGGGGCTGGAAATTGAGTCAAACACCACCGTTTTGATAACCTAATATCTCTTATTGGTTTCCGCACCAATCCATATTCATTTATTTTATTTTGATCTACGTCCGCCATTTCTGAATCATTCCCACCACCTCTTATCACAATATACACGTCCATCTGCTCAAACAACGCTAATTCGTGAGATGCAATCTGAAACTCACCATTTGAATTGTTCAAATATGATCTCAAAAACCGTCCACCCGTCCTCCCTCTAGTGACCAATGGGTTTGCTCCAATTTCTGCACAAATTTCACACAAAGAAGTTACCAAATCGTCCGCAATAGGATCTGCATCTATGACGACATTATCTCCTTTTTTCATGGAAGTTGAATGCATGGAAATAATATTCGCATGTTCTCTAATTCGTGGATCCATGTCCCTTCTTTTACAGGCCATATTATACGAATTTCGATGTGAATTGTTTACTCCCTCCGACTAGAATCAAATCCTTCTTTAAATCCCACTATTGATCTTCTAAGAATTAAGTAAAATGCAAAAAAGATTAACACCAAGACACCAATCAATAAGAAAACAATTATCTCCATTTTTCTATAAACTCATTCTTAATATCTCTTCATTATGAGAAATGCAATCGCTCCGACGAGACTAGATGAAGCTATAATCGGATATGCAACCATAATGTCTACATGTTCTAGGATTATCCCAAACATAAATGGCCCCATAGAATTACCTAGTGCCGAACCTGTCAAAGTCAAAGCAAACAACATCCCTGAAAATTCAGTTTTGGCATATGTTGCTGTCAATGCATTCATAACTGGAACAGTTGTCCACATCATGGCGCCTATAAGGAAAAATAACCCTATGAGGAGCATTTTATTTGGCGGAACAATCCATGTTAAAACCAATAGAAACCCTGTCATTACAAACGTTAAAGCACCAAGATTTTTTTTGTCGAATATATCTGCAAGCGGTCCTATTCCAATTGTCGATACTCCTGCACCAACAAGCATAACAAAAAATACAGTATTCGCAAAACCAACCATCTCTGAACTTCTCAAAAATACATAAGAAGTAGTGAAAGTCCTAGCTGCTCCAATTTCCACTCCTAATAAAAAATTGATAGAAACCAATCCAACAACCCACGGCCCCCATGGGAACTCTTTAATTTGAGTTTTTATTTTTCTATCCGATATTGTAATTTTCTTTCCTATATTCTCTATAGGACCATCAGGTTCAATAAATTCTTTATGGAACAAAACAGCATATACAATTCCTACAATTGCAGTGATTGAGAGGGCCAAACGCCAAGAATCAGTAAATAGGATTATTCCTCCTATGACTGCAGGGGCCAATGCAGTCCCAATAGCTCCTCCCAATCCGTGGAATCCCATGGCTTTACCTGCGGTTTTGCCACTCTCTAAATCTGACACTGCAGACAAACCAGCGGGGTGATATGTACTACCTCCTATCCCTGCAACCACTTGGGACAATAACAATGCTTGATATGTATTTGCCATACTTGCAAGAATTACACCAATTGCTAACAACACTAGTCCCAACCCCAGAACATACCGTTTCCCAATTTTATCAGCCAAAATGCCGGACGGAAGTTGGAACAACGCATATACTATATAAAAAACAGTCACCAACCACCCCGCCTGGGAATATGAAACCTCAAAATCAATAACAATAAATGGTATAATAGGGGGTAAGACCACGCAATAAAACTCATGCAATGCATGTGCAATCGCAATAAGTCCCATCTGTCTGGGATGTGCCAGACGATAGATATTTTTCCATTCAATCGGCCCCATACTGTGTTAGGCGCATCTTTCATTCTTGTCTGTTACGATGTCAAAATCTATTTTCCGTATCCTCTCTTATTCTTTCAGAAAAAACAAGTCTTAACTTATTTATTTTTTCAATTTTATCTTATTCCTCTTTTGCATTTTGCCACTATGCCAAAATTCCAATTCATCAGCTTCCCACTGTATTGGATCTGGGCGTTCCTCAAATTCGATATATTCTCTACATTCTCCTCTAGCCAATGTTATATGTGGTGTATAGTCTTGGCCCTCTATTCCTTTTACACATCCAAAAATGCCCACTAACATTTCATGAAGCGCCTCAATTCCTGGACTTTCTACTTCTATATACAAAACCGGTGAAATTCCCCTCTGTGCAATATCAAAAGTTCTTATATTTCCGATTTGGACATCAAATGGTTCTATCTTTTCTAATAAAAGTCTAATCTCAGTTTCCTCTTTTGCAGTTTTTGTTTCAAAACGTTTAATTACCAATGTTGGATCTTCACAAATTTCTTCCCAATTCCACAATGCTGGTGCCATCTCCTCAATCAATCTACTTACTTTTTGAGGTATTGTGACATTTAAACTCCACACAGGATCAATTCTCCCACTTCATATTCCTCCATATGTTATTATTCCCAAAACAACCATCCCATATATTATATTTGTAAACATAAATTTTATACGCGATTGAGAAACGGATCTATTTTTCCATTCCCAATCCATTCTTATTCCCAATATCTTCTGCATCCATACCTTTTCATTTATTATTCCCACTCCTCCACCGATTAACAATCCTACTAATATCACCATCCCCATGGCTGTAATTATACCTGCAAATAACATTGAAATAATGCCCCCCAACAAACAAGCATAAACTACACTTATAACCAAACCCTCTTTTTGGTATTCACGAGGATCTTTATGTCCTATATATTTAGAAATAAATAATGCGCCCGGTAGGGGTCCATCTTGTTCTATATTTTTATTCAGAACGAAATTGATCAATAGTGCTATAACAATCCCTCCAATCCCTCCTGCTATTGCTCCACCCAAAAATGTTGACATATGGTTGACCTTTTATTTCAGACCTTTTCTACGTTTTTATTAATCCCCCTTGAGACCTGGGATTGGGGGCGGAAACGCAATAACACTTACAATCCAGCCAATAAATGCGCACATGACCAAAGCCCCAAATGTAGCATGAATAGTCCAACCAAACGGAAATATATGTAAGTTGGTTCCTTCTATCCAATATATCTCACTTACCCACTCTTCAGCTCGCCATAACCATGAAACCATGAACACACCAACTTGGCTTGTAGTGACCAATGGTACAAACAAATGTTTCCTACCTCTTTGAAGAATGGGTAGGCCAAGTTCTACAATAATTGCCCACGCAATACCCATCAATAATAATGCATTATTAAATTCACTGTAGACCCAAATACCAATTGCAGGGAATATGAAAAGAACAAATAGACTCCCCCGGGCAGGCATCCACCGACGAATGAAAAGTAAGACCACAATTGAACTCACAACAGCTTGAATTAACAAAGCCCGCATTCCCTGGCTCAATCCAACATCATAAATCTCATTCAAACAATAAGACCCGCCCCCATCATAACAGAATGTTTGTAGGGGATCAAACCAAATATTTCCATAAAGGGTAATCAGTACTGTACCAACCCATGCCGCACCAAGCCCAAAAACAATCACCACTTGCGATTTGAAACCATCCCTGCCACTTTTTTCGTCAGCCCACGCCGACCACATCGGCGCCGTAACTGCCATCATAAGTCCAATGAAAAGTCCAATATGGGCGGGAGAAAGAAGGATATCTACACTTGTTTCAACACCGAGGGTTTCGTGCCAGATCATATCTCCAAATCCTGATAGTCCAAACAGAATAATTCCATAAACTCCTGCCTTGTGTTCTGGAGCGATACTTTGTATAGTCTCCAATGGTTTTCTTACAAGACTCCCAAGCCCATCTTCTGGGATAATGGCATAAAACATATATGCTCCATACGCAGTAGCACCTGCATACCATATGGCATGCCACGGAGTGAAAAAAGTATCATCCACTACTCCTGAAATATGCGCAAACGCATCGATTAGAAGTCCACCTAACCACCACATTCCCAATACAAGGACCATCAAATCATAATATGGTTCACCTATCTTTGGCAATGCCCCCTTCCTTCTGTACATTAAGAAAACAACGATGGCAGCAAAGGCAAGTAATCCAAAATAAATCGTTGAGAATCCAAATATCAAATCTGGACCTTCAGCATGAAGGGGGTATAATTTTTCATTCATCGTTCACCGTTTACTTTGGTCCATTTAAATTTCTTGTGAATATATCTCTAGTAATCTTGTTAATTACTTCCTTTATGCCCTCCTATCACCTGTTCGTTCCAAACATCACATATTATAACCCATCACTACAATATATTGGTCATGAATCGCGTGGCACTCGCATTTTCTGGTGGTCTTGACACAACAGTCTGCGTGTCTCTTCTCAAAGAAAAATATGGATATGATGAAGTAATCGGAATCACTGTAAATGTGGGTCAACCAAAAAGTGAATTTGAACAAGCAAAGGAAACGGCAGAAGAACTCTCTTTGGACCTAATAATACTCGATGCTAGATTTGATTTTGCCAATCTATGTCTCGATGCAGTAAGGGCAAACGCAACTTACCAAGGATATCCTTTAGGAACTGCTCTAGCTAGACCTATAATAGCAAATGCGATTCTTGAAGAGGCAAAAAAATCCAAATGTAAGGCACTCGCTCACGGGTGCACCGGGAAGGGAAACGACCAATTGAGATTCGAAGCAGTTTGGCGCGGATCTGGTCTAGAAATAGCAGCACCCATCCGCGATCTTGCATTAACACGAAGTTGGGAAATTCAATATGCAAAAGAAAATAACCTGCCCATAAAATCTGGAAACGATGGGATCTGGAGTATAGACACAAATCTCTGGTCTAGATCAATCGAAGGTGGGGAACTAGAGGATCCTTCTACTATACCTCCTGGTTCCATTTATGAGTGGACAAAACCACCTTCTTCAGAGTCCAAACTAGTTACCATTGAATTTGCAGAAGGGTACCCTGTAGCTGTAGATGGTACTAACCATTCTCCTATGGAGTTAATAGAACATCTAAATATTCTCTGTGGAAATTTTGGCGTCGGGCGAACTGACGTAATGGAAGACCGGATTTTAGGACTCAAAGTCAGAGAAAATTATGAACACCCTGCCGCAACGGCCCTTCTCAATGCCCATTCTGCACTAGAGGATTTGGTACTTACCAAAGAAGAAAGAAAATTCAAAACTTCTATAGACGATGCATGGGCAGAGCAAGCATATTTAGGATTGATATATTCGCCCTTTGTCGAAGCATTAAATAGTTTTATTTCTTCCACTCAAAAACGAGTAACTGGTTCTGTGACCTTGGATTTACAAGGCGGTCATGCAAGGGCAGTTTCACGAGAAAGTCCATATGCAGTACATTCTGCATCAGCAGCTTCTTTCAATACCTCTGATGTCATAGATGATATAACACAAGCAGATGCCATAGGAGTTGCAAAATATCATGGACTCCAAGAAAGGATGTCTTCTGCCATCTTCGAAGCTAAACAACATACTGATAAAAATGACAAATAATTCCCATGACATAATAGGAGGCACTCGATTTAGTGGAGGTTCTGCTAGAAGTTTCCTTTCATCTATGGATGTTGATCACCATATTTTTGAGGCAGATATCCTAGTGGATTTGGCCCATGTAACAATGCTAGCTGAAGAAGATATAATCTCCAAAACCGATGCCAAGGCGATAATCGATGGACTTTTTTCCATCTATGAAGCTGGATTTGAACATCTACCCTCTGCAGAGGATATTCACGCTGCCATTGAAACTGAGTTAGTAAATAAAATTGGAGAAGCCGGGGGCAGGATGCATACGGCCAGAAGTAGAAATGACGAAGTTTCAACATGCATCCGTTATCAACTAAGAAATGATATTTTGTCTCTAATAAATTCAGTTTTATCACTTCAAGAGGTCATTCTCTCTACGGCTAAGAATCATACTACAACCATCATCCCTGGTTTCACCCATTTACAAAATGCACAGCCAACAACCCTTTCACATTGGCTTTTATCATACTATAGCTCCCTTGAACGAGATATCCAACGATTTTTTGATGTGTATAACCGAATTAATCTATCACCACTCGGATCTGCGGCATTTGCAGGAACTCCTTTCCCCATCAATCGTGAAAAAACCGCCACTCTTCTAGGATTTTCTGGTATAATTGAAAATACCATGGATGCAGTCTCATCTAGAGATTTTTTATTGGAATCTGCAGCATCTTTGTGTTCCCTTTCTATTACGTTTTCAAACATCTCCAACGATTTAATTTTTTACTCAAATAAAAATTACGTCGATATAGACGACGATTATGCTTCCACTTCGTCTATTATGCCTCAAAAGAAAAACCCCGATACATTAGAATTAATACGGGCAGCATCGGCAACAACACTAGCTACTTTTTCGGGCACTTTTGCAACTTTGAAAGGCCTCCCCCGGGCTTACAATAGAGACCTTCAATCTGCAACTCCTTATATTTGGAATTCTACAGAAAAAATGCTGGAATCTGCGAATATTCTTTCTAAAATAATAGAAACCTCCATTTGGAATGCCGAACTTCTCTTATCTTCCGCCGGAGATGGATTCTCCACAGCAACCGGTGTTGCAGATACGTTAACAATGGCTGGAATTCCTTTTAGAAAAGCCCATCAAATAGTAGCAAAATCAGAAAGTAATTATGAAGATATAGCTTCCAATTTCAACACGATAATGGGAAGTCCCATGGATGAATTTTGCACCCAAGATTTAATAGAATCTGCTCTAGATCCTATTAAAAATGTAAACATGAGGGATTCACTTGGGGGCCCCTCTCCTAGAATCGTTTTGGATTCGATTTCCAATGCAAAAATAGGTCTAGATTCTAATTTTAAACTCCACACGACTTATAAAAATCAAATAGAACAATCCAAAGAAGAATTAATCCGAGAAGCTAGAGCTTACTTAAAATAATCTTCTATCTTGGTATATAATCAAATTAGGAAATTTTAAACCGAAGTCTTGTTTATCCTCACATTATGGTAAACACAACATGTGTTGAATGTGGATCCGAACTCACAATATCTGACGACGTGGAATCTGGAGAAATCCTAGATTGCGACGATTGTGGAATAGAACTAGAGGTAATCAGTGTAGACCCTGTGGAACTCTCCACAGCGCCCGAGTTGGAAGAAGATTGGGGCGAATAGTGGCTTTAGGTATATAGTAACATTTATTAATTAACTAACCCTAAAGTGACCCTCTCATGAATGTCGGGTTTTTATATTCCCAAATTAGAGCGGACGAGAAGTTACTTCTAACGGAGCTTAGATCTAGAGGCCACGACATACTTAAAATCGATGTCAGAAAACACCAATTTTCTATAAAGTCGCCCTCTCCTGATTTTAAAGACTTGGACATCGTAATCGATAGATGCATAGCACAAAGCCAAAGTAAATTTGCTTCAATGTTTTTCGATTCTTACGATATTCCTATCGTCAATAAACCCGCCATTGTCGAACGCTGCTCCGATAAAATCAAGACAAGTCTTTTATTGACCAAAGCGGGAATTCCCACTCCCGAAACAACAGTAGCGTTTTCCACCGAAAGTGCACTTGAAACCATCGAATCTATCGGATACCCCTGTGTGATTAAACCAGTAGTTGGATCGTGGGGCCGATTAATGGCAAAAATAGATAATAGAACTGCAGCAGAGGCCATAGTGGAACACAAAGCGACACTTGGGCATTATGAACATAAAATTTTCTACATACAGAAATTTATTAATAAACCCAATAGGGATATCCGCGTTGTCGCAGCAGATGGAAATCCAATTGCCGCCATGACTCGGACTTCTACACATTGGTTGACAAATGCAGCAAAAGGAGCCCAATCGGCGGCATATGAAATCCCTGATGATGTCGCTTCACTAGTTGAACAAGCTTCCAAAGCTGTTGGAGGAGGGTTACTTGGAGTCGATCTCATGGAGTTAGAAGAAGGTGGATTCACAGTACATGAAATCAATCCTGGAACTGAATTTAAGGCACTCAATGAATGCGTAGATGTAGATGTTCCTTCACACATAATTAATTGGATTGAGTCCCTAGTTCACAAAAAAGGTGATATAAAATGACATTTTCAGCATCGGTGATAGGTGCAAGTGGTTTCACTGGAGGGGAATTACTCAGAATTTTGTGTGACCATCCCGAACTAGAAATAAGTCAAGTTACTAGTCGAAAATATTCTGGTCGTTCTATTGGCTACACACACCCAAATCTCAGAGATTTAAAACTAAAATATTCTTCACCCGACGAACTAGATCCTGTTGATGTTCTCTTCACAGCAACACCCCATGGGGTTTCTATGAATCAAATAGATGATTTCTCCGAAGCAGCAGATTTAGTTGTTGATTTAAGTGCAGATTTTAGACTTAAAGATCCCAAAAAATACGATGAATACTATCACGGACATTCTCGACCCGAATTACTCAACCAAGCTGTTTATGGCCTCCCCGAAATCCACCGAGAAGATCTCAAATCTGCAACACTCATTGCCTGCGGTGGATGTAATTCTACGGTCACTCTGCTTGGTTTATATCCTCTATTTCAAACAGGAATATTAACTGAAAAAGATACAATAGTTGCAGATATCAAAGTTGGGTCGTCTGAAGGCGGAGCTAGTGGGAGCACTTCCTCTCACCACGCGGTCCGATCTGGTATAGTCCGACCTTATGCCCCCACTGGACATAGGCACGAAGCCGAAATAGAACAAGAAATCGGTGCAAAGGTAGCTTTCACAGTCCACGCAGTTGATATGATCAGAGGGGCCTCTGCAACATGTCATATTTTCCCAAATGAACCTAATTTGACCAAACCAATGATCTGGAAGGCCTACCGCGAGTCCTATCAAAACGAACCTTTTGTAAATCTATTAAGTGGATCTGGAGGCAACTATCGATATCCCGAACCAAAGGTAGTAGCCGGAACAAATAATGTAGAAATAGCATTTGAGATAGATAAGAGAAACAATCGACTTGTGGTTTTTTCTGCAATCGATAACATGATGAAAGGATCTGCAGGACAGGCTATACATGCTACTAATATAGCACTTGGCCTAGACGAAACTATGGGTCTTGCATACAGGAGTCTACACCCTACCGGGTCTCCTTAACCTAACAGAATTATAATTCAACTATGACTATCGTATTGAAAATAGGAGGTGCAAAAGCAGTAGACCCTGCAGGGGCACTAGATGATATTTCTCATTTATCAACTCAGGGAGAATCCCTTGTTATAGTCCATGGAGGTTCCACCGCGATAGATGAAAACCTAGAACGAATGGGAATTGTTCCCACTTACGTCGAAACACCTGCTGGTGTTGTGGGGCGTTTCACCGACGAACCTACAATGGAAGTATTTACTATGACTATGGCTGGCTCACTTAACACTAATATAGTAGTAAAATTACAAAATCTCAATGTAAATGCAATTGGGCTTTCCGGAGTGGATGGAAAATTGCTATCTGGCCCCCGAAAAAATTCGATTCGGGCAATCATCGATGGAAAGAAAAAAATTCTAAGAGGAGATTATTCTGGTAAAATAACCACGGTTAATGTGGATCTCATACAACTTTTACTAGAAAACGGATATGTCCCTGTGATATCTCCTCCTATGATGGCAGAAGATGGTGTCGCAGTCAACACAGATGCAGATCGGGTCTCATCATCAATTGCTGGATCCCTCTCCGCAACACTAGTGTCTCTTACAGACGTCTCAGGTATTTATCAGGATATCTCTAATCCAAATACACTTCTTTCCGAGGCCAAAACACCAGAACAATATTCACTTCTTCAAAATGCATCCGAAGGATTCATGACACGTAAATTAATGGCAGCAACAGATGCAATCCAACAAGGAGCAAAAAAATCCATCATAGCCAGTGCCAATGAACACAAACCACTCATCTCTGCACTAAATGGAGGTGGTACCCACATCTATCCTGAGGCGATATTGTGAATAACTTTATTTTCTCAAGGAAAAATATTCACATCGATCGTGGAGATGGGGTATATCTCTACACACCCGATGGCACTGCATACTTGGATTTAGGAGCTAGTTATGCATGCGTCCCTGTGGGACATAACCACCCAGATGTAATCTCATCAATTCAAAATCAACTAGAAAAATTATCATACGTTCAAGGATCCTTCCCCGTTACCATTCGAGATGATTTCCATGAAAAATTAATCGAAATATCTCCTGGGGATATCCAAAACATTTGGCTTTGTAATTCTGGAACTGAAGCAAATGAAGCGGCAATAAAATTTGCCCGTCATGCAACAAAGAGATCCCAAATAATCTCAACAAAACAGGCTTTCCATGGCCGTACACTGGGTGCACTTTCTGCAACGTGGAAACCAACTTACAAGAAAGGGTTCGGACCATTAACTCCCGATTTTGATTTCGCAACTTTTGGAGATGTAGAATCATTAGTAGATACCATTTCTGAAGAAACAGCAGCTGTTATTGTTGAACCAATACAGGGAGAAGGTGGAGTCAACCTACCTCCGCCTGGATATTTACAAGAAGTCCGGAAAATAACCGAAGAAGTTGGGGCGGCTATGATCCTCGATGAAATCCAAACTGGTCTTGGAAGAACTGGGTCTTTTTGGACTTGCAATCAAGATAATATAGTGCCCGACATCCTCACATCTGCAAAAGGATTGGCAAATGGACTACCCATTGGGGCAACCTTCTGCAAAGATTGGATAGCAAATGACCCTGGCAATCACGGAGGTACTTTCAGTGGCGGGCCTGTAATCTGCGCAGCGGGAAATGCCACTATAGATGTCATCCAACGTGAAAATCTATCCAATAACGCATCTAAGCTTGGATCTTATATAATTAAAGAATTAGAAGGGGCCATCGGCGATCAGACACGTGATATACGTGGTTCTGGCCTGTTAATTGGAATTCAAGTCAAGCATGGGTCTGGACCTATACTCAACAAACTCGCATCAAATCATGGAATTCTAGCATTACCTGCAGGAAAGACTGTGGTCCGACTTTTACCACCTTTGACTATAGATAAAACTCATGCGGAAGATTTCATATCTGCAATAACTCAAATTCTGGAGGAAACCTCATGAGTTCCACTTGGAGCAAAAAAGAAGCAAAATCTTTGCTTGTAGATTTAGTGTCTATTCCTTCTTATTCTGGAGAAGAAAAACAATGCGCAGAAAAATTAGTAGAATTTTTCCAAAATCACCAACGTGAAGTGTGGATTGACGAAATGGGAAATGTACATTCACCTGCAAATGATTCAGTTCTCTTGACCTCTCACATCGATACAGTCCCTGGAGAAATTCCTGTTAGAGTAGAGGGGGATGTACTTTGGGGACGTGGATCTGTGGATGCCAAAGGTCCCCTCTCTGCCATGGCAATCGCTGCAGTAACTAATGGAGTTAGTTTCGTGGGAGTCGTAAGCGAAGAACATGATTCCCTAGGCGCACGACATTTGGTCAAAACACGAGATGCCATCCCTGATCATGTAATCAATGGTGAACCTAGTGGGTGGGATGCCATCGCGCTTGGTTATCGCGGTCTTCTTAATGGAACATATGTTGCAACAAGTAGATCTGGCCATACCTCCCGTCCAGAAAAAAATGCACTCCAAGATGCAATAGAATGGTGGTCTTCAGTTGAAACCTGTTTTAACGAAGTTGATTTCTCCCCCGAGCCCACTCCTACTCAATCTGAAAATTCAATTTTTGAACAAGTCACCCCTAAACCCATCATGATAAATGGTGGTATTAGCCATGATGGACTTTCAGTTGAAGTCACTTTCGACGTCCAGTTTAGGGTGCCTCCACATTTATCTGTGGATGAGGTTAGGGAAATAGCAGACAATGAACTAACCACTGGAACAGTACATTGGAAAGATATGGTAAACCCAGTTATGATGAGTGCTAGAACTCTCCCTGCAAGGGCATTCCGCACCGCGATAAGACAATTCGACGCCATCCCCCGGCAATTACGGAAAACCGGAACCAGCGATATGAATATTTATGCGGATTCTTGGGATGTACCTATGGTTACATATGGCCCCGGAGATTCTTCATTCGATCACGCCCCAGATGAACAAATTTCACTACCTGAATTCTATCTCAGTATTGATGTTCTGAACAACGTTTGCACTCGATTATCAAAATTATGACTCACTTATTAGATATAGATGATTTAAAAAAGTCGGATATAACTTCCATTTTAAAATTTGCAAAAGAAATAAAACAATCAAAAATTGGTGGTAAAACACAGCCCTTGCTTTCTGGAAAGACACTCGCTATGTTATTCCAAAAACCTAGTACTCGTACCCGCGTTTCTTTTGAAGTCGGCATGAATATGCTCAAAGGAGATGCAGTTTTACTTGATCCTTCTCAACTACAGCTAAGCAGAGGTGAATCCCTTTCTGATACCACCAAATCTCTTTCACTCTACGTGGACGCAATCATGGTGAGGGTCATTGATCATTCATTTTTGCAGCAACTATCTTCTACTTCTCCAATCCCTGTTATAAATGGGCTATCTGATAAAGCCCACCCATGTCAATCTTTAGCAGATTTACTTACTATAGACGAAACATTTGGGGGTTTTAATACACATGCTGCTTGGGTTGGAGATGGCAACAACGTATCTAACTCATTCGCTCGAGCATGTTCTATCATGGGAATCGATCTAACTGTCGCCACCCCAAAAGGATACGGACTTTCAGCAGAAACTCTATCGATTTTGGAATCCTCTTCCATTTCATTAACCATCACAAATGACCCAAAAGAAGCAGTATCAGAAGCGGATGTGGTATACACTGATACGTGGATAAGCATGGGCGATGAAACAACAAGAGAAAAACGTTTATCCGATTTTAGTGGATTCCAGATAAATTCTACCCTTCTAGAAAAAACTGAAGCCTCAGTCATGCATTGTTTACCCGCCCACCGAAATGAAGAAATATCTACAGACGTACTCGATGGTAATCGATCTCTTGTATGGGCCCAAGCAGAAAACAGGTTATATGCACAAAATGGATTGTTAGTGTTCCTCCTCAACCCTTCTCAATATGTGGATATATAGAGTTCATGGAAAATTTATTTTTCTGGTATTTTATTCTTCTATCTCTATTTCTATCTAGCTACCTTTCGTACAATCACACAACCATCACGAAGAAAATACCATTTAGTCCTCTTTTTGGAAAGCTGAAAATAGGTGGAAATTATCTGTCAGAATACGACCTAATTTCTTCTCCAAATCCCTGTGGTGAAATTGATGATATAACAATTTTAGCTGGACCAAATTTTGATCCAAGTTTAATCCATCACTCCATCAAAGATTTCTATGAACAGACATCATCTTACATCCTGGAATATCAAGTATTCTGGCACCACCCGTTTAAAACTGGTGCTTTCTTAACTAGTTACTTAACGTCTTATATGGAACAATTAAACCTCCCTGGACATAGCGGAATTATCAATGAAATGAAAAGTAAATTCGTTTATATTCCCTCCTCTATGGACCCCCGCGATGGAACCAGAGCTTGGATTCGAACCAACAACGAAAACGAGACTGTTTTTGTCGCCCTTTATGCCACCCATAAAAAGAAATCTACCACTTATGTTAATATCGCAGCACCTCTGCCATTTTCCAACCTAAGCACTGTGCTAAATGTAAAAAATCTGAAATCCGGAATCGAACTCAACACTCGTCCCTTTTCTTCTGATGGGGGGATATACCTAGTCACTGCTATAGGGGCTATAGCACTCCCCATGTCTCAAAGATTCCAAGTTTTACCCTTTCAACCCCCTCTTTTGAAATCGCCATCAGAAACGATAGTGGCTACTCATGAAATGTGGTTATTTGGACTTAAATTTCTTACAATATCTTACACCGCAAACAAAATCTAACTCGATGGGTTTAATTGCAATTCAAAAGTACTCCAGCTATGGTAGAAGAATTTTTGATGCTAAATCCAGGACCTGTGCCCATTTCAAAAAACGTCAGAGATGAAATGGCACGCACTTTAGTTTCGCATAGGTCCCCCGAATTCGCAGAAACGTATCAAAAATTTAGAGATGGTCTAGATTATGTTTTCTGCAATTCAACCCTCGACGGCACGAGAAGCGCTAAAAATGGTATGAGTATACCTCTAATGGGCACTGCAACCATGGGGATGGAAGCTGCCATTACTAATCTAGCTGGGCCACGGGACGAAGTAGTTGCACTAGATAATGGAAAATTTGGGGAGCGGTTTGTTGATATCGCCAACCGAAATTGTTTGGTCAAACCCATCCGAGCAAATTGGGGAGATTCATTTGACATGGAACTAATAAAAGAGACTATTACGCCCAATACTCGTGTAGTTGCAATGGTCCATCAAGACACCTCCACCGGCATTATGAACCCAATCAAAGAAGTAGGTCAAATCGCGAAAGAAAATGGGGCATTTTTCGTAGTAGATGGAGTCTCCTGTATTGGAGGAGATGAATTCAAGATAGATGAGTGGAATGTGGATGTGGTAGTGGCAGATGCACAAAAAGCGTTAGCAGCACCTCCTGGTATAAGCGCAATATTCGCCACGGATAATGCAATAGATGCCTTTGATAATACCAATGCTGGTTATTACCAAGACCTTCCGGCATACGTTAAAACAACAAAACAAAACAAAACACCATTTACTAGTGCAGTAACACTAGTACGTGCCTTTGTAGTCGCATTGGAAAATATAAGAAAAGAGAAAATACAAAATAGAATTTCTCGCCATAGGCTCCAGGCTCAAGCAAACCGTTTGGCATTTGCTGAAATGGACCTCTCCATGTTCCCCCGTATAGACGATTACAGCAACTATTCAAATACAGTAACTGTTGTATCCTTGCCAGACCCAATTTCTAGTAATTCTTCTGATTTCTTCAAGTCCATAAAACAAAGAAATGTAACTGCTAGTGGTGGCCATGCACACCTGAAAGACCTCATCCTACGTATGTCTAATATGGGCGATCTTTCCCCCGAACAAGTACTTCGTGGTATTCGAACTATTGGTGAAGCCTTGAATGATTGTGGAATCGAAACAGACATAGATTCGGCACTTGATATCGCAGAAAAAACATTATAACTCGTTCTGTTTTCTTATTTAATAGTTATATTTATAAAAAAAATTATACGTAATAGTTATATTCTTCCATATAGATAAAGATACTACAAAACCCAATATTCTTGGAGAAAACTATGAATATAACAAAAGATACAATTGATTTCGGTGAATTCACTTTCGCTTGCGGTGAATCTATCACCAATCTAACTCTGGCATATGAAACTTATGGTGAATTCACAGGAGACAATGCAATTTTAATTTGCCATGCTTTAACTGGAAGTACTCATATAGCTGGCCACCATCGAACCGATACTACTGGACAAGCACGTGCATGGTGGGATACCATAGTCGGCCCTGGTAAGGCCATTGATACAACTGATTATTTCATTGTCTGCGTCAATGTAGTTGGATCCTGCTATGGTTCTTCTGGCCCTTCTTCTATTTCTCCAGAAACCGGATCGCCATATGGAACTGACTTCCCTCCTGTGACAGTCACTGATTGGACACGTTGCCAAAGAATGCTGTTAGACCATCTAGGTGTCGGCCGCTTACACGCCGTCATCGGAGGTTCTGTTGGTGGCATGAACGCGTTAGAATGGGCCAAACTCTATCCGGACGATGTCCATCGATTAATTCCTATCGCAACTGCAGCAAGACTAGACCCTCAATGCATAGCATTAGATTCCATCGCAAGCAAATCTATCACCGGAGATCCAAATTGGAACGGAGGTGATTACTATGGGTCCACTCCTCCATATCATGGATTGGCACAAGCAAGAAAGATTGGACATGTAATGTATCTTTCAAAACATTCTATGCTATCTAAGTTCGGACGAAGGTCTGCAGGAAGAGATTCACTTTATGATTTTGCACCATCTGACCCGGCAGCAGCATTTTTCCCCTACACCGAAGTTGAATCATATTTGGATTATAACTCTGAAAAGTTTACAACTAGATTCGATGCCAATAGTTACCTATATTTGCTACGTGCAATGGATAATTATGATCTATCTTCTGGATACGATTCTGACACCGATGCACTTTCTGCATTCACTGGGGAGGTATTACTAATATCTTTCACTGGAGATTGGCATTTTCCTAGTGAATCTTCAGAAGAACTAGCCTGTTCTTTTAGGAATGCCAATATTAAAACAATCCACCATGTCATCGATTCACCATACGGTCACGATGCATTCCTCGTAGAACCAAATAATGTTGGGCCTCCCCTGTCCGGATTCCTCTCTGATGGGACAAACTCAAGTTCAATCACAGACACCATCCACGAATCACAAACCAATTTTGCCCCTGTTCATAACAGCCTATTCTCGCAATAGTTTGTTATAAAATATTTCTTTCTACCAATGCTTCTTTTAATTCATCTACGGTCTCTACAACCACATCGCAATACTCACTTACAATCATTTTTGGTTTAAACCCTATTGAAAAACCAGCCATCTCTAACATAGGTATGTCGTTTGCCCCATCTCCTACTGCAATTACTTCTTCAATTGGTATTTCTGCAATTGTACATATTTTTTCTAGAGCTTCTCTTTTTGATCTATGTAGAAATTCCCCCTTCACTTCTCCTGTAAGACACCCCCTCTCGACCATGAGATCATTCGCAACAATCCAATCAACATCCACATCCAAATTTAATAGTGCATTTTCCACTCCTTCTAGAAATCCACCTGTTATTATTGCAATTTTTAGATTTTTATCCTTCAGTTCTTCCAATAATTCTCCCATTCCTGGACGTAAACACGTCTTCTGATAAACCGCCCCGGCATTTTTCTCCGAAAGCCCTTTTAATAAACCCGTTCTCAAAGAGAGACTCTCTGCAAAATTTATTTCACCACGCATGGATTTTTCTGTAATTTCATTTATTTGAGGTCCCTGGCCCACTTCCATAGCTAATTCAACTATCATCTCTCCCCCTGATAATGTCCCATCAAAATCAAATACAATAAGTTGCACAACAATTTCCAGGTCTCTTCCTATATATATTTTTTCAATTTTTCACCCTGTCCTCATCAGAAAGTGTTAATAATCGTCGACTAGTCTTCCCAAGTCATGAAGGTTTTAGTAGCAGAACCTATTGACAAAACAGGTTTGGATATCCTTAAAGAAGCTGGACATGAAGTCGAATTAGCATACAACTCCACAGAAAAAGAACTCTTGGATAAGATTAAAAACGCTAGTGGGCTTATAGTTAGGTCGGGCACTTCTGTAACTAAAACCCTAATCGAAGCGGCGTCAGATCTCATTATTGTTGGACGTGCCGGCGTTGGAATTGATAACATCGACTTAAACGCAGCTTCTGAAAATGGTGTTATTGTTGTAAATGCACCAGAAGGAAATATACATGCAGCAGCCGAGCACACCATCGCAATGACGTTTGCAATAGCAAGAAAAATTCCCCAGGCCCATATTTCTCTCAATGAGGGGAAATGGGAAAAGAAAAATTTTATCGGAATAGAACTTGATGGCAAAACCGCAGGAATTGTGGGCTTAGGGCGGGTTGGACAGGAAGTGGCCAAACGATTTCTCTCACTCGGGATGAATATTGTGGCATTTGACCCTTATATCTCCCAAGACCGGGCAGACCAACTTGGTATTTCATTGGCAGATCTACCCACTTGCATAGAAAAAGCCGATGTTTTAACCATTCACACTCCTCTGACCCCCGAAACAAAAGATCTCATCGGATCGGAAGAATTAAAAAAATTAAAAGATGGCTACCTAATCAATTGCGCAAGAGGTGGGATAGTCAATGAAACTGCATTGGCCCAAGCAGCTTCAGATGGAATTATAGCAGGCGCCGCGATAGATGTTTTCTCAGAAGAACCTGTATCATCTGACAATCCTCTTCTTGGATTGCAAAACGTCATTGTTACTCCTCATCTTGGAGCTAGCACTGAAACAGCCCAGGAAAATGTCTCTCTTGATGTGGCCAATCAAATAATCGCAGCCTTAAATGGGAATCCTGTTGAAAATTCCCTCAATTCTCCCTCAATTGATGAAGCAACCTTTTCCAAAATTCATCCTTATATTGGACTCATGGAAACTGCAGGGAATTTGGCCACACAATTACTCGAACAGCCCATCAATTCAATTGAATTAACATATTCTGGTGAGATTGCTTCTTTAGACACAAACCTCGTCACAGCGAGTACAATCAAAGGTGTTTTCACTTCACTCGAATGGAGAATCAATTCGGTAAATGCATTCCGTGTTGCCCAAGAACGCGGAGTCCGTATCCAAGAAAATAAACACCCAAATGTGGATGGTTTCCAAAGCCTAGTCTCAGTAACCCTTCTCAGCGATGAAAAATCCATATGTATAGAAGGAACGATCTTTGCAAATGAGGACCCTCGAATTGTTAGCATTGATGGCTTCAGAGTCGACGCAGTTCCTTCTGGGCATATGCTCATCTCTCGAAACATAGACCGACCCGGAGTGATTGGATTCATAGGCACCACTCTTGGTGAACACAATATAAACATCGGAGCAATGTTCAACTCAAGAGAAAACATAGGCGGCGGGGCACTCACCGTCTATAGCATCGACGATCCCCTCCCCGAAGATGCGCAGAAAAAATTAATTTCTGATGACCGTATCACTGATATTTACCCAATTTCTCTAAACAAATAAGATCCGTATCTTATGAATTTAAAATGGCTTGCATAACTGCTTCCACACTTGCTGGAATCTCCCTTGGGGCATCTCTCGCAAAACTAGCTGCATCGGGGTCTTTCAATAGAACTCCTGTAGCTAAACAGACGACATATTCTCCATCTTCAATAACTCCTTGAGAACGTAATTTCTTCAATCCCGCAATTGACGCGGCAGATGCCGGTTCCACTCCAATCCCTTCTTCAGCTAGTTCACATTGAGCCGCCAATATCTCCTCATCCGAAACAGAGATGGCTGTACCTTTCGTTTCCCGTATCGCAGGAAGTGCTTTTGGAGCATTAACTGGATTTCCAATTCTAATCGCCGTTGCTTTGGTTTCCACATCCGACCACCTCTCTACTTGTCCCTTACCACTTTTAATAGCCTCAACAACAGGAGATGCTCCTTCTGCTTGTATCGCTGTTATTTTTGGTACCTCTTCTACTTTGAGTGCACCACTTGCTACTAGTTCTCTAAACCCTTTATATAGTGCCGCCGTGTTACCTGCATTGCCGACTGGCAATACAATTCTATCCGGATATCTCCCAACTTCTTCCAATGATTGTTCAAGGATCTCAAATCCAATAGTCTTCTGACCTTCTAATCGGAATGGGTTCACGGAGTTTAGTAAATAAACTTCACCTTCATTTGCCAGTTTAGTAACTATATCTAGACACTCATCAAAATTTCCATCCAATTGTAATATTTTTGCACCATGCAAACTCGCCTGGGCGACTTTTCCCATTGCCACTTTTCCTGCTGGTAATAATACAATCACTTCCAAACCCGCCCTCGAACCATAGGCGGCTAAAGAAGCACTAGTATTTCCAGTAGATGCACAAGCTAGTCTCTCCACTCCTAGTTCTTGCACCACTCTCACCCCGACGGTCATTCCTCTATCTTTGAAGCTACCTGTTGGGTTCATACCTTCGTGTTTCACTCGCAAGGTGTCTATTCCGATCTCGGTTTCTATTCTTGGAACCGTATATAATGGTGTATCTCCTTCTTTTATACTGACTCCTTTCTCGAATGGCAACGAAGCACTATATCTCCACACACCACGTCCTGAAAAATCTTCAAATTTTGGTAGATTCGCATATCTCACTTCCAATAAACCTCTACATTTCTGACATCTATATATTACAAAATCAAAAGGAGGGTATGCTTCTCCACATTCAATACAAGTCAACCAAACATCCCCTTTAATAGAACTAGGTTTCTTTTTCCCAATACTTTCAATTGTTAGGTCTGCCATCAATAACCTCAAAATGATGTCTATGGCCAAAAAAGAAGTGGTCTATTCAATCTCCCACCATGGCAAATCTTTACGTCTTATCAAGATAGTTTAAAAAACCTAAGAAACATACTTTCTCTAATGGATAAAGAAGATCTGCTTCTATGGACCTCTGATTTTCCAAAAAAACCTGGTGTATATCTCTTCTATTCTCAGGATTTTCCCATATACATAGGAAAAGCAATAAACCTCTATTCTCGCACCCGTTCTTACATCGACCCTCGCTCTCCTAGAATCCAACAAATGGTCCAAACGGCAGATAGGATTGATATCTCCATTACCAACACAGAGACCCAAGCATTACTCCTAGAAGCAAATCTCATCAAACGCCACGCACCAAAATACAACGTCCGGTTAAGAGATGATAAATCTTATCCACTTGTCCAAATATCCAATCACGAATACCCTCGTATAGAAGTCACTCGGGACCCTGATACCAAAGCAACAGTATATGGTCCTTTTACCGACCGAAAAAAAGTGGATGAAACAGTGAAAGCCATAAGAGAAACTTTTGGAATAAGGGGTTGTTCCGATCATAAATTTTCCGGTCGTTCTCGCCCTTGTTTAGACTATGATCTTGGACTTTGTACTGCACCCTGTGTTGATTATATTTCTCAAAAAGCGTATATTGAGGATGTATCTTCTGCAGAAGCATTCTTTCGTGGAGCACCAGGAAATCTATTCCAATCTTTACTAGAAAAAATGGATTCTGCATCTCATGCTCAACAATATGAACAAGCAGCCACCCTCCGAGATAGACTGAACGCAGTCCGTGGACTCCATGGCGGCGGCGACGCGGTTCAAAAACACGGAGACTTAAAAACTATGGATATACTTGCAGTCTCAATAGAAGGCAACCACTCTATAGTTTCACGTTTCCACATTGAGAAGGGAATGCTCCTTGACAGAGAACAACATATACTTGATACTCCTCTCCATTCTACTCCTGAAACAATTCTTTCCGCATTCATATCTCAATACTATGCAGATAGAATTTTACCCAGTTCTATAATCCTGTCAGACCACATTCACGACCCTGGAATTCATACCTGGCTCTCTTCTGAGCATGTTAACATATCTATTCCTACTACTGGACGAGAATCGGTGTTGGTCGAAATGGCATTAAAAAATTCCCGTCAAAATTTTGTTTCAAAAGATGCTATTCTTGCCATTCAAGATCTACTTTCTATCCGTCAGGCTACTCGTATAGAAGCATTTGATATAAGCCACTCCACCGGAGAAGATGTAGTTGGAAGCAACGTAGTTTTCGCCGATGGATACCCTGAAAAATCGTCCTATAGGCGATTAAAACTCAAAGAGACTAATGATGACTATTCTAATATGTACGATCTCATTTTTTGGAGAGCAAACCGTTCTATTTCGGGGACTGATTCTCGGCCCGATCCTCATTTACTTGTAGTTGATGGTGGCATAGGCCAATTAAATGCAGCCCTATGTGCTCTCTCAGATACCAAATGGGATGTACCCGTTATCGCATTACAAAAACCAAATGATATCGTCGTTACTCAAACTGGGAATCAAAAATGGCCCAAAAACGCATCTCATCTCCACCTCCTTCAACACATCCGCGACGAATCCCATAGATTTGCTCTTACATATCACCGACACCTGCGCGATGACGTAACCACAACATTAGATTTTGTACCTGGAATCGGACCCGAACTCCGAAAAAGACTTTTCCAAAATTTTGGATCTATAGATGGAATTCGACGCGCGTCTCTCACCGAACTTTGTGACATTAAAGGGATTGGAAAACAAACAGCGATCAAACTCAAAAATCAACTCTAATTATTTTTATTCTTCCGGACTAATACCTTGATTTTCATTTTTAAATTTCTTTTGCAACTCTCTAATTCTATCTCTAATATCTGCTGCAAGTTCGAACTCAAGATTTTCTGCAGCTTCTTTCATTTTCTCATTCAAAACCTCGCATATTTCTATGGCATCATAATAATCTTTTGGCACTGCCCTCCCCATCCCTCCTGTATCTGTTCGCATCCCTGGTAACCCCGAATCTCCAACTGGTTTTTCAATTGATTTAGGAACGTATCCATATTTTTTATTGTATAGCTTTTGCAACTCCCTTCTCCTCTCTGTTTCTGCCATTGCAGCTTCCATCGATTTGGTAATCCTGTCTGCATATAATACAACTTCTCCATTTATATTTCGGGCCGCCCTTCCGATTATCTGAACTAATGCCCGTGTAGAACGTAGGAATCCTTCTTGATCTGCATCAAGTACTGCAACTAATGAAACCTCCGGGAGGTCAAGTCCTTCTCTCAATAGATTAATTCCAACTAATATGTCAAATTCGCCCAATCGCAATCCTCTGATTAGCTCGTGCCTCTCCAATGTTTTCGTTTCGCTATGCATATATTCTGCAGCAAAACCAGCACCTATTAAATATTCAGTCAAATCTTCTGCCATGCGTTTTGTCAATGTTGTCACTAAAACTCTTTCACTCATTTCTACTCTCTCCCGAATCCTTTCCATTAAATCATCTATCTGATTTTTAGCAGGTACAACCGTTATCCTGGGATCAATCAAGTATGTTGGTCTTACTATTTGTTCTACAATTTGGTTAGACATTCCCAATTCATAATCTCCCGGAGTAGCCGAAAGATACAATGTTTTGACATCTATCTTCTCAAATTCTTCAAATGTAAGAGGACGATTGTCATATGCAGTAGGCAGCCTAAAACCATTTTCTACTAGTGCTTCCTTCCGCGACCTGTCCGCTGCAAACTGGCCACGAATCTGAGGCAACATTTGATGGGACTCATCCACCACGATTAAAAATTCATCTGGGAAATAATCAATTAATGTATATGGTGGGTCTCCCGACACCCGATTAGAAAGATGAACTGAATAATTTTCTATCCCTGGAACGTGGCCCGTTTCTTTTAACATTTCAATATCAAATTTGGTTCTATCTTCGATTCTCTGGGCAGCAACCAGATCTCCGCTCCGTTCAAAATATCCTATTTGCTCTTCCATGAGCGATTCAATTTCTGAAATGGCGTTATCTAACCGTTCCATTGGAATGGAATAATGCTCAGCAGGATGAACTAATACTGCGGTCTCTTCACCTTTCAATTTACCTTCTAGCGGATCGAAACTTGTTAGTCGCTCAATTTTATCTCCCCAAAATTCAACTCTTATTGAATATCGTGCATAAATAGGATATATCTCAATAGTATCTCCTCGAACTCTAAATTTCCCATGAGAAAAATCAATATCATTCCGATGATAGTTCAAATTTACCAATTCTCGGATTACTTCATCCCTTTCAATCGATTGTCCCTTTGTCAATCTAATCGCCATGTTTTCATAATCTAGGGGGTCTCCCAAACCATATATGGCAGAAACCGAAGCAACTACAATAACATCTTTCCTAGTCAACAAAGAATGGGTTGCCGAATGACGTAGGCGCTCTATTTGGTCATTTATTGACGCATCTTTTCCAATATATGTGTCAGTTTGTTCAATATATGCTTCCGGCTGATAATAATCATAATGAGAAACAAAATATTCCACCGCATTTTCGGGAAACAATACCCTGAACTCTTCATACAATTGGGCAGCAAGGGTTTTGTTATGGGTAATAACTAAGGTAGGTATCCCCAACTTTTCAATTACCCACGAAACCGTGTTCGTTTTCCCCGATCCAGTAACTCCGAGGAGTATCTGGCGCTTCTTCATCTCTTCAAATCCAGCTACTACCTTTCCAATAGCATTCGGCTGATCACCTGCTGGTTCAAACCCAGCTTCTACACGGAATTTTCCCCCATCTATCCCCATTGTACAATAGTAACAACTGGAACTATTTTAGACAAACGTTATTTTATTTAACCCGATACTTTTCTTAAGCCCACTTCGCCAAATCGAGGGAATCCAACACAGATGCACAAATCCAAGCACCATCTTCTGTAATATCTGCAATTATGAGTCTCGAAGTATCCCCCTCTATGTCGATAGAAGCCATAATCTCGTGACCATCTCCACTTTTTGATATTCCCACCATACCGTGCGAATTGCTGTCATTTAACATAAACCCGTCGAAATACTTTTCCTTGCCCATCTTTCACAAGCTAAAAGACAGTAATTAAAATCCATGACCCATATAGACGTTCTAAACGAGCTGGCAAAACGTAGGGGATTCTTTTTTTCTGCAAATGATTCCTATGGTGGGTTGGCAGGATTTTACGCGTATGGTCCCATGGGTGCCGCATTAAAAAGTAATATTGAAAATTCTTGGAGAACGAAATTCGTTATTGGAGAAGGCCACTTTGAAATTTCAACCCCCACCATCTCCCCTTCTCCTGTATTCAAAGCATCGGGACATTTAGATGGATTTGATGATCTTCTTATAAGTTGTTCAACATGCGAAATATCCTATAGAGCTGACCATTTACTTGAGAGTCAACACACACTTCTTGAATCCCCAGATGTTTCTGTTAAGGAGTTCAAAAAACTCCTCTCTAAGTATTCCCTCACTTGTCCATCTTGTAAAAACACCCTGGACGATTCAACCTTGCAGGAATTCAACCTCATGTTCGCCACAAAAGTTGGACCTGGTTCTCAAACCCCTGGATATCTCCGCCCCGAGACTGCACAAGGAATTTTTGTTGAATTTCCAAGACTATCTGATTATGCGCGTGGAAAATTGCCATTTGGCGTAGCCCAAATAGGAACTTCTTATCGAAACGAAATTAGTCCTAGAAAGGGACTCACCCGATTGAGGGAATTCACACAAGCAGAATTAGAACTATTCATCCACCCCACTGATCTTGGCCCCGAAATTAATCCAACAACTACTAAACTTCCTCTCTATTCTGTTTCTCAACAAGAATCAAATGGGAACATCGAATTTGTAACGCCCACCGAAGCAATAGATCAAAACATAATTGAAAATCGATGGCTAGCATATTATTTGGAACTCTCTGCCAACTGGTATGATTCCATTGGGATTGACCTCACCCGTTTCCGGTACCGACAGCATATGCCCAATGAATTGGCACATTACGCATCAGACTGTTGGGACGCTGAAGTAGAAATCGATGGAGATTGGATTGAGATAACTGGATTCGCACATCGTGGAAATTATGATCTTTCTAAACACAACACCCACTCATCAGCTGATTTTACAATGTTTATTCCTCTTGATGAACCTCAAGAGAAACTACAAACCAATCTAAACCCCGACATGGGTTACTTCGGACCAACTTTTGGAAAATTAACCCCAGAAATACTATCTAAAATAGATGAAATGGCATCGGAAGATTCCACCATTTTTGATTCCCCCGAACTATCTGTGGAAATCGATGGAACTACTCATTCTATTCTTTCAGAGTGTCTTCATCCTACAACAGAAAAAGTCACCGTGACTGGGGAACACATACTACCTCATGTGATCGAACCATCATTTGGCATTGACAGAATTATCTACTCTATACTTGCCCACACTTTCCATGAAGACATAGTCGATGGTGAGGCACGATCTTTACTTTCTCTCCCTTCTTCAATCTCTCCAATCTTTGTGGGTGTATTCCCCCTCCTAACCCGCGATGATTTAGATGTGGTCGCACAAGATATAGCCTCCAACCTCCGCACAAGTGGCCTCTCCGTCCTTTACGACGAGTCCGGTAGTATTGGAAAACGTTATCGTCGCCAAGATGAAGTTGGAACTCCGTTTTGCGTCACGGTCGATCACCAATATTTTGAGGACCAAACTGTGACCCTTAGAGAACGAAATTCAGCGCTTCAAATAAGGGTCGATGTCGATTCTCTATCTGCACTATTAGAAAATCTCCGAAATGGGTCCTCTGCCTTTTTTGACCTATAATAGTCTCAACGAATACCTTAACACCACAGGTTTCGAATTTACAGGTTGAATCGGGATGCAAGAAAAAAATTCAGTCAGTGTTCAACACCCGCTCATCCGTCCTGGGGCCCTTGAATCTCGGCCATATCAATTAAAACTCGCAGAAAAGTCACTTTCTGAAAACACTCTAGTTTGCTTACCAACCGGTCTCGGAAAAACTGCAATTAGCCTGTTAGTAACTGTCCACCGATTAAACCAAACTAGTGGTAAATCTTTGCTTCTTGCCCCTACTAAACCACTCGTAAATCAACACACAAACGATTATCGAACCTGGCTGGATTTACCTCCCTCCGAAATTGTATCTTTTACTGGAGAAATTCCCCCAAAACAACGTAGTGAGTTGTGGAACCAAGCTACTATTGTCATATCAACCCCCCAAGTTATCCAAAACGATCTAATTAGTGGGAGAATCTCGCTCAAAGACGTAGTCCACTGCACCTTCGACGAATGCCATAGGGCAACTGGAAATTATGCCTACACGTATATTTCAGAACGATATGCGGCCGATGCATCAAATCCTCTCTCAACTGGTCTTTCTGCATCTCCTGGAAATGATATTGAGTCCATTCTTGCAGTTTGCGATAATCTGTCTCTTTCAAACACTGAAATACTCACAGAAGATGACCCCGAAGTTGCTCATTTTGCTGGAAAAACTCATATAGAATGGGTTCGAGTGAACTTGCCTCCGGAGGCAATAGAAATTAGAAATTTACTCCGTAGCCTCCTGAAGAAACGCCTCTCTCGGATGAAATCCATTGGAATCTCTGTTCCTTCTTCTAATAGTTTATCTGAGAATGATCTTCGAAAACTTAGGTCCCAAATCCAATCCCAAATAGATGCAGGAAATGGAGATGGATATGAAGCACTTTCTCTACACGCAGAACTCAGAAAAATAAAAGTTGGTATCAACTACGTAGAAACTCAAAGCGTAGATGCATTAAATCAATACCTCGAACGCCAAAAGAATGCATCCCGGACATCTGGGGCTTCAAAAGCAGCCCAAAGATTCATCTCCGACCCCTTAACTCAGCAAGCAAAACACCTCGCAAAAAAACATCAAGGCATCCATCCCAAATTTGAAACAACCCGTGTTCTAATCGCAGAAGAACTTGGGATTAATGGCGGTGTAAGAGTTCTTGTTTTCACCGAGTCGAGAGATACTGCAGATTCTCTTACTGCTTTTTTATCCCCTACCTTTTCAACAGAACGTTTTGTTGGCCAAGCCACTAGAGATGGATCTGCTGGAATGACCCAAAAACAGCAACACACAACAATCTCTAAATTCAAAAACGGCGATTTCAACGTTTTAGTCTCTACATCTGTTGCCGAGGAGGGTTTAGATATCCCTGATGTAGATCTAGTTATTTTCTTTGAACCTGTCCCCACAGCCATTCGAACCATACAACGTCGAGGTAGAACTGGAAGGGGAACTCAAGGAAAAGTGGTTGTTATAATGGCAAATGATACTCGCGATGAAACCTACTTCTGGATCTCCCGAAAAAGAGAGCAAAAAATGCACAATGAATTGAGATCTTTAAGATCCTCTCTTGCAAAATTAGATACTAAACAGCATCCTGCAAACCCTCCTTCTAATCCACAGCCAACACTCACTGATTTTGCTACCACTGATCCTGCATCAAAAATAGAAATCATCGCCGATCAAAGAGAACTAAACTCTTCAATAACTAAGCAATTATCTTCCAACGAAAATATACAAATTAAGCTAGAAACCCTCGTAGTGGGTGACTATATCCTCTCCGACCGTGTTGCAGTCGAACGAAAAACGATCGATGATTTTTTAGATACACTCGTTGGGAATGACAGATCTTTATTTGACCAAGTTAAAAATCTATCTCAAAACTATTCTCGTCCCCTTGTTATAATAGAAGGAGAGGGCTCTTTATATTCCAAACGAAATATACACCCCAACGCAATTAGAGGGGCAATGGCTTCCCTCGCAATAAATTTTGGCGCTAGTGTATTGAGAACATCCGACGAAAATGACACCGCACACATGCTTGAGCTAATCGCACGCAGAGAACAAATTTCCACAGGAAGGTCTATACAGATTCATGGATCTAAATCCCAAAAAACCCTCTCCGAACAGCAAGAATATGTAGTATCTTCAATGGCAGAAATAGGGCCGATAACTGCCCAACTTTTATTAGCACATTTTGGCACTGTCCAAGCTATTATGTCTGCCAACGAAAACCAACTTCAACAAGTAAAAGGAGTTGGAAAAATAACCGCGGAACGTATCACTAAGATCACCTCTTCCCCCTACTCCTCCTGATCCTTCAACTATTTATCTAGATCCTCATTCGATCCACCGCTATATCTATACCTGATCAAATCCACTACCTCCTCATGGTAACTGTAATAGCCATGCAAATAGTAGGCGCCGTCTGCGTCATCATAGGAATATTAATGAATCTCGACCCAGTCGGCTTCAACGAAAGAATAATGGGCAAAGTTGTCAAATCAGCTGTTAAACCCCTTGCTGGCCTAAGGCTACCACTCGGAGGCAGTCTCATGGCCATTGGTATTATCAATCTCTACTGTAGTTTGACGATAACGAGCGGCGATGCGCTGAAATCCATCCTTCTTGCAACTGCAATTGGGTCAGTAGTTATAGCGGCTACTGTCATTTCTGGCAAACTCCGTGGTTTCAGTGAATCAATCCCGCCAATTCCAATCGCCGTGTTAAGCGTTCTGACAGCTATTTGTCTCTATGCTTCTTTAATCGCATAGTTTCTCCTCTCACTCACTAATTTCATCCATAATTCGAAGAACTTCAGTAGCTTCTTTTATCGCACTTAAATACTCTTTCATTTTCTGTATGTCTTCTTCCTGTTCCACTTTCTTTGTAAGATCTTCTATCTTATCTATTATTGCAGAACGAGCACCAGCTATGTGTTCCCCTTTCTCCTCTTGCCCGATCTGTTGAACATTTTGTTTATCTACATTTTCTCCATTTGTGACTTGTTCCTCCCCCTTGCAACTTGGACAAAATTCTTTCCCCTCCTGACGAAAAATAGGATCTCCACACATCTCACAATGTTTTCTAGTCATGGTTGCTCCCTGTAATAAAAGAGAACTCATAACTCGAGCAGACTCTCGACTTTTGGCTTCTCTTTCAAATTGCAAACGAAGTTTTTCCTTTTCTGCCTCTTTATCTATTTCTGCCATTAATACACCTAAAAATCCATCGAGACAAAAATCCTCCGAAGAATCAATTATTCTCTCGTTTCCTTTCGAAGCGTTTTAAATATTCGACTGAGTTGTCTTTGATAATGACAAAAGTTTCTATCATAGGGGCGGCGGGAACGGTGGGCTCTTCATTTGGGTATCATCTCGCAGTCCAATCTATCGTAACTGAAATAGTCTACGTCGATATTCCTTCAAAACATTCCTTCACGGTTGGACAGGCAGAAGATACGAATCACGCTCTAGCCTATCATTCTGATACTGAAGTTTTCTGTGGAGATTATTCTGATACAGAAAATTCTGATATTATTGTTATAACTGCAGGGAAGCCAAGACAACCTGGGCAAACTAGAATTGATCTAGCCACTGATAACAAGAACATTCTAGATTCTATTATCAATTCACTTCTAGAATACAATGACGATTTTATCTCAATTATCACTACAAATCCTGTAGATCTACTCAATCGGTATGTGTTTGAATCCGGAAATCGCCCCCGAGAGAGTGTGCTGGGATTTGGTGGTATTCTAGATTCTGCAAGATTTCGATATACACTTTCCCAAAAACTTTCTCTCCCCCCGACTGCAATTGATGCAGCAATTTTGGGCGAACATGGAGATTCCCAAGTTCCTATTTTTTCCCAAATTAAATTATCAGAAACCACGACACCAACATTCTCCCCCGATGAAATGGAAGCTATTTTATCCAGCTTAAAAGAATCTGCTATGCGTGTCATTGAACAGAAAAAAGCCACTCAATGGGGGCCATCAGCCGGATTATATCATATGGTATCTTCAATCATAGAAGATAATAATCATACATATCCTTGTTCCGTGGTCCTAGATGGTGAATATGGCCTGTCAAATGTCAGCCTGGGCGTCCCCATTCATCTAGGCTCTAATGGAATGAAAGAAATCATAGAATGGGATCTATCCCCTTCTGAACAAAATGCACTCCAAAAATCAGCAGAAAAATTAAATTCAGAATATAACCTGCTCTAGTATTTTCCCTCAGTTCTTTCACACAATCCGATTCCCTTCGTCATCGTATAGTTTTATTGCATCAACTGGACAAACACGAGCAGCCATTTCTGCTTCATATTCTTCTCCATCTGGGACCTCCGCCACGAATATGTGCTCATCTGTCTCTATCGAATCCCTTAGGTCTGCTTTTCCCACTTTAAGATTTTTCTGAATCCCTTCCCATTCATGCACACATTGAAACATACCTGTACATGTATATCGATCAAATTCTATTCTCATATTTCTACCTTCGTCATAGTCTGTCTTATGTATGCCGAGATATATCAGTTATAATCTTGGATTATAATCCATCACCCTCATTACTATCGCTCGCGTCTTGTCATCAATAGAAGTGAATGTAGATGATTTATCCGACTTACCCGACAATGCAATAGCTTTGCTGAAATCTAGCGGTGTAAACACACTCTATCCCCCCCAAGCAATGGCGGTAGAAGCGGGCATTACCCAAGGGAAAAGCATAGTCGCCAGCGTTCCTACTGCTAGCGGGAAAACATTTCTCGCAGAATTAGCTATGCTTTCATCCATAGCTCGCGGCGGCAAAGCCTTATATATTGTCCCACTACGGGCTCTGGCCAATGAAAAAAAACGCGAATTTGATAGATTCGACGAAATTGATATCTCTGTTGGAAGTTCTACCGGAGATTACGAAAGTACAGACGATTGGCTTGCGACCAAAGATATAATCGTAGCCACTTCCGAGAAAGTAGATTCTTTAATTAGAAATTTCGCCCCTTGGATTTCAGATCTCACTTGCATCATAGCAGATGAAATTCATCTCCTAGATGATGCATCCCGAGGGCCAACTCTAGAAATGACTCTGGCAAAACTTATTCATATAAATCCTGGGATTCAAATCATTGGCCTTTCTGCAACCATTGGAAATGCACACGAAATTGCAACATGGCTGGATGCAACCCTAATCGAATCTTCTTGGAGGCCAATTTCACTCCGGACAGGTGTTTTCCACGAAAACTCTATCCATTTCGACGATGGAACCACTAGAAATATCCCATTTAAGTCTAACCCCGTTGAGGATATAATTCATGATGTTTTACACGAAGATGGATCTGCTCTTGTTTTCGTTAGTTCTCGCAGAAATGCCGAATCAGCCGCAAAAAAAATATCTAGTGTCACGAGTAATTTCACTCAGAAAAATAGATCTGACTTAACCGAAATAGCAGACCAAGTCCGGGACGAAGGCGAAACTGAATTAGCTACCACTTTGGCAAGTTCGATAGAATTAGGATCTGCATTCCACCATGCTGGATTGATCAATAATCATCGAAGAATAGTTGAAAACTCTTTCCGCGACCGCACGATAAAAGTTGTCTGTGCAACACCAACTCTTGCTGCCGGGGTAAATACACCTAGCAGACGTGTTATAGTCCGAGATTGGCGTAGATATAATTCTTTCCGTGGTGGGATGGAACCTCTCTCTGTCATTGAAATGCATCAAATGTTCGGACGTGCTGGCCGACCAAATTTAGACCCTTATGGTGAGGCCATACTACTCGCTTCGAGCTCAGACGAATTCAATGAATTATTCGATCGATATATTGGGGCAGAACCTGAATCGGTTGAATCCAAGTTAGCCGTGGAACCTGCTCTAAGAACACATATTCTTTCTGCTATAGCCACTGGGTTCGCCACAACAACCGAGGGGCTTTTGGACTTTTTAGACGGAACCCTCTATGCGACCCAAACAACTAATACAAAAAGACTCACACACGTAACAAATTCCGTACTAGGATATCTAGAAACCAATAAATTTCTTAACATCACCGATGGGGATATCATGGCAACTAAAATTGGACAAGAAATATCTAGAATTTATCTTGACCCCATGTCTGCAGCAGAAATCATCTATGGATTGCAACACTCTGAAAATCCAAGCCCATTGGGCTTATATCATCTAATCAGCCGAACTCCTGATACTTATCCATTATACCTAAAATCTGGAGATAGGGAGTTCTACTATCAATTAGCATATGAGCATCAATCCGATTTATTAGGTTCCTCGCCTTCTGAATTTGATCCCCATTGGGAGGATTGGCTATCTGCACTCAAAACAGCGAAAATGATTGATGATTGGTCAGAAGAAATAAACGAAGAAACAATCACAAAACGCTACCGAATGGGCCCCGGAGATATCCGTGCCAAAATTGACACTGCACACTGGCTACTAAGGGCAACAGAAAGAATTGCAGTCTCTCTAAATCTTTCCTCCCTTTCAACTATCCGAAATCTGCAAAGACGAGTTAAATATGGAGTAAAAGAGGAATTACTTGAGCTGGTTTCAGTTGAAGGAATAGGACGAATACGTGCTAGGCAACTATTCTCTCATGGAATTCACACCCGATTAGATTTACGAATTGCAGACAAAGAACTCATTCTCAATGCACTTTCCGGACGAAGACTCACCACTGAACAGATCCTACGAAATGCAGGTCGAACTGATTCTTCTCTAGACGGCATACATGAAGATCGACCCTTTTCTACTATAAAAACCCAAAATCGTTCTACTCAAGAAGACAAAGACCAAGCAAATCTGGGGGATTTTTAAATGATTATTATTCAAGGATCTTTGAAATCTAATAATGTCTCTTCTTTCCTTGATGATCTCTCTTCTATATCTGATAAGTACCAATGTATCATTCAATCCCTTGACGCTCGATATGTCGCTGGAACTTCTCATCTGTCTCTCGCAGCAAAATACTCCAAAAGAGCCTTCGATCGTGGTGAAACTATTGCAAAAGACCCTGCAATAGAATTTATCCTTTATGCTTCAGGTAGGCGCCAAATTAATCGGGCGATGGAAATGTGTATAGGGCCAGAAACCACTGAAATTGTTATAATTACTTATGGCGAAAAAGAGAAGGAGGCTTCTGATTCTTTACGGGAATTAATCATACCCACTGATGTAATAAACCCAATTCAAAATATGGATGTAATTCGCACTTTTTTTAACATAACTATGGCAGAATTAGAGGTCACTTCGAACGATATAGAATCATTAGTACTCGAACGTGTGTCCCTTCTTAATCTCTCTAAATAGCCCGACTTCCATTTCCTGTAGTTTTATGAACTAGCACGTCATATAGAAGTCAGGTAAATCCAATGCTTTCGTTTAGACAACAAATACTATTCGCTATAACTATGCTAACAATCGATATACTTGTACTGTTTCCCCTTTTCTGGTTCCGTGTAAATGGAATTGCCGGAATTGGCGGTTGGGGCTATCCAGGTCCTGGGGTCATGTTTGTAAATGTTTTACTCATTTGGCTCCTCTATATTGGAATCTTCAATGTTTGGTTAGGGGGTAATATAGGAAAGAGACTAGCAAAGGCGATCTTTGACAAATATGTATGATATCTTCTATGACATATTTCCTCTCCGCTCTTAATTAGAAACACATCCTCTCCTATGACAAATTTGATAGGATTTCGGGTTCCTTCAAAAATGGGAGGGACTTCGATTTTATTCCACTACATGAAGAGATAAAAATGATTCCTTGTCCGATTCATGGTAAATAGTATTAGTGGCAATTTTCATATCTCCCACAGACGCATCACAAGGTTGAACTTCTGTATTCGGATTTCTATCCCATCTTGGGAAACTGCTCGAAGAAATCTCCAATCTAATTCTATGCCCTGGTTTGAATGTATGGGCAACATGCCATAAATCCACAGAAACTTCATACACATTTCCTGGCTGCATGAATGATGCCTCTTCCATTGAATCTCTATATCTAGCTCTCAGAATCCCCTCTGTAACATTTCCACAGTACCCATTTGGTTCTACATCTACCAGTTTCGCTGTGAAATCAGTGTCCACCGCCGAACTCGATATGAATAAATTTGCTTCAACAGGACCTGCTATCTTCACAGCTTTGTCCAAACGAGGAGTTGTATATACTAGCACATCTTCTCTTTCTTCAACCACCGATTGATCTTTTACCCCTGCCTCTTGCACCTCTGGCATTTGGATTCTACCACCCATGGTTGGAACTGGGTCAAGTGGATCATATTGGTAACTATCTGGACATTGTACATCCGGAGTATTCAATAATAAAGTACCATTCCCAAACCTAGTATTTGCTTGCCCCGCACTATGCAAATAATATTTAATATCCTTGCCCTCTGGAGGCCACGTATCTGTATTGGTCCACTCTCTAGACCCTATGTCGAAATAACGAACAAGGGGCAACCCTTCGAGTTTTTCAGTTTCTCCTTTCAACCACGCATCAAACCAAGAAAATATAAATGGCCCAACAAAACCCGCGGCGCTCGATGCTATGGGTCCAAATACTTTGTCCCCAACCCTATCATTGGCATACCCCATATATGATTCATGAGCCCATGGTCCAATCAACAATCTCTGTTCATTTTTCGGAGTTTCTTTTCCACTTTCTTGCAAAGCATTGTACATATCCATATGACCTCTAGAAAAGAGATCTTGCCAACCTGTTATGTCCAAAGTAGGCGCGGAAACGTCAGACGCCTTTCGCGTTGCGTCAATGGATTCCCAATACTCATCATAGGCCGGATGATCTAACCAATCTTGATAGTAACTCACTAGTTCTCTTTCCAGTCCCGGTGCATTTCTATGTGGCAAATAAGACATACTTTCTTGCAAATGAGCTGCCGCATAGGTTAGATGTTTTTTTGCTATTTCTCTCTTATTTTCGTCCAATCCAGAAACAGCTCCCAAAGCCAATTTTATTGCCCATCTGTGGTTAAATCCCAATTCAAACGCACCTCCTGTATACGTCCAACCTTGGTGATAGTTAGCCCCTGTTAGATATGCAACAGCGGCCTCTAAATGAGGTGGATTTGAAACAACAGCTTGTCTAACCGTGACGCCAAGATATGAATTTCCATATATTCCTACTTTCCCGTTACACCATTCTTGTTCTGCGACCCACTCAACCGAATCATACCCATCATTGGCTTCGGTATAAAATGGAACGAATTCCCCATCCGATGTAAATCTCCCTCTGGTATCTTGAACAACAATTACATAACCACGCTCTGGTCCTTGAATGGGATTTACCATCGGAGCCCCTGTGGATTGCGCACTAGATTTATTGTATGGAATCCGTGTCAGTAGAGCTGGGTATTCCCCATCTTCACTAGGTCGATAGATATCTGCTCTAAGAATAACCCCATCTCTCATAGGCATGGGCACATCCCGTTCTACATAAAATTGCATATCGGGGAAAAGATCTTCCCACCTCTTATACTTGTATATGCTTACTTAACAAGTGGAAGAACTTCTTCTCCTATCATATTCATGCAATAATCATAATCGTGCAATCTAAAACGAAGATCAAAGACGATATGGTCAATCCCAGCTTCAATAAATTTCCCCACTTCTTGCGCGATGTCTTCTGGTGTCCCTGCCATGATCACTCCTTCTAAATCATCTAGATTCTCGAATTTTCCCGATTTTGGTTTGAGCCACCACTTCTGATTATTTGCAGCATTTAGTAGTCCCTCTACATTAACGGGCTCCAATGCCTTCACACGAGTAGTATCTGGACTAGTGGGGGGAACCACTCCCACAGTTGGCATGTCTTTTCCACTCTCATCTGACAGTTCTCTCAATTGACGCATCCTCACCCTAAATGTAGGAATAGTGATTCTACCTGGGAACCAACCATCACAATATTCCACTGCCCTTCTAGCAGACGCTGGGGTGGATCCTCCATACCAAATAGGTATTTCTCTATCTGGTCTTGGGGCAATTCCCAATCCCTCTACTGGGAACAATCTCCCATCATAGGTTATTTCATCATTTTCCCATGCCAATCGCATAATATCAACCGCTTCTCTCACCGCATCTACTCGATCATCCAGGCCCAATCCCACTAGCTCAAATTCATCTTTAAACAAAGTCGCACCCGCACCCATTCCTGCAATAACTCGCCCCTCGGATAGCCAATCCAAACTAGCAAATAGATGTGCCATATACAACGGATGCCTCCACGGCACGGCAACAGCAGTTCCCAATTTTAATTTTTTAGTTGCCGCCGCCAAACCCGCCAATACAACAAATGGTTCTACCATATTGGCACTTGACCCTTCAAAACCATGTCCATGAAACCGTAAGAAATGGTCTCTGACCCATACAGAATCAAATTCTAGTTCTTCCGCTCTTTTTGCCCCTTCTATCAATGAAGAAGCTGATGCGTGTTCTCCAAAATGTGGTAATAATAACCCATAACTAACTTTCTGCATAAATAATCTATGGGTATTTTAATATCTATTTCTTTCCCTCCTAACTCAGTAGGATATCTTCGTCGGAAAATTTGTTGAATTTATACTCAATTCTTCTTCTTATATTCATACATCTATGTATACTATCTGGTCCTTCACCACGACATCATAAGTTGGTATTTTGATATCAGGATCGCCCGCATGACTGCCTGTTTTGATATCATATGCCCATCCATGCCATGGACATATCACCACATAATCCTCTGTAAAATATTCATTTGGTGGTCTTCCCATTTCTGGAATATCTCCGTCAACACGCCTTCTTATGTCTCCCGTACACACCGGTCCTCTTTGATGGTTACAAGAATTTAACAAAGCGTAGTATTCGTCATCTATGTTAAATATGCCCACTTCTACACCTTTTACTTTTACTACCTTACTCTCTCCATGGTTTATATCTCCCACTTTGCAGACTTCAATCATACTCCAAAAACCTCCTCTGCATTTTTCCCCAAAATCCCAGCCTTCTCTTCCTCGGTCAAAAAGGTCAATTCGTTTATCGCACTCGGATCATCAAAATCTTCGTGTGGATAGTCCGATGCATACATCAACCTTTCTGGCCCACCAAGCATTTCAATAACATATTTGAAATATTTTTTATCTGGTACTATCTCAAGAGGTTGGGTACCATAATAAAATTCTTTCATATATTCTGAAGGGCGCCTTCTCATCAAAATAGCCTCATCTTGCATTCTCAAATATTCCATGTCCATCCTGTACATCATCATTGGTATCCAAAATAACCCCGTCTCCTGAAATACAAAATCTAGTTTAGGAAATTTCTCTGGAACTCCCTGAGAGACAACATTCGCAATAGTTGCCATATTGTCAAATAGAAATCCTAGGGCATGCGTCTCCATAATTGTTGTAAAACCTGACAACCAACCAAAATTATCTAGTGTGGCACTGCCACCGTGGAACAAAACCGGCAAATCCGCACGTTGACAGGCATCATAAATTGGATCATATTTCCGATGTCCCATTGGAGGTTGAATGCGGGCTGTTAATACACAAGCACCAATAATTGCCTTTTCATTTGCATAATCATCAATAAGATCTGCAGCTTTCTCCGGATCATTATAAGGAACCGGAATTGACATATACATCCCATCATCCGCATCTGCTATCTTGTCAAGCATATACCGAGTGTATGCCTCTGCAAATTTTGTTTGACGCTTGTCCTCTTCTAGCATAGCAAAAGTGAGAATTTGTTCAGACAATAACAATATTTTGTCAAATGACATTTCTTCCATCAATTGAACAACTCCTTCCCTTGTGTTAAAATCGACATCCCTTCTTTTTATACTAGGATAATTGTATCCGTCTGGCCTTGATAAACTCGGCCAAAATGATATTGGAACACTTCTTTTAGTTGTACTTCCATATTCAAATTTTAATTTCCACGGGTCG
>WTZU01000001.1 GCA_009889625.1 Candidatus Hikarchaeia archaeon HikBin5 | reverse complement strand
GTCCATTGGTGTAGTCCGGCCAATCATTTTACCCTCTCACGGTAAAGACTCGGGTTCAAATCCCGGATGGACCATCTTCTGGGGGTCTCTAAGCCTTGTTCGTTATAGATAGCCAGACTAGTTTTAATTGTAATTAGAGTTGGTTTTTATAGTTAGACCGTACCGATGTTGTTTTTACCAAAGATTGTATAAGAGACATATGGCAAGAGTAATCATAAGTTCAGCCCATGCTTCGCACAAGCTCCAAGTAGTTGATGACGAAGGAAACATTAGACTGAGAGGAATATGTATGTGTGGTTTATCATCCAATCTCCCATTTTGTAATGGGTCGCATAGGAAAACAGAAGATGAAGAAGAAGGGGTACTTTATACGTACAACGAGAGTGGGGAGAGAGAAGAATGTTCAGTTCAAACAGAATTGCAGGAATAAATTTTTAAATGGGTAGAAGTCCTATGGTATATTGTAATGAGTAATGCTGAAGAAGAGTATTTCCGTAAAACAGACGCAAGCGCCCGATTTGATTTCAAAAAAGAAGAGAAATCTGCATTTCGGGCGGAAAGAGGACTTACAGAAGATACTATTAGAGTAATTTCAGAGGACAAAGAAGAACCGGAATGGATGTTAAAGCGCAGATTACGATCACTGAAATTCTGGGAATCTTTGCCAATGCCTACAGATTGGCCAGGTCAGCCAGATCTAGCAGAAGTAGATGTTAATGCGATCATCCCATATATACGGCCAGATGTAGAGGTCAGAGGTGGTGTCAAAGACTGGAATGATTTACCAGAAGATATTCGAGATACATTTGACAAATTAGGAATTCCGGAGGCAGAAAGGAGGGCCCTTTCAGGAGTTGGTGCACAATATGAATCAGAAATTGTTTACCAGAATATGAGTTCGGAGTGGGAAGAAAAAGGAGTCATATTTATGGATATGGACCGGGCAGTTCGAGAACATCCAGACATAGTTCAAGAATATTTTATGACAAAATGTGTCCCTCCAAGTGATAATAAATTCGCAGCGCTTCATGGGGCCATTTGGTCGGGTGGTTCGTTCGTATATGTTCCAGAAGATGTTCAAGTTCAAATGCCAGTCCAAGCGTATTTCCGAATGAACTCGGCAGGGATGGGACAATTTGAGCATACTTTGATAATAGCAGAAGCAGGATCTGAAGTGCACTACATAGAAGGGTGTTCAGCCCCTAGATATTCTGCTTTTAATCTTCATTCAGGCTGTGTAGAAGTATTTGTTAAAGATCATGCCCATGTCCAGTATTCGACTGTACAAAACTGGTCGAAGAATACGTATAATCTGAATACAAAACGTGCAATAGTAGAAACAGAAGGTCGTATGGAATGGATTTCGGGGTCGATGGGGTCCAAGGCAACTATGTTGTATCCGTGCACAGTCCTCAAGGGCAGAGGTGCAACTGACACCCATATGACGATAGCATTTGCTAGTTCGGGTCAAAATATCGACACGGGTGCGAAAGTATACCATAATGCACCAGATACCAAATCTAGTATAGAATCCAAGTCTATTTCCAAAGATGGAGGCAGGACAAATTATAGAGGATTGGTCCATATCGCAAAGGGGGCGACTGGGTCTTCTTCTACGGTTGAATGTGATGCATTAATGTTTGACAATGGTTCGACTTCGGATACAATGCCTCACGTTGAGATTCATGAAAATAATGTGGATGTGGCTCACGAGGCAACGGTTGGTAAAATAGGAGATGAAGACATATTTTACTTACAATCTAGAGGGCTTTCAGAAACAGATGCCAAGAAAATGATAGTTGCAGGATTTATTGAACCGATAACAGAATCACTGCCAATCGAGTACGCTGTTGAACTTAACCGACTAGTAGAACTAGAGATGGAAGGAAGCCTGGGATAAACAGTATTTTGGTATTATAAGAATAAAATTTTTATCGGAGATTATACGTGTTCAAAGGGGTCATCTTCCATGCCCCCGGGTCCTTTCGAGAGATCCCCAGCTGCAATGATATCATCTATTCGAAGGACTAAATCCGTTGCTTCCTGGGCGCTAGATATTGCCTGGGTCTTGACACGGAGGGGTTCTACGACTCCTTCTGCCAACATATCGGCGACGCCCCCTTCAACAGAAGAAAGACCAGCGTGTGTATTACCTGCTGTGTGTTGAGCTCTTAGATCAACTATAGAATCAATAGGATCCAATCCACTGTTGATAGCTAGTGTTCGAGGGATGACTTCAACTGCGTCTGCAAATGCTTCAATTGCGAGTTGTTCCCTTCCACCAACTGAATCAGCATAGCTTCTCAAGGATAGAGAGACCTCAACTTCAGGGGATCCACCACCTGCGAGAACTTTTCCATCTTGAATGGTAACCCTAACAACTTCTAGTGCATCATTGAGGGCCCGTTCTACTTCCTCTACGACGTGTTCAGTTCCCCCACGTAAAATGAGAGATACACTTTTTGGATTGTCACATTCAACGACAAATATCATCTCATCTTCTCCAATTTTTCTTTGTTCCACTAAGCCAACAGATCCCAAATCATCTTTAGAGATATCAGTGATTTTTGACACTACTTTTGCCCCTGTTGCACGAGAGAGTTTTGTTAGATCACTTTTTTTAGTTCGTCTAATCGCGAGGACTCCCGCTTTGGCTAGGTAATGTTGTGCTAGGTCATCGATACCTTTCTGAACGAATACAACATTTGCCCCTGCATCCACAACTGCATTTACTAGATCTCGCATGTGTTGTTCTTCTGCATCAAGGAATTGTTGTAATTGAGCAGGATCGGATACGCTGATCTCTGCATCAGTTTCTGTTTCTGCGATTTCAATTGCAGTTCCTAGTAGAGCTATTTTTGCGTTTGTTACCTTGGTGGGCATGTTTTCATGGACAGGTTCCTTATCGATTAACACACCTTCTATTAGTTCAGATTCATCGATTGAACCAGTAGAAACAGTCTCTATTTTAACATTTTCTAGATCGATTCTTCCGTCTTCTTCGATGGCTTGTATTGTTCTAACTGCTAAATCGGCTAGATGATCATGGGAATCGCCGACACCTTTTCCGGTCATAGAGGTTTTTGCTATTTTCAGCAGAGTCTCTGTTTCGGTTGGTGCGGCATCTATGGCGAGTTTGTCTAGCACAGTTCGGGCATGTTTGGCAGCAAGTCGATAACCAGATACAATGATGGTAGGGTGAACATCTTCATCCAATAGTCCCTCCGCTTTAAGTAGTAGTTCTCCTGTTAAAACAACCGCAGATGTAGTCCCGTCTCCGGTTTCTTCTTCTTGAGAATCTGCTACTTCAACTATCATCTGTGCAGTGGGGTGTTCAATGTCCATTTCAGAAAGAATAGTTGCACCGTCGTTTGTGATAACAACTTCCCCAAGTGAATCCACAAGCATCTTGTCCATTCCTCTAGGACCTAATGTTGATCGGACCGCCTCTGCAACTGCTTTTCCTGCAGCAATGTTCATTCTCTGTGCATCTCTACCGCTTGTTTGTTGACTGCCCTCACTCAGGACAATTATAGGTTGATAGGCCATTTTAGTTAACTCCAAAAATCTTCAATATGTTCACTAGTTATGGAGTTAAGGTTCTAAATAAAAGTTTCGTTAGGAAAAATGATCATTTAAGACCCATTACATCAAATAGTAAACGCCTATGAATGAATTTGAATGGGGTGAAAATCCAGCTCTTTTGGTTATTGATGTGACTCGCGCTCTAGCGGACGAGGCGGTAGAAGGTGCATACCCCCCGTGCATTGAAGCCGCAAAATCGATAAAAAAAATACTAATTAAATCGCGGGATGCAGGCATGCCAGTGATATTTACAAAAGGTGGGAAGCTCTCACATACTAGCGGAGGGATACCTATGACAGATACTGAGCGAGGAGGTTGGGCGAAGAAAGAAGGTATTCGAATGGAAAGTGAAGAAGAAGCGAAACCATATATGGAAATTTTACCAGATATAGCTCCGATGAAGAATGAAATAGTTTTGGAAAAAAGTAGATCTAGTGCATTCTTTAAAACTATGTTAGATACATACCTCTCATCGATGAAAATTGACACATTGATTATAACAGGGATGATGACATCGGGGTGCATTCGTGCGACGGTTACAGATGCATTTTCAAATGATTTTAATATAATACTTCCCGAGGAGTGTGTATCGGATAAACGAGTTGAAGCCCATGAATATCACATGGTAGAAATGGGTTTAAAGTATGGCCAGGTAGAAAAAATGCAAGAAGTGACGAGATACATTGATCAGATATCTTAGCTTAACTCATTTTTTAATAATTTTTCAATGCGATCCAATCCTATTTTGAGTTGATCCATACTGGTTGCAGTACTAAGTCTAAGGAAGGACCCTTCTGCCCCAAACCCACTTCCAGGAACGGTGACTACACCGTAATCCATGAGTAATCGTTTTGCGATTTCAGAGTCAGATCCATCCAGAGCACTTACATCAAGAAAGGCATATATTGCACCACCTGGTCGGGGGCATGAAACTGATTGCATTTCTTCGATTCGGCTCACCACATAATCTCGCCGGGCTTTGAATTCTTTTTTCATTGAATTGATAGGGCCCTGATCTCCAGTTATGGCTTCCAATGCTGCCATTTGAGATACGCTTGAAGCGGAAGAAGTAGTACTCTGATGGAGTTTTGCTGCGGCTTCGATTATATCTTTATTTCCAGCTAACCAACCTAGCCTCCAACCAGTCATAGCATATTTTTTAGAACAGGAATTTACAACTAAAATATTTTCGGGGTGATCAACATAAGAGACTATGCTATCTGCGTCCCCTTCGTATATCAGTCCCTCATATACATCATCCGCGATAACATATGCATTATTATCTGCAGCGGCGGTTACTACTTCGTTTATCGCTTTTCGGTCGTAAACGACGCCTGTGGGGTTGTTGGGAGAATTCAACACAATTGCTGCAGTTTCCTTAGTTATTGAATTAATTATCAAATCAGGATCTAATTGAAAACCATTTGACTGAGGAAGTTTAACGAGGACTGATTTGCCCTCTGCTAGTTTTACTTGCGAGAAATAATTTGGCCAGCAAGGAGTGGGAAATATAACTTCAGATCCCGGATCGACTATTGCGAGTAAGGCAAAAGAAAGAGCTTGCATTGCCCCGTTAGTCACGACGATCTCAGAAGCAGGATCGAAATCGGCTTTGTTTTCAGATCGCATTTTTTCAGATATTGCTTCCCTTAGCTCGAGAATGCCAGCGTTTTGGGTATAGTGTGTGGATCCATTCTTAGCTGCTTTCGCAGCGGCTTCGATTATATGAGAAGGAGTAGTGAAATCAGGTTCTCCAATAGCCAGACTCACCAGGTCATCTCCATCGTATTGAGAGGCTAGATTGGCCATTTCTCTGATAGGAGATGCTTCGGCGGACAATGCACGTCTGGAGATAGGGAGGTTATTAGAGGAATTCATGATATAGATTGTTATTTCCCATTACAACTAAAAAGGGTTTCCTAGGTCGAAAAGAAAAAATTTATTCGGCGAAAGCTTGAGAGAGTTATTCTTTAACAGTTTCTTTTTCTTTCGATTTGACACCAGTGATTACTTCGCGCCATTTATCGATTATTTCTTCTGTGTATTCACGAGGCGCTTCTGCAACTTTGGGGAAATTGTGTAGGCGTTCGAATGGGATGGTTGCATCGACTAAGGCTCGAGAATTGAAAGTTAAGTTCTTTAAACCGGGCTCAGTTCCATGGAATTCGACGAGAGGGTCAAGAGGAGTGCTCCAGGTTCTTCGTTGAATATCAATATCAGTTGCGGGATCGCACCTTGTACTCATCGCCCAAGCGACTTCATTCCAGCTTGTTGGATCGATATCATCGTCGACAACTACAGTGAATCTGTTTGCATATCCACCTTCACGTACGTGTTGAGCTATGAATCCAGCTTGGCGTGCGTGGCCAGGGTATCTTTGTTCTATACAGATGATGTTGAATAGTCTTGATCCACCAGCTTCAGTTCTCCATACACCTTTGATACCAGGGACACCTGCAGTATCTAGGTAATCCCACGTGGTTGCAGATCTTGCTAGTGCTTTGTGATAGGAATAATCATAAGGTGGCCTGGCGGGGACCGCACATGTCATGATTGGGTCATTGCGATGATAAACAGCTTCGACTTTGATCAAAGGTTCTTCATCCGCATCTCTTCCATAGTACCCTTGCCATTCTCCGAATGGGCCTTCTAAGTGGGTAGAATGTGGCTCAATAAACCCTTCCATTACAATTTCCGCGTGGGCAGGAAGTGGAAGTCCAGTTACAGGGCCTTCGATAACAGGGAAAGGATGTCCTTTAAGCCCCCCTGTGTGGGCGTATTCACCGTATGGGTGGGTATGTTCAATTCCAACAGATGTATAATAGAATAGTATAGGATCTTGACCAAATGATGCGGCTACTGGGACTCTTTCATCGCGTTGCCAGTAATCATCTATATCTAGCGCACCGTGTTTTCCAGGAGAGATATAAACTCCCGCTTCGTTTGCGCTATGTACTTGCACACGGTAGGCACCGAGATTGGCTTTTCGCCCCATGCCAGGATTGTCAGTTATAAAACTAGTTGCAGTTCCAATATACCGACCCCCATCGTATTCATGGTGTTTAGGTACCGGGAATTTCAAAAGATCAACATCTTTGCCGCGATCTACATTTTCCATTACGGGTGCCTCAGATTTCTCGACGAATACGGGGTCTATGGCATCTACTGCCGCCATTTCTTTGGCCTTTTTACGATAGTCTTGCAGGAACTTCATCTCATGATGGTAATTCGGTTCCATTCCAAGGGCTATTGCAAGACGATTCATAGAATTAGTCATTGCATACATGGTTCGGAAACCAGGTTTGTAATCAGGGATGTTGTCAAAAATGGGTGCAGGAACTGGCCGTGGGTGATGTCGGCAAAGTTCATGGGATATAGTACTCATTTCTCGATCCCAGTGGGCATTGTCGATATGTACTATCTCACCAGGTACTTTTTCTGCTCGGCTAATGAATTCTCTTAGACCGATCCAGTCTATAGTGGTTTTACTCATTGTATGTAGGAATTTAGAACAGTACAAATATATAATTTATTAAATGAAACGGGGTGTGTTTGAGAAGAGTATATGTATAAATGTAGGAGATTTTTTAAGATTCATGGTAAATTCAGAAAAGCTCAAAGGAGATGTTGCAATAATAACCGGCGCGGGGAGAAATATTGGAAGAAAAACCGCGGAATTGTTTGCTAGAGAGGGTGCCAAAGTTGCAGTGGTCGATGTCGATAAAAAACGTGCAGAAGGTACTGTTGAGTTAATAAAACAGGCAGGTGGAGAAGCCATATCAGTGATAACAGATGTTACGGATGAAAATCAAGTGAAACATATGGTAGAATCTGTTGAAGATGAATGGGGCCCCATAAGTGTTCTAGTAAATAATGTTGCGATTAGTGATCATGATGGTCTCTTTGATCTTTCTGTAGAAACATTTGATCGGATTTTTGCTGTGAATGTAAGAGGTGCATTTCTATGTACAAGAGAAGTTGCCAAATCTATGAAGAAAAGAGGAGAGGGGAGAATAGTAAATGTTTCTTCCACTTCTGCCCACCGTAGTAGAACGGATGCTCCTGCATATGCTGCTTCAAAGGCAGCAATAGTTAATTTTTCACGGTCGATGGCAAAGATACTTGCTCCGGAGATTAGGGTCAATACACTTTCCCCAACTAGAACAGGATCCCCAGTAGGAGAAGAGCAGGAAAGGTCAGGGAAAGTTGTAGATGCCATATTAGTGGGAAGGTGGGGGAAACCAGAAGATCAAGCAAATGCTGCTTTATTTTTGGCAGATCCCGAAAATGGATTTATCACAGGTTCGGAGCTTGCAGTTGATGGAGGGAGTTTAGTATAATCACAGGATAGAAAAATATGTCAGAAATAAGTGCCATTTTCTTTGCGTTTTTGGCTGCTTTAATTGTTGCCATGACTTCGGTGGCAGTTCGGATAGGAACGCAAAAAAATAGATCTTCTGACATTTTGGCAGTTGTTTTAATCGTCAATCTAATTGTATTCATCCCACTAGCGTTTTTAATACACCATCCCAATTATGGACTGACATATAGGTCAATAGGTGCGTTCATTGTTGCAGGTATTGTGGGAACGGTATTGGCAAGGTCACTATATTATGAAGGGATTCGGCATATTGGCGCGAGTAGAGCAGAGCCTATGAAAGCCTCGAATCCAATGATTGCTGCTATTGCCGCAGTTATATTATTAGGTGAAACGTTGTCGATAGAAATTATCATAGGTATACTGATGATAGTTACAGGAGTTGCATTGGTTTCTATGGAAATTACATCCCGTAAAGAAAAATTGAAAGGATCTTTGAAGGGCATAATGATTACATTATTGGCCTCATTTTTTTATGCGCTCGACCCTGTTTTTAATAAGGTAGGGTTGGAAGAAGGAACGCCCATATTAGTGGGTTTGGCACTTAAAGCAGCGGCGGGAGGAATTGTTTTCTTTGCATATCTGTGGTGGAATGGAAAATTACCAATATTATCTAAAATGGATAGTTCTCAATGGAAATGGATGTTAATTGCCGCCGTGTGCAACACATGTTTTTTAATAGCCTATTTTTTGGCCATATCTTCGGGCCCAGTAACGATTGTTTTCCCAATAATGCAAACTAGTCCATTATTAGTTGCAGGGATATCATTTCTATTCTTACAAAGATTAGAAAGAGTCACAGTTAGACTATTGGTGGGAGCATTTGTTGTGGTTTTTGGAGCAAGTCTATTGACCTTTTTATCTTTAAGTTGATAGACATAGGACAAATATAATTAGTTTAAGAGTGGGTTGACTGACTTTCCCAAAGAGATGCATAAAGAGAACTATTTTGTAGCAATTTTTCGTGAGTGCCGTGTGCAACTATACCACCTTCATCTAGTACTATGAGCTTAGTTGAGTGAGATACAGATACGAGACGGTGAGAGATGATAATAGTAATCCTATCAGAAGAAGAATTGAATATACTTTCCCTTATAAGAGACTCTGTTTCTGTGTCGAGGTATCGAGTCCCTTCGTCGATGATAAGGATGGGAGAATCTTTGATTAATGCTCGCGCTAGTGCCACTCGCTGTCTTTGGCCACCTGACAAAGTTACACCACGCTCTCCAATTTGAGTATCGTATCCTTCTGGTAAAGTGGAAATGAAATCGTGAATTTGTGCTATTTTTGTTGCTTTTATTAGTTGGTCCTCAGTTACATTTTTTTGTCCATATTCTATATTCTCACGGAGGGTGCCAGAGAAGAGATAACTGTCTTGACTAACATGTGCAAGAAGATTCCTGAGACTATGCAGAGTCACTTCTCGGATGTCTTTCCCACCTATAGATATAGACCCCCTATCCACATCATATAATCGTGCAAGTAGTTTTATGAGAGTGGTTTTTCCACTTCCAGATGCCCCGACCACCCCCAATATATCTCCTTTTTCTAATTGGAAGGATATATCTTTCAGGACAGGGGCATCAAGTGAAGGGTATTGAAAATAAACTTCATCGAATCGCAGAGTCATATCGTCTGTAGAAAAATTGACTGCCAGGGGAGATTCCACAATAGAGGGAGATTCCTCAAGTAGGCCGAATATCCTAGAATTGGATGCTTTTGCACGTTGGTATGTATTGACTATTTGGCCAAATTGGGCGATTGGCCAAACGAATTGTTGGACATAAATAACGAAAGTAACAAAATTTCCAGGGGTTAGTGGACGGGTGAAACCTAGGGGCGGGCCAGAGAGGACCCAGATCCCGCCAACCGCAAAGGTGAGAACAAAACCAATGCCAGTGATTATTGTTACCATGGGGAAGAATTTTATTCGAGTGGAGATTGCAGCCCAATTTGTATCATAATACATAGTTGAAGAGTTGGAAACTCTATTGTTCTCATATGGTTTGGTGGATTCGGTATTAATTACTTCAATTCCACTAAGGTTATCTTCCAATCGTGAAGTCAATCCACCGACACTAGATCTCATTTCGGCATATTTTGGATGGATATTTTTCATAAATAAATAAGCTAAAATTGCAATGACTGGAACGGGTAGCATGGCGATGAGAGTTAGTTCGGGGTTGAGTAAAAAGAGAATAAATCCAACTCCAATAACCATTATTACCAATCGGATGGCATCACTAAAACTAGTGCTTAAGAAATCCTCAAGCTGGTTTACATCATTGTTGATTATACTTAATAACTCCCCAGTTCGAGAATCCTCAAAAAAATTCATTGATAAATTTTGAAGGGCATTGTATGCATCTATCCGGAGTTCGTGTTGTATTTCTTGGGCAAAGGCGTTCCAACCACGGTCGCCAAGCCACATAGAAAATGCACCAACCAAAAATGACAATACGATTATTCCTGAGAAGAGTATAAGAGCCGAAAGCGGAGGAATAGATTTGAGTTGAGTGGAAAAAATATAAGAAGGCGGGAGATCCTGGTTAAAAAAAATCAAATCAATTGATAACCCTAAGAAAAATGCAGGTAACAAGCTAGAGAAACGCCCGAGTAGAGTTCCAAACACTCCACAGAAAATATGAAAATGGTGATTTGCACCATAACGAGTGTAAAGATCCAGCATGGAAGTAGAAGACAAAGGAGTATTTTTTTCAGATGGGATATTCATATTGAAAAGGGATCAAGGAGAATGGTAATCTGATTCTGTTATTTGAACATAACGTCCGTCTCTGAGTAGGAATTTTTCTTTTTTATAAGTACTTAAGAGTTTGAAGCCTCCAAGCCCCGCTCTTCGAAGGGCAGATAAGGTAGAGCTAGTGTTGCTACTGTTGAGAACTCTATTTGTAATACGGAATACAGAATCCCAATCGGATGGGCCAAACCCACGAACTAAATTGGCAAATGCAACATTTCTTCTTATTTCAGTTCCTATTGCAGCTTTCCATTGGGAGTTGTATTGTTTTAGAGAATCGGAAGCTGCGAGTGTTCCGGCTATTTTTCCAGTTCGGATGGCAACGTGTGCCCCCCCTTCATGGAAAGCTGATGTTGCCCCCATAGCGCCGCCAGTAATGGCTATATTGAAATGGCTAGGTGAATCTATTGGTTGAGTAGAAGAGATCGGGTAAGTTTCGGTGCCTTTGCGTTTTCCTTTCTGTTTCACAAGAGGGAAATCAGATAGCTCCAAATCGGGGAAAATAAAGGAAAGAAGTCGCTCGATATAATCATTGCATTTTGGTATTTGTCCATCTTCGGGCCTAAGTAATAAATAGGAATCTCGATCGGATACATCATTTATATCCATTCCGATTGGCATAGTGACACCAATTCTAGCGGTACACCCTTCATTGGGGAAAATCCAAGGATATGCCGTGTGACCAGGTATATGCCCCCACCAAAATTTGATCTTATCAGGTTCGAATAAGTCTTCAGGGATTTTCCGGTATTCTTGATAAGCTATGTGATTTGCAACAGTGGTCCCAAGCGCGTTTGAAGCCATTCCAGAAGGAAGGAGTTGATCCAATACACCTAAAGTAATACTCCGCTGAGGTCCATCTGCTAGGATAAGATTTTTTGCGAAAAGGGAATCCCCAGTTCTTAAAATCAATTCATGAGGACCCGTTTTTGAGACTATAACCTCTCGAACAGTTTCTCCAATTCGGCAGTCTGCCCCGGCTGAACTAGCTCTTTCAAGCATCCAATCGTCGAACAAAGTTCGGTTATAAGTATACCCAAAGTGAGGGTAGGAAGATTTGATTCCAGTTTTATGTAGACAGACGCTTTCCGAGGGAGAGATGAATTCTGCACAATTGAGATGTCGAAGGATGATATCATTGGGAAATGTTGAAGGATCAAGTTCCATTAAATCGACCCAGTAGTCTAAGATCCCAGCTGCGTCTGTAGAATCGGGGCCAATATTTTTTCGATCCTCGCGAGGGACTCCTTTTTCAAATAATATCGTTTTTGCCCCACGAGATGCTGCTGACTGAGCCGCAATTGCCCCAGCGGGACCACCGCCAATGATAGCGACATCTGCACGTTCCATAATCGAACGCTGATGCCGATACTATTAAATCCACCTTCCTGGACCGAGGGGTGAAGATTAAGCTATTTTTGTCCAAAGTGCAAGCACAGGGGGGAGAACAATGATAGAGGAGAGGTATGCATACAGTACACTTAGTGCAGTAAGGAGGCCAAAAGAACCAATTGCCGGGAAAACAGCAAGATATAATGCACCGATTCCGAACACAGTGGTAAGCATACTTCCAGTGAGGGCGCCACCAGTGCCCTGTAAGGTTCGATTGAGAGATTCAAAAAGATCCTTGCTAGAATCATATTCGTCGACAAATCGGTGTACAATGTGTACTGAATAATCCACTCCAAGTCCAACTGTCAACGCCAATACAGTTGCGGTGAAGGCGTCGAAGGACAATCCCGCATATCTCATGCTCCCTCCTACTAATGCCACTGTAACTACGATAGGGAATACATTGACTAAGCCCAATAAGGGACGGCGGTTGAGGAGCCAATATAAGAAAATTAAGAAGATAGCAGTAAGGGATAGAGCTACTAAGAGACTTTTTATTGCTGATTGAAGTAGTAATTCGACGACATCCTCCAATACCACAGTTTCGCCAGTGGCAATCGTAGGATATCTTTGTTCTTGTGCCAGCATTTTTCCTTCTAAAGCGGCAGCTTCTGTATTTGCCCCAGCTTTAAGAGAATAAATAACAAGAGTACTACGTCGGTCTTCGGATAAGAATTTGAGTGTATCTGCACGTGCAGTGGGAGATGAGAATAGGACATCATATATGTCGTCGAGGTTTTTATCGGGGATTCCATTTCCATTTCTATCGTTTTTAGAGACTAGTCTAGCAAATTCAGGAGAATTTGCTGCCGTGTTTTGGATTACAGTCAAGATGCTATTAGATACGGCAATTCTGTTTTCGGTGGCAAAAGAATCAGGGGGATTCTGACTAATTCTGTAGAGTGATTCTAACGCACTGTCCTCTCGCATAGGTGCCTCTATATACATAGTTACAGAACCTTCTTGAGATATGTCGAAATTGTCTTGTAAGTAATTGAGGGTCCCAATAGAAGAGTATTCACTGGGCCTGAAAGGTTCAGGAAGTACCATCAAATAGGAGGCTGATGTTTCGGGCGGTAAGAAATTTTCAACTGCAAAAGTTGTGTCAATTCCAGTAGCATAATTTAGAGAAAATCCAGAGACGATGATAACAAAAATTAGGAAAATAACAGGGATATGTTTAGCAATCCACACTCCGATCTTTAATGCACGACCTAAAAAAGACCCCTCAACACCAAGAGGTGTTCGAGAACGTCGTTTTTGTCCTCGGAATTGATCTAGATGTATTTTTGCAGCAGGCAAGAATATTCCAAAAATTAAAAATGTAAATATAATGCCAATGCTTGCAACTACTCCGAAATCTTTGATAGGTGCAAGTGCACTAGTTAAATTTGATAAAAAGCCAATTATAGTGGTTGAAGTAACTATGAAAAATGCGATGAGAATTTGTCGAAGCATCCGAGATGCTGCTTGATTTACACTAGTATCTTCATTCTTTTCTTCACGGTAACGGTTGATAGCATGAATACCGAAATCGACACCTAGGGCCAATAGGATAGGAGGAACTGCAATGAGCATTTGGCTAAAGGGTATGTTTGCAATTCCCATGAATCCAAATGTCCAAATGAGTGCCATAAACAAAGACAGGATTCCTAACAATAGATCTATTAAATCTCTATAGGAATATACCAAAAATAAAATTATAAATAAGACTGCAGCAGGAGTTACAATGATCATCGTATCTCCAATAACACTACCAAATTCGCTTGAGAATATACCAGATCCGAATACTCTTACATCCCCTCCAATGGTAGCAACTTCTTGCACACTGACTTGTATATCAGTCAGAGGATCAGTTCCACTAGTACCAGAACTTTGTTGAGCAGATTGTGCAGAAGAGGGCAAGGAATGAATCACCACACCTATCGTAGAACTTGCAGTCATAGATCCTTCATTATAATCTTTACTGAGAAGGCCAGCTAGAGGGAACTGTTCATTGGTGGATCGGAGAGTAGATCTAATTTGAGAAGCGGGAGTTTGTTCAATTACATAAATTTGTTTTCGGAGAGTTTGTGCAGAGGGGTCGATCGATGTTGCTACGATCTGAGCCACACTAGAAGTGCTCACGACCCTAAGATCTTCATTCTGTTCCAATTCATACAAAAGTTCTAACATTCGTAAAAGAGACTGTTTAGACAGCACATTTGTACTGGCTTGAATAAGTTGAGTACTTCCAGTATTAGTTTCTTTGTCGATGGTGAAACGGGGAGTAAACTCTTGGTTGATTTCTTGAAGGGCTTTTTCAGATGGTAGATCTGTTGTGAATTGCTCTGTGCCGGATTCGGTGGAGATATTGCCTAGACCTGCAGTGAAGATCACAGATAGGACTAGGAATAAAATTATGATCGCCTTCGTTTGAGAAGTAATCAGCTTGACTATTGGTTCTACATAAGGTTCGAGATCCATATTATGTCAACTTACCTTTCTGTTTTTGAGTTTTGACGTCTACGATAAAAATAGACCCCTCCTACTATTGCGGCAAGGATAACTACCATAGGAAGTAAAAAACCAGGGAGAGTACTTTGGCCATCATTTGCGGCGGAATCGGAGGTGACAGGTACTTGATAGGTATCTGAGAGGAGTGTTTCTCCGGAAGAGGTGTCATATTGGAAATCCAAATCTAGTGGATAAATTTTATCTAAGGCATTGCCAGACATGGTGATGTCAAATATTATTTCGGTGCTTTCTCCAGGAGATAACCGGGGTATAAATGCAGTATCATCTTCTGCTGTTATGGGGCTTTCAGGAAATACCTTTGCAGAGATATCAGTGATTGTCTCTTCGTCTACATTGGTTACTTTCAAGACTAACAAGCCACTGTTTCCAGGTGCGAAAGTAGAGCTAACAGGTGATACTTCAAATGCATTCACCTCAGAAGAGACTGTTAAAATGACGTCGATGGGGTCTGAAATATGAGATTTTCCATCCGAGTCCCTATATCTTACGGTGAGAGATACCTGTCTATTTCCTTCATCTGCAGATTCACTCACGTCCAAAGAAAATTTAAACGGTTTTGCCTCCCCAGCTGAAAGACTTCCTACAGCATATTCATCTTCAAGTGAAGATATTGTTTGGAGGTCGGATGCAAAAATAATGACACCGTTTTCAATTTCTTGTGGGCCATCGTTGACCAAATTGGCAGTAAGATCTCCTTCACTGCCAACAGATAAGTTAGTAGAAATATCGTCGATGGAGAATGATTGTTCCCCGAGGGGAGTAACCCCCGTAGATATTGCATAAGAAGTCCGATCGGAGTTATTATTAGATTTGTAGCGAACCTCTATTGTGACAGGATAGGGCCGTATATTGGAAGAGTCAGCTAGTCCGGCTTTGAATGAAACAGTTTGTTGACCGGAAGCGGGCCAATTTCCAATCATAGATTCGGCAGTAGGAGATCCACCGAAAGAGAGTTTTGGATCCGTTGATTGTATGAATACTCGTGCGTCAGAAACGGAATCCCCTCCGTTGTTTGTGAGTGTGAACGATATGTCGGCGGATTGGTCCAAAGAGAGTTTAGTAGGATTGGAGACTACAGAGAATCTTCCAGAATCAGAAATGGGCGATACGCCGGATTTAATTGATTTGGATTGTTGAACTTCTCCGAATTCATCTGTGTAAGATATAGAAATAGAAACTGGATGGGTTATCCCCATAGATCCTTTTGCAAGTTGGGCTTCGAATGGAACAGATATAGAATTTCCAGATGGAAGATTGCCTATAAATGCGCTTGCACTTTGAGAGCCATGGGCACCAGCAAAAGTAAGTTGAGAGGATTCAGATGCCATGGTCAGGGTGGCATCTCTTGCATTCTCACTGCCGTTATTGGTTAGAAGAACATTAAGTGGACCATATCCATCAAGAATAGGACCTAAAGTGATTTGATCAATTTTGAATATGGGTTTTGGCTCCACTATTAGGTTAACATTTTGAGTTATTGTTTTTTCTCTTTCATAATGACCGGGGCTATCTGCATCGCCTGTAGAGATTATATAAGTGTAAACATAAGCAACTTCGACAGATAGGGAATAAGTCCCAGGTTTGGCATCTTCATTGACTGATATTTTAACAGGGACGGGGTCACTTTCTCCTTCTGCCACATTGCCAACAGGAATAGTTCCGGTCAGGATTTGAATGGGTGCAGTTCCAGGAGAAAGGGTTAATTTTACATCTCTTGCAGTAGTAACTCTAGATTCGGCACTCGCACCTCCTCCAACGCTTATTTGTCCAGCATTGAGAATAGAAAACAACAAAGTTGCTTCATCACCGGGTGAGACCCGGTCTTCAGGTAAGAATACACTTATGCTAGGATTTCCTTGTGCAGATGCTAGCGCTGGTGCAGGAATTATCAGAATTATCGTTATCAATAGGATTAGGCAGTTTCGAGTCCAATTGGCAGAGCTCATAGTTCTTAGATTACGTCCAATTGTTAAAAAGGTGACCACATGTGAAATAGGGCATATTTGTTTCGATAAATATAACCTGTCACAAATGGAATTTATTATAGTATAATGCAAGCAGATCTTGTAATTAAGAATTGTACGATAGTAACTCCAGACGGTTTGATGGAGAACGCAGGTGTAGCTGCAAAAGACGGAAAAATAATAGCAGTAGGTTCGTCTGATGCACTGCCAAGCGGCAGTCGAGAGATCGATGCTGCGGGCAAATATCTAGCCCCAGGTATCATAGACTGTCACATCCATAACCGAGAGCCTGGACTCGAATACAAAGAAGACTGGGGTACGGCCACCCAAGCTGCGGCAGCAGGGGGAGTAACCACAGTCATAGGAATGCCAAACTGCAAACCAGTTATCGATGCACCAGAGCACCTTAAACTTAAGTTTGAGAAAGGAGAAGAAAAGGCATATGTTGATTTTCAATCCTACGTTGTGATAACATCAGATAATGCAACAGAAAAGAGTGTTAATGCTTTAAATGAAGCAGGTTGTGTAGGGTATAAGGTGTTTTTAGGCACCACGATTGGTGCGATTCCACCTCCAAATGATGGTGAGCTTCTTGATGCGATGCATGCCATCGCTAAAACTGGGAAGAGATTAGGATTCCATGAAGAAGACGACGAAATCCTGAAACATTATGAGGCCCAGTTTATTGAAGAAGGCAAGAATGACCCCATATATCATTCTTGGTCTAGGCCGCCTGTTTGTGAACGAGAAGCAGTGGGCAGAACCATATTGTTCTCAGAGCACACAGGATGTCCAATCCATGAATTCCATTTGGCATCTGGGTCTGGCGCCCAGCAAGTGCTTGATGCAAAACGAAAGGGCATAAATGTAACCGCTGAAACTATGCCACACTATCTGTGGTTTACCGAAGAAGTCATGCGAGAGAAAGGTAATGTTGCGAGAATTCAGCCTCCAATTAGAGACCAAATTGAGCAAGATATGCTTTGGGACATCGGAATTAATGGTGGCGGGATTGATTGCATAGCAACTGATCACTCCCCACATACAGATGAGGAGAAAGGTATGGATGACCCATTCCAAAATACATGGAATGTCATCTCTGGATTTGTTGGACTGGAATCAGAAGTTGCCGCTATGCTTACATTTGTAAATGAAGGAAAAATCACATTAGAAAAATGGGTAGAAATGCACAGTAAAAGACCAGCAGAAGTTTGGGGAATGTATCCAGAAAAAGGATCTCTTCGAATTGGAACTGATGCAGATTTCACCATTTTTGATTTGAATGAAACCTGGACCATGGATAGAAAGACCCTTCTTTCGAAAAATACAGCAACTCCATTCGATGGAGAAACGTTCACAGGTAAAGTTACTACAACAGTTGTCAGAGGGAAGGTTGTGTACGAGGATGGAAAAGTAGTTGGGGAGAGAGGATACGGGACATTAGTAGATGTAGACAAAATGCCTTGGAATTCTCCTAGGAAATTGACTGAAGCGCGAGCGGAATACAAACACTATAAATAAAGTAAAGGTAAAATATTTTAAAATGTCAGATTGTACGAATCAGAGGAGGGCTGTAAAGAGAGGTGAAAAGAGAGGAGAGATGCTTAAATGGGCCATTGAGCAAAATCTAAAGAATTTTTGGACTGCTGCAAATGGTAGAGGAATCCAAAAGAAGGAGGTACACGCAGCTACGAAAGAAAATTCCTATCGATTGCCAGAATTAACCAAAGTGGAAATTAAAAGTATGGCCAAATCAGCTTCCGTACCTTATGCAGACCTATTGGCGTTTAATTTGTTCGAAGAGAACATTACCCCAGATGGTTGTACAGTTGCTATTGCAGCGGGGAATGCTGCTGCAACGGGAGAAACTATTTTCTTTAAACAATCGGATAAAAAAGGTTCTAGCGAATTCACTGGCGAGAATTGTTATGAGAATCAGCAGGTAAATGTGATTAGAGTCGAAGAGCACGAAGAGGGGAATAATGTAGTGATGGTCGCTGCTGCAGGGTCTACTGCCGTAAAGATGGGCATAAATGACAAAGGTGTTGCAATAGGATCGAATATATCACGAACGATCACATTTGACGAAGAAGGAAAAAGTGCGAAAGAATGGGCAGCTGCATCTAGGGGAGAGTTTATGCGACAAGGGTTGATCCATGGAGATACCGCAGTAGAAGCGGCCCAAGTCATTACGCCGTTGTTATTTTCAGATCCCATGTCATCCCCAGGCAGTATTCCTATTGCAGATGCCAAAAGAGCCATCATAATTGAAGGAGAATTTACTCATCTTGCGGCCAGATGGATTGAGAATGGAGTAACTGGTCGGGGGAATAAATTTGAGATTTTAAGTCATTTGGCGCGGCCTAGATCGGAGATACCTTCGAGCTATTGTAGGTATGAAAGAGTCATGGAAGTACTAGAAGAAAATGAAGGAAATGTCACGGTGGAAACAATGAGAGATTTATCGATAGACCATACAAATGGGCCAGGTTTGAACTCAATTTGTAGATATCAAGAAAATGACTATAACGATGAAACTACACTATCCTCAGCGATCTTCCAACTTAGAGAGTCTAAACCAGAGAAAAGTGAAGTGTACATAGCTCTTGGAAAGGCAGCATATTCCTGGAGGTCAAAAGAGGGCGAAGGTTGGGTTAAAATAAATGCAGGTTCATTGGAAGAAGACATTCCAGAGAACTTCCTTAATGGTGATGCTTGGCTAGAGTACCATACAGAAGAACCATATGAAGGAGATCAAGAGCCAACTCCTTTAATATAGATTAAGAGAGAATAAATTTTTTGGCAAGAGCCAAAAGAGATTGTTAGAAGGGGGCATAGAAAAATACCCAAAAATATATGTTTAGATAGGTCTAAATAAGATCAAGTGATGCGAGAACATGCTAGCGATGTGATGCAAGATTATTTAAAAAATATTTATTTAATTAATCGAGAGAATGAAGGGCAAGTATCAACTTCAGATCTCGCTATGAAGATGGGAGTGAGCGCGCCGACTGTGACGAGTATGCTAGTCAAGCTAGGAGATAAAGGATTCATAACATATGAAAAATACAAAGGTGCCAAGCTCAATACTGAAGGGGAAGCTATCGCACTGGAAATACTACGTCATCATAGATTAATAGAGAGATATCTCGTGGAGTTTTTGGGTTATGATTGGTCAGAAGTTCACGAAGAGGCAGATGTATTGGAACATCATATTTCAGAAGAATTAGAGCGCAGAATTGCGAATGCGCTTGGGAATCCAAAATATGGACTTTATGGTGCACCAATACCAAGTGAAGATCTGACATCAATTGCCAAAGATGAGACTACAAAATTAGGAGAACATAGTGCTGGAGAAATAGTAGTGATAGAGAGAGTGAAAGAAAATTACATCGGCTCCGAGAATGCCCCACGCACTAGAGATAGTGAGGAATTGCAATATTTGGCAGAGATAGGAATAATACCAGGAAAACAAGTGAAAATTGAATCGGTGGCCCCATTTGGGATGATTAAAGTGAGCAATGAGAAAGGAGAACATAGCTTACCAAAAGAGGTGTCGATGTCCATACACGTGAGAGAGATATGAGTTAAGAGAAAAGATAGAATGATAGGAGGAATAATAGTAGGAATATTATTCGGATTGATATTAGCTGCACCACTAGGGCCAATGAATGCCATAATTGCAGACGAGAGTATAAATAAGGGATGGGGTGCAGGAGTACAAACTGGTTTTGGAGCGATGGTGTCAGATCTAGTCTTATTGTCAATGGCATACATGGGTATGGTAGCTATTGTTATTTCTAGAGCATGGTTACAGGGATTGTTAATAGGGTTGGGCGGGACTGTAATGTTAGTTTTTGCACATAAGTCATTCAGAGAAGGGAGGAAAATAGTCAAGTGGGAAGTTAAAAAGAATAATAAAGGTGGGTTTTTCAAAGCTTTGGGTGTGGGGGTGGTAAACCCATGGCAAATGGCTTTTTGGGCAGGTCTGTCTGCAGCATTATTTCAGAATGAAGGGTTAGGGATAGTTACAGATAATGTAGCCAAAATCACAGGGTGGGAAATTCAATTGCAAACTATAGAAGTAATCACAGGGATATTTGGAGGAATTTTAATATGGATTTTAATATTTCCAACAATGTTGATAGTAGCTGGAAAGAAATATGAACGGTTTTTCAGAGTGGTTGCTTTGGTGAATTCAGCAATACTAGCTATATTTGGTAGTATATTTTTGTTAAAATCAATTTCAATTTTAATTACGGGGTAGTTCGGACACTCCAGGAGTTTCATCTTCCACCCATTCCTTTAACCACGTTGCACGTTGGATTCTCTGATATGCGAGAGAGTATCCAGTATCTGTACTTATATAAGGGAGAGTTTCTTTTCCGCGTTTGATAACTTTCTGCAATGTTTCCATGATGTGGGCAGGAGGATGAGAATCATAACCCATTCTTAGGAGTAAAAGTGTAGATCCATTGGCACCAATTTTATCGATCATGTCTGCTTCAATTAAGCATCTTTCCTCAAGTGATAAATGGGAAATTGATCCATCATGAACGTGATTGGAGATTATTTTATGAATATTTTCAAGGAAAGAATCGGGGAAATTAAAATTTTCACGTAAATATGCAGAGGTTAGATCGGCGCCATCTTTTGCGTGGTCTTTTTGTGTGGAAGAAAATTTTGCAATATCATGAAAGAGTGCAGATACACGGACCTGATCTATATTTGCCCCTTCATTTTGTGCTATTTTTGTAGATAGAGAAATCACATTGAGAATGTGAGTAAAACGGTATTCTGCAGAATGCCAAGGGTACCACCTCATTCTATTTCCACCAACATCACCTACAGTGCTAGCGACGAGTTGCTCATAGACGTAATCTTTCATTTTTCCAAAATCAGATGAGGAAATCTCTATCTGTTCAGATTTAATGCTCATAATCTACCTCACAATGAGCGGATTGCATGTTCATGTGGAATAGGATAGAGGGACCCAAACTTTAGGCTTCCGGAGATGTTATGAATGCCAAAATAAGATAGGCACATCAATATGAATCGAACATTTGTTGTAATTTCAAGGGGTCGTTAGTTTCCATCAGTCCCAAAGCTAATAATATACGTGCTTTCTGAGGACGGAGAGTTTGTCCATTTAAGAATGGTTCTTTCACTGGTTTGAATCCAGAAATTCCCCGATTGCAAAGGACAACAGGTATACCCTTTTTGGTAGCTTCGATGAGGGCGTCTCCTTGAGTTGTGTAATTATCTGGCCATGCAGGGCTGCAAGTGGGAAATGCAGCACACACAATACCTTTGGCACCAGATTCTATTGCCGCTCGGACCATTGTTCCATCATCGGAGAAAGAAGAATATACTATTTGCACATCCAATAATGGGAATTCAGAGATAGAAGAATTGGAAATATCGAATTCAGTCTTAGTTGTAGAGGCACGAGTGGCAGTTCGATAGAACCGTACTTGGTCGAAAACATCTCCTATGCGGCCGAAATTAGGAGATCTCCAGGCATCGGGTCGGCTAGCGGCAACTTTGGTTACGTCCCGTGCATGGTGAATTTCTTCATTTGCAACAAATAAGACCCCTTTTCCTTTAGAATCGGGAGAGGATGCGACTCGTATGGCATCATATAAATTTTTGAATCCTTCAGACCCTAGCTTACCTATATTTCGTTGAGCTGCAGTGATAATTACAGGAATATCAGTTTGTAGCACCAAATTCAAAAAGTAGGCTGTTTCTTCCGAGGTATTAGATCCATGTGTGATTACAAACCCATCAGGAGGGTTACTTGAATTGGATTGGAGCATGATTTCATCGTGGAGGTCAAACCAGACTTTCGGAGTGAGTGCTCCGCTATTAAGGTGGGTTATTTCTGTGAGGGACAGATCGGCGTGAGAGGTTACTTCTTCGGGGGCCAAATCAAGAAGTGCGTCTATAGGTACAAAATCGGCTGCTGAAATGTAATTTCCAGTGATATTTGCAATGGTTCCACCAGTGCCTAGAATCTGTATTTTTGATTTATCTTCCATAGAGATAGTAGGAAGAGATAATGTATCACATTTGTTATTTAAGAAATGAGATTGTTCGATAGGTTTTAACATTGGCCATGTGAAAATGAAGTATGTCACTCGAGAATTCATATATTCCAGATATAATTCCAGAAGAAGATTTAGAATATTTTAGAAAAGCAGGATATGGAAATCGAATTGGATGGGGAAAATCTGCTGCAATATTAATCGTGGATATGACGGATGAATTTACCACGGGGGATTATGGAGTGGGGAGAGAAGATACAGGTTCTGCTGCCGTTGAAGCTACGGCGAAATTGATCGATGCTGCGAGGAAGGCCGGTGTTCCAGTATACTATGTGAAACCATCTAGAAATTTCCCAGAAGGATATCCAGGGGCCACAAAGCGCCCAGGGGCTAGAAGTTCAATTGAAAAGAAAGAATCAAAAGGGCAGAACATCAATAAAAAACTGAGCCCATTACAAGGAGAAATTATATTAGACAAGCCTAGAGCAAGTGCCTTTTTTGATACTCACTTGGCGATGCTTTTTCACAATAGAGGGATTGACACAGTAGTGGTAACGGGGATGACAACTTCGGGGTGTGTGAGAGCGACGGTAGTGGATGGGCATTCAAGTAATTTTAGAATTATAATCCCAATTGAATGTGTGGCAGATAGATCTAAATTTGCTAATGAGGCATCCTTGTTTGATATGGATATGAAATATGCGGACGTGACCCCACTTGAATCAATTGTAGAGAAATTAGAAGAAATCGGGCGAAAATGATATTAAATTTAGAGAAACAGAGAAGGGCAATACTATATTCAAGGAGATCCTACAGAATGTATGTGTGAGAGTGCAAAAAGGGGTAAAAAATATGGAGAATAAAGTATATTATCTTCATTCTACTCTAGAGATTCCCTTGTTGGAAGTGGAAGATTATATAAAAAATTTAGAATCTCCAGAAGGATTGGATAGTGCAGATATGAAGCGGAGGAGTAACACATTGATCATAACAGCTGTGGTTGAAGATTCAGATCTAGGAAAATACACGCCTACTGCAGTGATAAAAGGGACAGTGACTGAACTCAAAGTGATGAAAGAATTGACAGAGGAAGAGATAGAAGCACTTGAACCAGATCAAGAGCGGCCCATGGACATAGTAGAAATTGCTACGTTCAAAGGGGAGTTAGATGCCATATTACAAAACACAGCTTTTCAATACCAAATGTTTCAAGTTTTATGTGGGATTGCGGAAAGAGGGAGTAAAGGATCTCTTGAAGCCATATATATTGAAGAAGAACAATTAAAAGTGGTAAAAATTACTGAAGGAGAAATAAAACCTGCGGTGATAAAAATTACTGAAGAAAGAAAGGACATAGATGCGGAAAGTGGCATAAACTGGAGAGATAATAAATATATAAATTGAGGCCAGATACAAAAGTTATTTGCCCACGATACAGCAAAGAGGTATGAGAAGAATGGTTGTTGAATTTCCAGATTATATTGAGGTCGATTATCAGGATGGTAGAGGCCATTCAGCAAAAGAATATCATAGTCTTGAAGAAAAACTAGAAAAGGCAATCGAAGTTGTCAATGAGGGTTTAGAACAGTATAAATCTCCAGCCATTATGTGGACAGGGGGGAAAGATTCCACACTATTACTTTATGTGATACGAGAAGTGGCTCAGGAGAGGGGAGAAGAGATCCCTCCTGCGATATTTTTAGATCACTTTGCACATTTTCCAGAGGTGACTGAATTTGTAGATAGATGGGCAGATAAATGGGAACTAAATTTAATTAAAGCGAGGAATGAAGATATTGGTAATCTCATAGAGAGAAGTGGCCAAAGCATAGAAGTAAAATACCTCAATGAGTCGAATAAGAAGGAATTGCAAAAATTAGACTATAAAGAAGAAAGGATAGTCATAGATCCAGATTCATTTGTAGGTAATCATTTGTTAAAGACTGCAGTTCTCAATGATACGATCATAACAAGGGGATTTGATGGAATATTTTCTGGTGTCAGGTGGGATGAACAAGAGGCTAGATCAAATGAGACCTTTTTTAGCCCTCGCCATGACCATAAGAAATACCCACCTCATGATAGAATTCATCCAATCTTGCAATTTGATGAGAGAAGTTTATGGGATGCCATGTGGAAATTTGTTATTCCAGATTCAGTTGAGGGATATCCAATAGGCCATGTTCCATCTGATTATGATGATCTGCCAAAAGGGATTTTATCTGAAGATATACCAGTTGGGCCAAAATATTTTGAAGGGTTTAGATCATTAGGTACAAAAAAGGGATCTATGAAATCTGAAAATAAACCGGCATGGTTACAAAATCTAGAAGAAACCTCAGAGAGACAAGGGAGGGCCCAAGATAAAGAAGGGATTATGGAACGTCTTAGAGATCTAGGGTATATGTAGCAAAAACATAGAGAGATAATAGTTAGAGGTTCCAAGGAGCAAATTCAGGATCGACCTGGCGCTCGTTTAGTTCGATAGAATCGATCGTAGATATATCGTCTGAGGACAGAGATAACGGGAAAGAAAGTATATTATCGCGAATGTGAGTTTCAGAAGAGGCTTTTGGTATAGGTATTGCACCTTTATTTTGGATCCAAGATAGACTGACTTCTGCCTCAGTCGCCCCATATTTTTTGGAGATGGTAGTTAATTCGGGAGAATCGAAAATGGCACCTCTAGCGATTGGAGAATATGCCACAACAAGAATATCATTGGAATTGCAAAAAGTGCACAACTCATCTTGGTGTAGAAAGGGGTGCATTTCAATTTGATTTGCAAAGATTGGCGCATCGCATTCTTTTAATGCCACTTTTAGTTGTTGAGGTTCAAAATTGCTCACCCCAATGTGAGAAATCACCCCATCGTCTCTAAGATCGGAAAACCCAGCTAGAGTGTCTTCTGGATCATAAGTTCCAGCAGGCCAATGGACATAAAGAAGATCTATATATTCTGTTCGTAATCGGTCTACGCTAGATTCTGCTTCGCTCAATACACGGTTATAAGAGAGATTTTTTGTGTGAATCTTTGTTGCAATGAATAGATCTTCTCTTACTATTTCTGCCTGTGAAATTCCATTTCCAATGTCTATTTCATTATCGTAAATTTGAGCAGTGTCGATATGGCGATAGCCTAGTTCAAGGGCAAATTGGATTGAATTAGTACAAGAAATACCTGACATTTTCCAAGTTCCAAGGCCCAGTGAGGGCATTCCCTTTTTTCGAGGGATAATTATTGTTGGATCGGAGGTATCCATGGTTCTATATGGCTATAGCGACATAAAAAGTCCCTAATACTTTGGTTCGGCGTTGCAAATAGAATAAACAGAATCCATGATTAGGTCGCGTTTGGCTTGCCATGAATCGAAATCATTAGGAGATGCCGGATAGAGATCATAGTGAAGTTTGAGTCGTCCAGCTTCCCTGTTAATTCTATATAATTCAAGAAGGAGACCCCAATGGCGATATGCTTTTGCCAATGTTTTAAGTTTGACCCAGATCCCCATTGTTGTACTTCCATGTTTACTCATGATATCAACTAGTTGTTGACCAGGTATGCACGAAATGACATCTGTGAGTTCTGAAACATCATGCGCGCCGCCCCAAATATTATATAAGTCCATCGCAGCATATCGCTTGCCAAAAGATTCCATAACTTTGACATTATAATCCCAGAGAGAGGACTCACTTACATCGTCGGATTCGATCGCGTTTATTGCAGTTTGGGCAGCGAAATGACCCGAGGTTGCTGCTGCGCCAATTCCTCCACCGGTAGTTGGATTTACATGACCAGCAGAGTCCCCAGCTGCGATGAATCCGGGCGCAACTGCCGAATCAAATGGCCTCCTCGTTGGTAATGCGGCGCCTAATTTATCAACTACGACACAACCTTTGAAATCAGGATGTGCTCGAATGTCATCTTGGACTACTTTAACAAGTTCCATGGGAGGCTTGTTCATTTGGAACCCCACACCTACGTTAATTGTAGTAGGTGTTCGGGGGAAGTACCAAAGATAGCCTAGTTCATCAGTGGGTTTGAAAATAATAGCATCGTGCCAATCTACGGGTTTTGGTAATTCAATGACTTCCCTATATGCGGAGCAGAATTGTCTGTAGGAAACATTTGTATCGAATGTAGTTCCAGAGAAATCAACTTTGTCTTGAAGTAAAGACATGGAACCGCCAGTATCGATGGTGATAGGAGCTTGGTACGAAACTGATTTTCCTTTTCGTATTCCAGTGACTCCTGTCACTTGACCATTCTGAGTAACATCTTGAATGACCGTATCGTAGTGGATATCAGCCCCTGATAATTTTACCTCATCTAGTAACACCTGCCCATATGCATATCTATCAAGGATGGTCCCTTTAGTACTGCCAAAGGGGATATTAATCTTTTGGCCAGATCCGGGGTTTTCAAAGACTGCCCGATCTATGTTTCTATTTGTAAAAGATTCTTTGGCCAATCTCTCTAGATCGATTACATCGGGGAAAGTACTTTTTCCTTTTACTGCATCCCCACAAGCTATATTTCCAGCTTCTTTTTTTGTTTTTCTCTCTAAGACAACAACTGAATATCCATCCCGGGCAGCAGTAGCAGCTGCAAAAGAACCGGCAGTTCCCCCTCCAACTATAATAATATCATACGATTGAACGCCCATGGGAAAGTGTAGTTAGGAGAAGTTAAAAATGCATGGGATCTGCACGGGGGGAAAATTAGATAAATTACGGGCGATTTAGGCGATAAAATGGAGATATTCAAAAATCCCTAATTAATAGAATTCTCGGACTAAATTCATGAGGTCTGAAGGGGGTGTTTTAGGCAAATCCCACATAGGAGAATCTAGTCCATGGGAAGATTCATATGAAATTGAATTTTGATTTTGATATAATATTCCTTGATATTCGGTTTCGGTGTCAAGGATTAACTGTTTTGCTGCGTCGTAGTCACTTGGGTCATGTCCGATATCATTTACATCGACGAGTGCCTCTCGGAAGTATTGATAAGTGTCTACTTTATTATAAGTAACACATGGGCTGAAAACATTAACAAATGCGAATCCGTTGTGGTTTATCGCTGCTTCAACTATTTCAATAAGGCGTTTGAGATCCGAAGAGAAGGCCTGTGCTATAAACGTGCCCTGAGAAGCTAGTGCTAATGCAAGAGGGTCCAAAGGTGGCATATAGGTTCCGCTTGGACTTGTTTTAGTTTTAAGATCGGTGCCACTTGTAGGAGAATACTGCCCTTTGGTCAATCCATAGATACGATTATCCATTACAACATAAGTCATGTTTATATTTCTACGCACGGCGTGGATGAAATGTGCAGCTCCGATTGAAAATCCGTCTCCATCCCCCCCTGCGACCATGACTTCTAGATTTGGGTTTGCTATTTTTGCCCCACATCCTACTGGAAGTGCCCTCCCATGAACACCGTGGATTGAATATGTTCGAACATAGGTTCCAATTTTTCCAGAACATCCAATTCCTGCAACAAAAAATGTATTCTCAGGAGTTGCCCCTGTGTTCGAAAGGGCCTTTAATATCCCATTCATGGTTCCAAAATCCCCACATCCGGGACACCAAGTTGGTTTTTTATCAGATTTAAACTCTGCGAAATTTGCACCAGTACTCATTTTAATACGACCTCCTCAGGTACGAGATATGAATTAAGCTCTTTTGCTATTTCGTCTGCAGAAAACCTCACTCCGTCGTACTTTAATATTCTTGTGACACGCGAGAGGGAATCATGTTCTAAAAGTGTTGCGAATTGGCCGCTTGCATTGCACTCTATGACGAATACCATGGAGGCATTTTTAATTTCTTCAGAGATGTCAGGTCGAGGGAAAATATAAGGGAAGGAGAGGAATCTTATTTTTTGATCTATTTGATCCATTGCTTCAATTATTGCACCTTCATTCGAGCCCCATGAAATAACTAGGATGTCGGAATCTGGAGACCCAAATTCACGGTAATCGAAGGTCTCTTGTTCAATTGCAGTTTCTACTTTTCGTTTCCTTTTCTGAACTTGTTTATCTCGAGTAGGGGGATGCTCAGTCCTTCGCCCCAATTCATCATGTTCCAGTCCAGTAACCATGTGAATTCCGCCTTCAACACCAGGTAAGGTCCTAGGGCTAATGCCATCTTCTGTGTCAGCATGTGGTTTGAATTGACCTTTTGAATTGAGCCAAGGTTCTAATTCAGAGGTTTCGGTGATGAGATTTCCACGTTCCCATACAATAGACTCCATATCAAATTCATTGGGGGAGTAAGTTTGATCAGTGACTGCTAACGATAGATCTCCAGTCAAGTAGACAGGTAAATTGTATTTCTCAGCTAGATTGAATGCTTCGACGGTTTTGTGGAAACATTCTGCAACGGTGGTGGGAGCGAGAACGAATCGTTCGCATTCACTGTGGCCACCGTACAACATGGTATTTAAATCCCCTTGTTCTTGTTTGGTTGGCATGCCAGTGGAGGGGCCAGCTCTCATAACATTGCAGATGACAAGTGGAGTTTCGGTCATCGATACTAAGCCAAATGTTTCGGTCATTAGGTCGATGCCAGGGCCGGATGTGGCAGTCATAGTCCTAGCCCCGGTTCTTGCAGCCCCAAGAGCGATATTGATTGCAGATAGCTCATCTTCCGCTTGGATGACATGACCACCGAATTTTTCTATTCTTCCTTTTATATAGTTCATCACAGCGGTAGCCGGGGTGATGGGATATCCTGCATATAAACGACATCCTGCGGCAATTGCACCCATCCCAATAGCCTCATCTCCGTTTAATAAAACGTAGTTGGCATCAGTGCACTCTAGTATATATCCAAAATCGCTAGGATTGTAATTTTCAAGAATATAATTATAACCTAGTAAAGCAGCTTTTTTATTATTATCAACGAGTTCAGATCCTTTTCGTGAAAATTGTTTTTCTAAAGATTCATCCAAATTGGAAAGTGGAAAGTTTGTTGCAGCACAAGTGGCCCCTAGAGCGACTATATTTCTCATGATAGCGTTCCCTGCTTCTTCGGCTAGTCTTTGAAGAGGGACGTTTAGACTAGTTATGTCCCCAGGTGGTTCAAAGTCTTTCATCATAGTTCGCTCGCCATCATATATTATTATGGATTTTTCATGCAACTGGCTCAAATTTTCTTCTACTGTGCGTTTAGTGAGTGCAACGAGGACATCCATACGATCAACAACACTTTGGACAGGGACTATAGCAGTTCTTATTTTATAAGAAGTATATCCACCTCGTATGCGAGAAGCAAATACTTTTGAGGTGAAAACATGCCTCCCTGCCCTAGATAGGGCCTGTGCAAAAATTTTTCCAGTGGAATCGATCCCATGGCCAGCCTCGCCTCCGATGGCCCAATTTAGATCGTCGATCATTGACGGAAGTGTGCACGGATAAAACAAAAAGCTTCTGAATGAAGTGTTGTAAAAAGTAATTCGCAAGTGTTTATTTAGCCCCAATAATTCTACTTCCGAGTAGAATATTTGTAGCTAGTTTTTTCAGGATTTATTCCAAAATCTTCAGGGGTCAATTTAGAAGGAGGAGGCGTAGTGGATTTGAGAGAGGTAAAAGTGGCCTTGATATGAGAAGGTATTTTGAATACTTGGAAATCGAGTAATAGAGGGTCAATTTCTGGAGAGATTGTGGCTCGTTTTTCAGATAACCTATCCAGGACAGGAGGTGAAAGGTCGGATTCCTCAAGGGAGATAAAACCTAGTTGGGATAGATAATCAGTGTTTTTTGTAAAGAAATAGAAATTATCAAATCCCTCTTTCTGGGCCTTTTTTATGAGGCTTTCAAAAATGTGAGCTAGTATAGATTCTTTTTGTGAATCGTCCAGGATACAAATACTAGTTATCTCACAAAAATCGGATGTTGTGTGTTCTTTATGGATTCTATTTCGCCCGAAACCCAATTTGGTGGGTTTATCAGAATCGATTACGATAACATAATCTCTAGAGCGGAAAGCGATATCATCCGCTGAGAGGGATTCTATCTGATCTAGAAGCCAAAGTTCATCTCGATTCTTGGCTGCTCGGACGTACATGAAATATCATTGCATCCCTAATGGAAAAAGTATTTGGCACTGATGATTGATCGCAAGGGTGATCAGAGAGGGGTTCGAATAGAACATAGAATTGATATGATAAGTGACCCAGCTTTGGTTGTTGTTGATTTCCAACTAGATTTTTGCAAAAAGTATTCGGAAGAATTAGATAGATTTGTAGAAGATCCAATTCATCAGCCTGCAATAGATGCAACTGTTAAATTTCTTAAAAAGTATAGAGAATCGGGGCGAACTCCTATATTTGTGGGGGCAATACATAGTGAAAAGACAGTATCTAGACCGTTGCGTGAAAAATATGAAAGGATTGGAAAATGGTTCTGTCGACCGGGGACGGAGGGGGCAGAATTTGCACCAGAATTGGAAGTTGGGGAAGAAGACATAATAGTCATCAAACATAGGTATAGTGGATTTCACAATACAGACCTAGATGATTATCTGAGAAGTAATGGGATCGAAGAAGTGTTATTTGCAGGTTGTGCGACCAACGTTTGTGTCGCCACCACACTCTATGATGCTTATGATAATGGATACGATGTAACATTACTTTCTGATTGTTCGAGTACAGATATGCAAGAACTACAGAAATTAACGGAAATGAATGTGGAATCTAAATTTGGAAGAGTCTGCAAAAGTACAGAAATTATATTATAATTCTTTAAGTTTATTGAAAATTCCAGACTTCGTTTCTTCTCCGATAGATTTCCCAAATGATTTTAGTGTTTTTTTCTGTTCGCTGGAGAGATTAGAAGGGTGAGGAGTTGGTATGCGAATCTTATTTATTTGATCACCGTGAGATTTTTTTCTACCTTGTTGAGGCATCCCACAACCAGATAATCGGAAAGTATCACCATTTTGAGTTCCAGGGGGGATTGTTAAATCGGAGATACCACCTAGAGTTGGTACTTTTATTTTAGTCCCAAAAACTGCGTCTTGAAAGGGGATTTCGCAGGAATAATAAATATGAGAACCTTCACGTTTGAAATGATGATGTTTTTTTATCGACACAGTGACCTTTAAATCTCCATTGATACCATTTTTCAATGCTGCCCCTTCCTCTTGGAAGAGAAATGTTGTCGAGTCGGGGACCCCGGGTGGAATTTGAAATGGGAATTCTACTTTATTCATGGAGACTCCTGATCCAGAACAAGAATTACAAGTTTTTGAATAAGATACTCGCTCGCCCTGGCAACTAGAACAAGTGATTACTTGTTGAATTTGACCAAATAATGTCGAACTTGTTCGGGTGATGGTTCCAGATCCATTGCAAGTGGGACAATTGGTGGTTTTTGCATCTGGAGGATGTCCAGTTCCACTACATTTAGAACAAGATTCTGGTCGGTTGAAATGTATAGTTTTTGCCACGCCAGAATATGCATCTTCTAAATCTATTTCAAGAGATAATGTGAGAGTTTTTCCACGCATAGGGGCAGCGCTAGAGGGGCCACCTGAGAACATATCAAATAGATTTCCAAATCCAGTTGAAAAATTGATATTATTAAAGAAATCACTAGGGTTTCCACTGAAATTAGTGTTTGAAAACCCACCTTGTTTCTGGGCCTGTTCGAATTGGGAATGGCCCACCTGATCGTATGTTTTCCGAAGAGAAGGGTCTGTTAAGACATCTTTCGCCTTTTTGATATTTTTGAATTTATCTTCTGCTTTTGGATCACTAGAGACATCGGGGTGATATTGGGCCGCTTTTTTACGGTATGCCTGTTTGATTTCGGGAGTGGTTGCTTCCCGGCTTACACCAAGAATATCGTAAAAATCTTCACCCATAAATAGGGACGAATAGGTGAAGCAATTATTTAACTACCAGGAATATTTATTCCTCTACATCTTCAAATTCTGCATCAATGGGTTCTTCTTCTTGGTTTTCAGAAGAATCCGGAGATGTTGCAGATTGGGCATTATTTTCGTCGTAAATTCTCTTTCCAATTTCCTGAAGTTTTAGAGATAAATTTTCCAGAGAATCTGATATTTCATCTGCCGATGATTCTTCATTTTCTAGGGTTGCTTCTACTTCAGAAATGGCAGATTCTATTTCTGTCTTGAGATCCTCATCCACATGTTCTTTATGTTCTTCCAATAGAGTTTTTGCTTGGTTTATAGTGGCCTCAGCATTGTTCCTAGCTTCTACTAACGACCTCCTTTGTTGATCTTCTTCTGCATGTTCTTCGGCTTCTTTCTTCATTTGTTCAATTTCTTCGTCGGATAGGCCAGATCCTCCAGCGATGGTTATTGATTCTCTATTTCCAGATCCTTTGTCTTCAGCAGAGACATGGGTGATTCCATTTGCATCTAATTTAAAAGTGACTTCTATTTGAGGCATCCCGGCGGGCGAGGGGGGAATTCCAGAAAGTTCGAAATCGCCTAAAAGTTCGTTTTTATCTGCAATTTCTCGCTCGCCTTGGGAAACTTTGATATGAACTGATGGTTGATTGTTTGCTGCTGTTGTGAATATTTTGGACTCCTCAGTTGGGATGGTAGTATTGCGCATTATGAGTCGTTCGAAAAGGCCTCCTTTGACCTCAATTCCAAGAGATAGAGGTGTCACATCGAGGAGAACTATGTCTTGGATGTCGCCAGACAAGACTCCTCCTTGGATTGCGGCCCCTAATGCAATAGATTCATCTGGATTTATATTCTTTCTAGGTTCTTTTCCAAGTATCGAGACTACCTTTTCTTGAACATGAGGAATTCTAGTAGACCCACCAACGAGAATGACCTCATCGATATCAGAAGTGGAGCAATTTGCATCCTTTAGTGCCATTTCTATTGGTGTGGAAGTGCGTTCTAGAAGATCGCTAGTCAATGATTCAAATGTAGACCGAGTTATTTTTTGTTCAAGGTGAAGAGGACCAGAGTCGGTCGCAGTTACATAAGGTAAATTGATTGTCGTTTCTAGAGCACTCGATAATTCTATTTTTGCATTTTCTGCTGCTTCTTTTAAGCGTTGTAGAGCTTGGAGATCTTCGGACAGATCAACACCATGTGAATTTTTGAATTCGGTCGCTAAGTGGTTTATTAAAGCTTGATCCCAATCATCACCACCTAGCGTTGAATCTCCATTTGTCGCGAGAACCTCATAAACTCCACCTCCAAGCTCGAGGATAGAGACATCGAAAGTCCCACCTCCAAGATCGAAAACTAGAATTGTTTTGTTTTCAGAATCCCCAATTCCATAGGACATTGCTGCTGCAGTTGGTTCATTGATTATTCTCTCAACTGTGAAGCCTGCTATTTCACCGGCGTTTTTTGTTGCTTGGCGTTGTGCATCGTTGAAATAAGCAGGAACAGTAATCACTGCCCGAGTCACAGGTTCTCCTAGGTAGTCCTCTGCATCACGTTTTATTTTTTGAAGAATTATTGCAGATATTTCTTCGGGTGAATAGTCTTTTTTATCAATGTTGACAGAGTATTTTTCTTCACCCATGTGGCGTTTTATAGATCGGATTGTTCGTTCTGGGTTTTGTATTGCTTGGTTTTTTGCAGGTTTTCCGACTAAGCGCTCCGTTTTAGTTGTAAACGCGACGATAGAGGGAGTAGTCCTATCACCTTCTGCATTTACTATGATTTCGGGATCTCCAGACTCCATTACCGCAAAGGCGGAATTTGTAGTACCCAAATCAATCCCGATGATTTTACTACTTGTCATGTGCGAAGAAATATTATGTTTATCCCATTAAAGGTTACTAATTCACTGGGTTTCGAGAGGACCTGAACTAATAGACACTTGAGCAGGCCTCAGGACTTTCGATCCAGAAGAATATCCAATTCTATGGATTACTTCAATGGTTCCAGGAGGTTGAGATCCCTCGATAGTAGAAAAAACCTCATGTACATAAGGGTCAATTTGATCTCCGGGTGAAGGGACTATGGGAATTACATTAGAAGATGCGAAAGTGGAATCTAGATTGGCCAATATTGCCCCCATACTAGATACTGCATCTGCATTATGATATTGTTCAGAAAGAAGCACAAGGCCATCACGTAGATCGAATAGACGGAGTAAAATGCTTTCTATAGATCTGAGTTTTTCTGCTTCATATTGTGTTTGTTTTCTTTTTTTGTAATTTTGGTGATCGGCTTGGGCACGCTGGAGCATAGATTCTAACTCAGATATGGAATTGGACTGAGAGGTTAATTGGGTTGAAATTAAATGTAATTTTTCTTTGTTTGAAGCAGATGAAATGGAGGAGGGGAGATTGTCTTCAAAATGAATTTGCAACATCTCATGGAGGCATGAAGATATAATGTTTAATTCGGATTCGGGGTCCGTTGGCAAAATGTTATTTATTTTTTTTTCATCCAAATCAGAATCATTTCTAGTAGGTTGTTCTGATGGATCAGACATATGGGATAAGAGTTGTTGTAGAATTATAAATATATTGTGACAAAAATTCCTTAAGATTAATTTTGTCTGAGGACATTGATAGAATATAGATGCAAAGGAGATTATTTCTTTCAAATATATTGGTAGCTCTATTGGTGTTGACGGGATGTATAGAATCGAGGAGTGGAGATGGCGTTCGGAGTGCACCAACTTCGGATCGCCAGGCTAAAGAGCTACTTAGGGTCGAAAATTTTGACATAGATGCAACTCCAGAGGGCAAACTCATCGTGAATACGATCATAGTGAATGAGGGGAGAAATAGTAGAATGGGAAAATTGGTCATCGTAGTGAAAGTGGAGGGAGAAATTGAACAAAAAACGGAGATTATAGAAGTCAAATCGAATGAAAAAATAGAAACTGCTACTGTTTTTGAAATTAGTTTGGAAGAATTTGAAGAAGAAGGGGAGCTAGAAATGTCGATAGAATAGACTACAGAATTAGTGAAGATGTAATTGCCTACTTTTGGGTATTTGGGAATGTAGCACACCACGCGAATACAGCCCAACTCCTATCTGTAAATCGGAATCGGATAGATTTCCACGTACGATGACATATCCAGATTCGCCGTTCCAATCTATCGAGAAAGATTGCCCCTGGACAAATTTCCAAATTTGTTCAGGAGAGAGTAACAAGACATTTTTTGTGGCATGATGTCCAAATTTCTGTGCTGCAGTGGTAGTGGGTTTCCAACTCTTTTGATTAGTCGTGGTGAATCGAATACCCATGGCCTCTATTGGAATACTCTTTGAAAACTTAACTTTGAACGCCCAGATTTTTCCAGATCCTTTCTCCCAAAAACTATATTCTTCGAATAGTTGAGGAGAGATTCCAAATTTATTATTCCAAAAATCTAGTAATTCATTCCTTGTGATTTGAGATTGGTCTTCTCTGTTGTTATTTTCAAGAGGCAATAAATCAAAAGTGGTAGTTTGAGAATTCACAATACCTCCAGTTTTGCTACAAAGAATCCTCCAGTATTATTTTGATTTGGCCAAATTCGTTTGCAAAGATCTAGTGAAGAATTGAATTGATTTCCTCCCCACTCGGTTACGCCAGGGGAAGAGATCATAGGCAAATCGAATGGAACAAGTTTGCATTTTTCTTCAGAAAGAATTCTATCTATGACCATCTCGTTTTCTTCAGGGGAAAATGTACAGGTAGAATAAACAACAGTGCCTCCGCTCTTAACTACCCCAATGGCCCTTTTTAGTATAGACATTTGGACTTTCTGAAGAGAGAATAATTGATCAATTGACCAATTTTTTAAAGCAACTGGATTTTTTCTTATAGTACCTTCTCCTGAACAAGGAACATCCACTAGGGCGGAATCAAAAAGATCAAATTCAAATGGTTTTAGTGAAAAATGTCTGGCATCTGAATGAGTGACTGCAGCAATAGTAACACCCAATCTTTCTAGATTAGATCTCAATGCTGGCATCCTTCTAAGGTTGGAATCGTTTGCCACTATAAGGCCAATGTCATTCATTAAAGCGGCTATTTGTGATGTTTTAGATCCAGGAGAGGCACAAGCATCCCAAACGAAGTCTCCGGGCTGTGGGTTTAGAACTAGAGGAGGTATTGAAGATACTTCTTCTTGTCCATGGAGCCAGCCAAGTAGGTAAGGCAAAGTATTTCCAGGAGATCCATCGTCAATCTGAAAAAGTAAAGGATTCCAACGGCAAGGGGTGACATTGATTGATAATTTCGATAAAAGAGATAGAGTATTGTCAACTGTTGTTTTGATAGTATTAATCCGGGCGACATGTGGTAAAGGGGTTGCGCAGCTATCTAAGAAATCAGAATAATTGGCTAGCAGAGGTTCATATCTAGAAAGAGTCGAAATAGAATTATTCATGAGGATGGATCGATAGAATGCCATGAAAAAATAGGAGATCGTGCTGCAGTTGTTTGGTCTATTTTTCCTGCAGTTGTGGAAAGGGGAGCGGATTTTAGTACAGAAGAATCTTCTTTTGCAACTGCATTGAAAGCAGATGCTATTTTATCCAATGTTGTTTTATTTTCAGATTCGGTTGGTTCGACTAGTAATGCTTGGTGGACTATCAAGGGCCATTTGGTAGTAGGAGGATGGACCCCATAATCTAATAAGCGTTTGGCAACATCAGCGGCATCTTGATCTCCCGAACTAGCCACAAATTCATGATAAAATGGCCGGAATGGAATTTCATATTTAATTTTACTTCCTAGATAATTTGCATTTAAAACTGCAGTTGCACTGGCGTCGCGAAGACCGGTGCCTCCGAGGCGGAGGATATATCCAAGTGCTTTCACCAAGCAGAGCCAATTTCCATGGAATCCATGTACTTTTCCAATGGTGTTTTTAGGTGTAAAGAAATCAAATCCCACCTCCGTTTTTATTACAATCGGGGCCGGCAGAAATGTTTTAAGTTTTGATACAACGCCAACAGGTCCAGCTCCAGGTCCACCTCCCCCATGGGGGGTCGCAAATGTTTTGTGTACGTTGTAATGCATGATATCAAATCCCATATCACCAGGGCGAGAACGGCCCACAAGTGCATTTAGATTTGCACCGTCATAATAAAGCAATCCACCTTGTTTATGGACCATTGAGGCAATGAGTTCTATTTCAGATTCAAATAGGCCAAGAGTATTAGGATTGGTTAGCATCAGCGCTGCAGTTTTTTCAGATAGTGCAGCTTGGAGTGCATCTATATTGACTCGCCCTTCATCATTGCTTGGGATTTCAATTATATTGTAACCACCCATTGCTGCACTCGCTGGATTAGTCCCATGTGCACTTTCTGGTATGATAATTTCATTTCGAGAGGAGTCACCACGTGACTCGTGAAAAGCCCTGATGATTAAAATTCCGGTTAATTCTCCAGATGCGCCTGCGGGGGGCTGTAATGTTACTGCATCCATCCCTCCAATGGTTGATAGATGCTCTTGCAAGGTGTATAAAACTTCAAGAGTGCCCTGAATAGTGTGGGGGTTCCTATCAGGGTGAATATTGCAGCCAGGTAGAGTGGCCAGATCTTCGGTGAATTTTGGATTATATTTCATGGTGCAACTACCTAATAAATAGGGACCGCTGTCAACACCGTATGTCATCTGAGAAAGTCGCGTATAGTGGCGTGCTATCTCTGGTTCAGATAAACTAGGTAAAGTGAGAGATTCGCGTGTTAAATGGGGTGGCAGGGGCATGTCTTCTAAAAAAACAGTAGTTAGATTTTTTTCAGATAGAAGAGGTTCGTAAACGGATTGTGAAATCCATTTTGTTTGGTGATGGGGAGGGGTAAAAGAATCAGTCATAGCATCGCCTCTTGGAAAGCCTCAATGAAAGAATCCATATGAGATACATTGGTATCGGTGATACAAATTAGCAAATCTTGGTCGTTTATGCAAGAAACTGCATATCCGCTGGATTCTAGTGAACGAGATATATCTTGGGATTTTTTAGTAGTTCTCACTACGAATTCTCGGAAATGATGTCGATCATTTAGAGGAGAAATTACCCCTTCGATATTATTAAGCTTGGTAGATAATTCAAGAGGAAGTTCTATACATTTTTTTGCCAAATCAATTAGACCATAAGGACCCAAATATGCAGCATGAATTGCAGTCCTTAGTGCGACCCATGCTTGGTTAGTGCAAATATTTGAGGTTGCACGTTCTCGCCTTATATGTTGTTCTCTTGTTTGAAGTGTGAGAGTATACGCTCGACGGTCATGGTTATCCTTAGTGATTCCAACTAATCTACCAGGAACTTTTCGCAAGTATTCATTTCGGCAAGCGAACAGGCCTGCCCCCATTCCATATGCATTGGAGAGTCCAAGTACCGATGCATCTCCAACTACCATATCAATGTCAAGTGAAGAAGGTCGCTCTAGTACCGATAATGCTATTGGGTCTGTGCCTAGGCAGACCAAAGCTCCTGAATCGTGAGATATTGTAACCAACTCTCGGAGGGATTCTTCGAGTGCGCCATAGGCATTGGGACTTTCCACATAGACTAATGAAATTTCATTGGAGAGTACATTACTTAGATGATCCATATCAGTATTAGATTCTTTTGTGGAATAGAATTCTATTTTAAGTCCAGAGTTGGAGATATAATTTTTTAAAACACTGAGGCGATCTGGTCTTAAAATATCAGGCACCAATACAACAGCCCTATCGGGAGAGATTCTATTAGATAGAAGTGCTGCTTCCCCTATAGAGGTTGCAAAATCGTACATTGAGCTATTGGCTATTTCTAATCCAGTTAGCTCAACTATAATGGATTGATATTCGAACAAGGCTTGTAGAAATCCCTGTGAAATCTCGGGTTGGTATTGAGTATAAGAAGTTAGAAACTCGGATCGGTCGGACAAGTGATTGACTATAGAGGGGACATAGTGGGAATAATAGCCATTACCAATAAATTCAACAAGAGGTAGATTTTTCTGAAAAAGATTTGTTAATTTTGTTTTTACTTCATGTTCAGATGACGGAGGGATATCAAGTGGGTCTTGGAGTTTAACAGAAGAAGGGATATCAAATAAATCTTCTATTGATTTAAGTCCGAGATCAAAAAGCATAGATTCGACGTCTTCAGAGGTGTGTGAAGTATAGGGACTTTGGGTAGAAGGTGGCAGATCCATAATGCTATGTTTATTTAGTTAACTTGTTTGACTCTGATATTCATCCTTGGTGAGCAATTTTTCGACCTCTCCGAGGTCGGTTAGTTCTATTTTGAGCATCCAGCCGGCACCATATGGATCGTCATTGATTTGTTCGGGTTCCGTGTCAAGGAGGGGGTTGATATCTGAAATAGTTCCAGATAGGGGGGCGTATAAATCCGAGACTGCTTTGATGCTTTCTACGAGTCCGAATATATCACCTTTTGTTATTGAATCCCCGGGATTGGGTAATTCTACAAAAACTATATCTCCTAATTCGTCCTGTGCGAAATCAGTTATTCCAATCAAAGCGGTCTGAGAATCTATCAAAGCCCATTCGTGTGATTGGGAATATTTCCTATCATTGGGGACTGAAAAGGTCATTGTTGGTTAATAAAGGGGACAGAACATATCGTTGCTGGTTTTGCGGCATTCCTGATGGTAATCTGAAGAGAAGTTCCTATAGAAGAATGGGCAGATTTGACATAACCCAATCCTATCGGGATACCTAGAGTGGGACTCAAAGTTCCGCTTGTTACTATTCCTATCTGTTCTCCAGTATTGCCCATTATAGGAGAATTGGGCCTAGGGATTGATCTATCTTGGAGTGAAAAACCTATAAAATTGTAATCAAGTGTTTGAGAATTTGACTGTAGCAATGCATCCCTTCCAATGAAATCTTTTTCCAAATCAACTGTGAATCCAACCCCGGCTTCGAAGGGAGTTCTTGGATTGGTTTTATATTCAAAATCCTGACCAGATAGTAAAAATCCCATCTCAGTTCGGAGAGTGTCTCGAGATCCAAGCCCACAGGAGGGGAAATCTAAATTACCCCATAAACCGAGTGCATCTTGGGCAGAGAGTAATAATTCAAAACCATCTTCACCAGTATATCCGGTTCGGGAGACAGTGCAAGGTGTCCCGGCTATGTTTGCAGCAGTGGTTGTGAATCTCTTTAGATTGGAAATTGAATCTGAAGATATTTTTTCGAGGGAGTTGACAGCATCTGGTCCTTGTATTGCAAACATGGCAATTTCATTGGTGGAATTTTGCACAGTTACGTCAAGATTCCACTTATCGCGGAATTGTACAAATCTAAGGAACATTTCTTCGTCGTGTCCGGCATTTGGTATGAACATGAATGATTCTGAAGAATTCCTATAAACTAGGATATCATCCAATATGATTCCATCTTGATTGGTTATCATAGCATATTGGGCCTGGTCGTCTCGAAGATTTGTGACATTGTTGGAAACCAATTTATTTATTAAATATTCCGCATCATTTCCACTTAAAATGATTTGACCCATATGGGAAACATCGAACTTTCCAGCAGTATTTCGAACATAATTGTGCTCTTCGATTATAGAACTAAATCGGATAGGCATTTTCCACCCACCAAACGTTGTAAATTTTGCACCCATTTGTTCATGAGAAGTGGTTAATGGAGATAATCGGAGATCCATAGATAATAAATATATGTGGATGTCATTTTACTTGTAGGTTTGGATTAAATGAAAGGGATGTAAAGATTTAATCGTAAATGGTGTTATCGCCAAGCATATCCACTTTAAGTAATAACAACATATATGAATTTCAAAAAATTGGTTAATGGAAAGCCAAATAAAAAACAGTCGATGGAATGGAAATCGGTTGGTTTGTTGATTGATGGCCCCAACTGTTTCCGGGAAGAATTCGATTGTGATTTAGATGAGTTAAGAGAAGTTGCATTACAATATGGACGGTTGGTAATCGCTAGATGCTATCTAGATTCATATGCCCCTCCTGGATTGATTCAAGCTGCAGAATCCCGAGGTTTTGAGACAATAATAACTAGTGGGGATGTGGATGTAAGATTGGCTGTTGATGCTGCAGAAATAGCTGTTAATGGAACTACAGAAATCATTGCGATTGCATCTAGAGACATGGATTTTAAACCTGCAATAGAGCTGGCTTCAAGGTACGGACTTAGGACAGTAGTCATTGCTCCGAGTGAACATGGAAAATCAGAGGGGCTGTCCAAATCGGCGCACGAGAGTATAGTTTTGAATTCCAAATGAACCCCATTTTCGATAATCACTGCCATTTAGATCCAGAGAAGGGGAAGGGAATAGCGGCAGTAGAAGAGTTTAGCAAAAGTGGAGGGACGCATATGTTAATTGTGAATCAGCATTCGTGGAAAGATGGCAAAACCCCGTCGGACATGACTGATTTTGAAGAGAGATTCTATCAGACTATTGAGATTGTTGAACAAGCCACTGAAATTCTTGAAGGTCGTGCTTGGGCTGTTTTAGGAGTGCATCCTGCCCTCATATCTCGATTGGTTGCGGAGGGGCAAACTGCAAAAGAAGCAGGTAGATTCATGTGTGATGGTTTAGACATGGCTGCGAAATTAATTGACAAGGGTGATGCTATTGCCCTCAAATCTGGACGGCCACATTATGAGGTTTCAAAAGAAATATGGGATACTTCTAATGAAGTACTTCGATATGCTATTTCACTGGCATCGGAGAGAGAAATAGCAGTTCAGTTACACACAGAAACGACAGAAGATCTTTCAGAGGTTTCAGATTGGGCAAAGGAAATTGGACATCCATGGGAAAAAATAGTCAAACATTTCGCAGAGGGAATTTGTAGAGGAGTAACCCCGAGTGTAATTAGCAGAAGGGATGAGTTGAGAAGGGCTATTGAAAATGGAAATCCATTCATGATGGAAACGGACTATCTAGATGATCCAAATAGACCTGGTGCAGTTCTAGGGATAAAAACAGTTCCAAAAAGAACGAAAACGTTGAGAGAAGAAGGGCATATAGAAATGATGGAAGTGGCACATATAGATACTCCAAAAAATGTTTATGGAATCGATACAAAAGAATAGAATAGATTAATTCCGTCTATTGACGGAAAGGACACCGACAATCACTTATATTGGGTCAAGTTATACAGCGTTATGAAAAGTGTAGGCATAGATGGAATTTCCATTTGGTCGGGTAAGTTGAGTCTAGACTTAGCGAATGTATTTGCCCCTGCGGTTGGAGAAAATCCGGATAAATATACAAAGGGATTGGGACTTTACACATGTTCATTTCCAGATGTTCGAGAAGACATAGTAACAATGGGAGCAAATGCGGCTTATAAATTGATGATTGCGGAAGGGTTAGACCCAAGTGAGATTGGTAGAATAGATGTTGCTACAGAAAGTTCATTTGATTCGTCCAAACCTATTTCCACGTATATCTCAGGTTGTCTTGAGCAAGTGTTTGGTGAAGAGTTCCGTAATGTGAACAAAGGAGAGAGAAAGTTTGCATGCATAGCAGGAACACAATGTATAGATGATGCACATAACTGGATTCTTTCAGGCAGGAACGAGGGGAAATCTGCATTAGTAATTGCAACGGATACTGCATTATATGAAAGAGGAAATCCAGGTGAAGCAACACAAGGTGCTGGTGCAGTTGCCATGTTAATTTCAGAGGATCCATCTATCATGGAATTAAGTCTAAAACAAGGATACTCTAGTGTTGATGAAACTGATTTTCTCAAACCAAATCAGCAATTCCCTAGTGTTGATGGGAAGAGATCTGTTCAAGTATATCTTTCATTGATGAGAAATGCATTAATGAATTTTGAAGAGAGAAGTGGGAAGATGAATATAGAAGAGTTTCAATTTGTTCCATTTCATGTTCCATTTCCAGGAATGGTAAGAAAGGCTGCAAGCTTAGGATACCGATATATGACTCGGGGGACACCGATTGAAAATGAACTGGAAAAGTTAATAGGACCAAAACCAGAGAGGGAAAAATTCTCAGAAGATGAAAAATATACAGAGAGTATTCGAGAATATATGAAACTCTTAGAAGGGACAGAAGTATATAAAAAATGGTATAAGCACGTCATAGAACCAACGGTGCAAATATCAAGTAAGGCGGGGAATTGGTATACTGGATCAGTCCATCTTGCGCGGGCATCTAGCTTATTGCATGCGGAGAGTGAAGGGTTAGACTTAGTGGATAAAAAGATATTAGTTGGTTCATATGGAAGTGGTGCTCAAGCGGAAATTCATGTTGAAACTATCAAAGAAGGGTGGGAAGAAAAAATTAAGAAAATGGACATATACAGTCAACTTGATTCGCGTCGGTCGTTGTCATTTGAAGAATATGAACAAATTCACGATGTGCACAATTACTCTAAAGAAATAGATTTGGATGAATTAACAAATTATAAGAATGAATTTATATGTACAGGGTATGGAAAGATGGGAGAAAATACCTATGAATTTGTTTAGGTTGAAATAATATTAGTGTGTAGATTCGAGGTTTTGGAGTAATTGTGATAGAGGAATATCTGTAACACCAAGTGAAAAACCACTAAGTGATGCGAGAGAGGGTGCATGTTCCCAAATATTTTCAGGGGAAAGTCCATGCAGTATGACTGCATTTGGAGTAGGGGAAACGACGCGCATTGCAACTAGGGGAGATTCCCCACGGGAAACATTGGTAAAAATTAAAGCCCTACTAGTGCTACGTCCATAGAGTTTGAATAAGTCCCCGGCAGAGAGAGTTGTAATTGCCAATATACTGTCAACAACAGTGTATCCTGTGATGACTTCGGGTCCAGTTACGAGTTCATGTCCTCCTATGTCATTGTAGAACTCAGAGAGAGGAACATCGGAGAGATACTCATGAATCGCCAAGATGGAAGGTTGGGGATTTTCTGAGTGGGATAACGCCGCATAACGCCGGATGGTTCTCCCCCCGGATTCTTTGTCTGCATCTATCATTGATTGAACAATTTTTTGTATGAAATTGACCCCTGGATTGGGTCTTCTTCCACCTTCGTAATCTGAAAGAACAGAAGAAGAAATTCCAATTCTGTTGGAAACATCTATTTGTTTCAAGTTGAATTCTCTACGCCATTTTCGGAGCGTTTCTCCAGGTTTTTCACTTAATGCAATTTCTCCCGCTATGCGAATTGAAAGTGAATTTATCTCAGGAGATGGTTGTTCCATGTAATGATATTTCATATAAGTGAACAAAAGCATGTCGCAGGGAGGGCGGGGAAATCAGATGGAGGAGTTATAAAGGCAATATGAATTGAAAGAAATGGTACACGGGGGTTTTATTAGGTATCGAATGTAAAGAATTGCATGGCAGTTAGTGAAGATCCACTAGATGTCCTTATAATCCCAACAGGCACTATTGCAGAAGAGCGGGATTTGGTGGCCCCAGGGGATGTGATAATAGGAGGCCAGAGTAATATTAATTTTGGAGTTCGTTCTCAGAACATAATAGTAGGAGAGAGAGTTCGTTTTGAAGGAGATATAGAAGTTGAGAAAGAATGTAGAATTGACATATGGTGTGAAATTGGGGGAAATGTACTAGTCGGAGAGAATGCTTATTTAGGAGAGAGAGTTAGAATTTCGGGGAGATTAGCAGTAGGAGGAGATCTAGACATAGGGGACGATGTTCAGATTGAAGAAGGATTTGAAGCAAATGGTTGGATTAATATAAGGAACCCATTGCCAACAATTATATTTTTATTCATGTATCTGACACAATTGTTACGTTTAGGGGAAGAAGATGCTGCAGAAGAGCTACTCTCAGAAATTCTTGAAGGGGACAAGAGTGAGAAAGATGAAGATCCCCTGTTGATTCCAAGAAGTAGCTACATATCAGATGAGATCTGGAGAGTCCCCACTTCTGCGATAATTAAAAATGAATGCAGACTACATGGAAATTTTCGCTCTAGTGATATAAAAGTGGGAGAGGATGTAAATTTATTTGGGAGTATACGGGCGCGGGAAGATGTGACAATAGGAGAAGGCACCAGGATACATGGGGATGTTACTACCAGAGAAGGAAATGTAGTGCTTAGAGAAAGGTCCCATATACTAGGAGACGTGTCTTGCAACGAACTTGAGCTTCATGAAGGTGCACGTGTAGAGGGGACCATACGCGCAAGGGAGGGGATGCAAATTATATCGAAAGATAGCAAGCCGCAGGAGTAAATGTGATATTTAACATAAATCCTAGAGGTATGTAATAGAATATGATCGTTTTAGCATTAGCGGGGAAACCAAATTCGGGGAAGTCTACATTCTTTAAAGCGGCCACTTTGGCAGAGATAGAAATTGCAGAGTATCCATTTACTACTATCAAGGCGAACAGAGGGATAGCTTATGTTCGCAGAGAATGTCCATGTGTAGATAGAGAAAAAAGATGTGGAAATAGCCATTGCCGGAATGGGAAAAGATACATTCCTATTGAATTGATCGATGTTGCAGGTTTAGTCCCCGATGCTCATTTAGGAAGGGGCCTAGGGAATCAATTTCTAGATGATTTAATGAATGCAGATGCTATTATTAACTTGATTGACATTTCAGGCAGGACTAATGAAGAGGGGGAATTGGTAGAAATTGGAAAATATGACCCAATACAAGAATTGACATTCATTAAAAGGGAAATTGAATTATGGCTTGCAGGAGTGATTAAACGTAATTGGACAAATATTGAAAGAGCCTCTCGAGGGCCGAAATTCAATATCGAAACGTCAATTGCAAGTGTGGTTTCGGGATTGGGCATAAAGTCCCAGGATATTTTACACTGTTTGAAGGAAATGGAATACCCACCAATGCCAAGCGAATGGGCAGATGGGGATTATGAACAGTTGGCTTGTTTACTTAGGGAAGTGTCCAAGCCCCTGATAGTTATTGCGAATAAAATAGACATTGCTCCTGAAGAGAGTATTAAGCAATTGACAGGTATTGAAAAAGATGTATTAATAGCTAGTTCGCAATATGAATTGATACTTAGAAAAGGAAGTGAAAGGGGAATTATACAATATGATCCAGGGGATGAAACATTCGAGATTATTGGAGAAATTACAGCTGAGCAGGAAGAAGGATTGAATGAGATTGGAAAGATGATGGAGAGGTATAGAGGTACAGGATTGCAAAACGCATTAGACCGAATAGTATATCGAGAGATGGGAATGATAACAGTATTTCCAGTAGAAAATGAAGCTAAATGGATAGATGGGAGAGGGAACACATTACCAGACGCCTATCTTATGAAGAATGGATCCACCCCTAGAGATTTGGCTTATGAAGTTCATACAGACATAGGAGATGGGTATTTATATGCCATTGATGCACGTTTAAATAGAAGAATTTCAGAAGATCAGATATTGAAAGACGGAGACATTATAAAAATTGTAAGTGCTGCCAAATGAAGTAAAAAATTTTGATTTAATCGGACATCAATCGATCTATGCCATCTATCAATGCCGATACACTGGCTCGAGTTATATCAGAATCGCTACTAGCCACACTGACTGTTCGGTCACCGCGGGCCACTTCGACGTAGACTGTAACTAATGCGTCAGTCCCACCAGTTAGAGCATCTACATGATAACTAACTAAGCTAAAGCGAGAATCATTCAGAGCGACTCGAACGGCATTAATAGCCGCGTCAACAGGGCCACTCCCAATACCAGAACCGGACCTATCCTCACCGTCCACATTTAGACGAATGCTAGCAGTTGGTGTTGCACCTCCGCTAACGGCGATTAGATCAACCAAAGTGATTTTTTGATCACGTGGAGTGCCACAAACGTCGTCGGATATTGCCAATAAATCTGCGTCAGTGACTCGTTTATTTCTTTCTGCGAGTAATTTGACACGGTTGACAATGGTAGAAATTTGTTCATCGGAGGGGGTGATGCCATGCTCTGCAAGCGTGGCTTTTGCTCCTGCCCTTCCTACATGTTTTCCAATGGCAAGGCGGCGACTCCTACCAACTAATTCGGGAGGATATGGCTCATACATTTTATTATCTTTCAATATCCCATCGGTATGGATTCCACTCTCGTGGGTAAATGCATTTTCTCCAATTACTGCTTTGTTAGGTGGCAAGGAAACACCAGTTGCACTAGATACAATCTGTGCTAGATCATATAATCCATCTAAATTTACTGTATCAATATCGTAACAATGATGCAGTGCTATTGCCACCTCTTCTAGCGCAACGTTTCCAGATCTTTCTCCGATACCATTTACTGTTGCATGAACCATCAAAGCACCTCCCGCAATGCTTGCCAAAACATTGGACATTGCGAGTCCCAAATCGTCGTGGGTATGAGTGCTAGTAGGTCCTATTTGAGAGAATTCAGATACAGCTAAATAGGCTTGTTCGGGACTAGCGTGCCCAACTGTGTCTGCCCAGCAAATCCAATCTGCTCCCGCTTCGATTCCGGAGTTCATCAAATCTCTAAGGAAATCTATGTTTGCCCTACTTCCATCTTCCCCCAATAACTCCACCCAGATTCCGTGATCTTTAGCATATTCAATTAAAGAAACGGAACTAGAAATAACATCTTCTCGAGTTGTTCTAACTTTGTCAGTTACATGGCGATCGCTCGAAGGGACAACTAGTGTTACTCCGTCTACACCACAATCCAATGCGTGGTCGATATCGGATTGGATGCCTCGTGCAAAACTAGTTATTTTGGCGTTTAGACCTGCGTTTACTATTTGTTTGATTGCATCGCGTTCGCTGGGACCTGTACATGCACTGCCTGCTTCTATGACAGATACTCCTATATTATCAAGTTCTGTAGCAATCGAAACTTTTTCATCTGTAGTAAGTGCGATGCCTGGCGCCTGCTCTCCATCGCGGAGTGTTGTGTCCAGGATTTCTATGGTTTTGGGGGAATTATCTTTAAGTTGGGATAAGTTCCCTAATAAATCGATCATGGGTCATGGTTTTCCCTAACTATTTAGCGGGCGGAGGAGGTATTTAAATTACCCCATTCGACCCAAAGTATGAATAAGGAGTGCTGCGTAAGTGCAATGAATACAGGAGATCAAAGAGGGATGGAAAATAAAATTTGCTGGTTTAAGAAAAATGGTATTGTGTTATGAAAATGACACCAAAAGGAACCCCAGTGGGAGTGGAAGATCCTTATGCATATGTGGATAAATGCGATCACCTTACTGGAGAGGGTTTTTGTCGTTTGGCATTACAAAACAGTAACGTAGAAGAAGCATTTCAAATGGAGCTTGAAGGTAGAAGATATATTTGTCCCGTAGTAGAAGATAAATGGGGATGGGAAAATTGCCCTTACTTCAGATTTAGGTCGATGGAAAATAGATGCTCTCGTTGTGGGTTGGAAGAGAAAATTAATGCACATGATAGTAGCCGTCCGTTATTGGAAAGACACCATCTTTCGTATAGAAAAGCGGCGATGGGCAAGGGAAGAGTAAGTCATGAGATAACAGTTATGCTATGTAGATGGTGTCATGCAAAAGTCCATAAATCAGGGGCCATAATCAGTGAAAATGCGGCCCCAGATAGAAAAGCATTAGAATTACTATGGAAGAGAAAAAATGCAGAAATGAAAGAAACAAAATTTGAGTCTGCAAAAGAAAGATACAAAAATAATTAGTAAACATATATGTTTGATGAGGAATGGAGAAATTAGGAAATGACAACATCTCAACGTAATCTTTCGGACCTATCTAGATATGTGTTCAAATCTCCGAACTGGCAAGTTAGTGTTTTCTTCTCATTGGCATTATCTGCAGTCGTAGGAGTTAGTGCATTTGGCATTGGGGGAGAAAATATGTCTATTTTTTCTTCGAGTCTGAAAGGGATGTTCATGGGGATATCTTTCATAGGAGTCCCCACCGTATTGGCTAGTTTCCTCACACCTCCAATTGATCGGCTATTGGGTGGGAAAATTACATACAATAGATCTTCTCTGCTAGCACTTGTTTGTGAAATAATTGTCATAATATGTTTGTTATTTGCAAATATCATTGACCTATTATTTCAGATTGAGAGTTTCGTGTATCTAGTACTGCTGACATCTCTTGCGATTATATTCGCGTTTAGATTGGCAATTATGATGGCCATATCACATAGAAATCCATTTGTCGCCAGTATACCAGCGAGTATCCAAACCGTTACTGCTGCGGTAATATATTCTGCTTCACAAGTACAGAGAGAGAGCCTAGACTTCGTTATCGGAACGGGTTATAACTACGTGCCAATCAAGGGGACAGGGGCAGGTAAATTATATTTCCAATCGTACGCAAGAGGTCCAAAAGATGGCATTACCGAAATAATATCAATAGGAGTGCATGGAGACATATTGATACTTGTTGGGATGAGTATACTGTATGCATTGAGTGTGTGGGGATTGATAGTAGTAATAGATAGGCCTTGGCGCAAAACATTGGGAATTTCTGGTTTTGATTTTATAAGGGGATTTATAGACTATGTTGCAGAGGATTCTAAAGGCTTAGAAGATTTCTTTGAAAATATAGGTGAATCGGCAGTGATTCCAATTACAGTATTGTCTTACCAGGATAGAGGAGGAAATCAAAAAGCTTGTTTTTCATTGCCTATGCTCCATCCGGGGCCAATGGGGACAATTGGAGGAGGAAACCTTCCAGAAAGTCTTGCGAAGGGCATGGAAGGATTGGCGTTTACACCTCATGCAACTGCAGGTCATGATTTTAATCTGACTACTTCTCGAGAAGTGGAATCAATACTAGAAGTAGTAAAACGTACGGCAGAGGATATTCAATTATGTGAGACTGCAACTAAGAGTATTAGAAAGAGAGTGGGTGAAGCTGAGATAATAGGGCAGATGTTTGGAGACAGTGCCATATTGATAGTAACTTACTCACCAGGATGTGCGGACGATATAGATTATGCGGTTGGGTTATCTGCGATGGCAGAGGCTAGAGGCCAGGGTTTAAAACATGTTATGTTAATCGATGCGCATAACTGTAATAATGGAACTAGGGACGGGGAAATGGGACATATAACCCCGGGTAGTCAGAGGTCATTTGATTTATTTGAATCCGCCAAGGAGATAAGTAGAGAATTAATTAAACAGGGTCAAAGTCCATTTGAATTGGGAATCGCATGGGATAAAACGGGATGGGATTTGACCGATGGAATGGGTCCATTGGGCATACGGGTAGCAGTGGTCAGAACGAAAGAAGATTCTACGGCATATGTCCAGATAGATGGGAATAACATGGAGCCAGGGTTAAGGGACAGAATATTGGAAGAAATTGAATTGGTAGATAGAATAGAAATAATCACAACAGACACACATATTGTAAATACCATTGATGCTGTGAATCAGGTAGGTCAAAAAATACCCCATAATGAATTGATACGCAAGATTCAACATTTAATAAAAGAAGCAAAAGAAGACTGTGAACCAATTGCAGCAGGAATGGCATCTAGAAAAACAACATTGACCGTGTTTGGAAATGATATGACAGAAACACTTGCGAGTCATGCGAATGCCATGATTTCCATGGGCGGTGCGCTTGCCGCTGCAATGATAATTGCAACTATATCAATAAGCATATTAATGTTCTTGTTTGCGGCAGCATAGAAATCAGTTAGGGAATTAAGAAATATTTAGTAGCTCTTGGATTTCTTTTTGTAAAGTTTCGAACTGTTTTTGTATTCTTTCGCTTTGTTTATTTAAAGTTTGCAACCGAACTTCAAGTGCTTCAATGCGCTGGTTAAGATCGGTTTCTGCAGATTTATGATCCGTTTCGATTAACAGATTTCCTGTGTGCCGATATAAAATGGCATCTTTTTCGGTTTTAGAGAGGATGGATAGGGCGGATTTGTTTTCTGATAATTGTGCTTCTGTATGATGTTTTTGTACAGTTACTTGTTGGGCCTTGGACTGAAATGTCTGAAGATTTTCTAATTTTTCTCGGGCCTCGGGTGTAAGTTGTTCTGACATTTGAGTATGGTAAACGTCCTGAACTCAAAAACCCACGTTTTCTATAGTAAGTAGAATTGTAAAAGAAAGTTAAGCTATTGTTGGGTTTATTTTATATGCATTTCCCTTATCAAAGGACTACGTTCTTTGAGAAGAACCCTATGCCCACAGAAAGGGCATCTAACTCCGAATACGCCTTCTAAGTCGACCTCCCTCTTGCAGCGAGAGCATTTGTATGGCATTATTCTTCTACCTCTTCTGAAAGGGATTCGGGGTTTCCAAGATTGGAAGGAACTGCAGTAACAAGTAATTCTTCAGATGGTAAAGTTTCAGAACGAGTTATAGAACGACTGCTGACTAGGCCGCTAGGAGTGATGGGACGGTATGTTCCCCCTGCGAATTTATAATCACAGTTTTTTCTTCTGCACTCCCAAATCCCGGTACTTATACGGCGGATAGACTTGGATGCCCCGCATTTGGGACAAGAGTAATCGGCACGCATTAAGGCTTCTACTTCTGAGACACGGCGACGGGCTACGCGGCCATATCGAGCGCCAAATCTACCAGCTGAACCAGATTTTTTTACCATAGATAGATTATCTGTAGCGGCGACTTGGACATAAACCCTTTTAAATGAATCTGCAAATTATGTATCTTTAAGTGCAGAGACTTTGTAAATGATAGTTTACTTCGTGGAGAGGGGTTTTGGTACAAAATGTTGGTAAAAAATTAGATCAATATAAATTGTATTAATAACATTTTTATTGCATAAATTCGAATATGAGTATATGAAATGGAAGACTTTCTTGTGTTGTATTATCATCATAGCATCTAGTTCGGTGATTGGGATAGTAGGAATCGAGGATGGGCAAGGAAATATGCAAAATTCGTGTGAATTTCCAATGAGTGAAATAGATGCTAGTGGCCTGACGATTGAAATTGAGAAAGAGCCACAACGGATAGTGAGTCTCGCCCCGAGTGCTTCCCAGACTATGTGGGAGATTGGAGGTAGTGAGAAGATAATAGGGGTTACTCACTATGCAGAGTATCTAGAAGGAGCAGATGAAAAAGAGGTGATCTCTAGTCTGGAGGGCGAGATTATTTTAGAAAATGTTGTTTCGCTGGAGCCAGATCTAGTTTTAGCCCCGAGTATAATACCTGAAAAAACCGTGGAAAAACTTAGAGAAGCGGGTTTAATTGTATATTATTCCTCAGAACTCAGTACAATTGAAGATATAATTGAAGAGACTAGATTAATTGGACGTTTATCAGGGGAATGTGAAGGTGCAGAAGAGGTTATTGAATGGATGGAATCAACTTTGAATGGGATTTATCGCGGCGAGGGGATTTCCGAAGGAGCCCATAATGGAGAAAGTCCTACAATTCTATACGTGTTTTATGGATGGACTGCAGGAGATGGGACTTTGATAGATGAAGTGATTGAAATGGCAGGGGCAAAAAATAGTGCCAAATTAATGGGTATTGAAGGGTACAGACAACTCAATAAGGAATTGATAGTAGAGGGAAAACCGGAATGGATCATGATCAATTCTGATGAGGTTGAAGGAATAAAGAATGATGAAATTATACAAAAATCAAACGCAAGTATGAATGGGCGAGTTATTGTAGTAGAAGTAGAACATTTGAATCAGCCAGCACCTAGAATAGTTCTTGCGATTGAAAAAATATCACAAGAAATTTATCAAGAATACAATACAGGAGGAAAGAAACAACTTCCATCGGAAAGAAATTCAGATGGGTCAGATATTAGTTCTATTGAGGCCATATCGAGTGAACCATATATGCAATTTATCATTCTCACTGGGTTTGTAATATTAGTAATTGGATTAACTATGTACAAAAAGGAGTGAGATTACATTTGAGAAGGTAATGATTTCAGATACTCTCGAAGGAAAATGGTTGCATAGCTGCCACGAGGGAGGTCGAATGAAAAGGTAAGAGGATCTTCTTGGAATTCTAGTTTAGTTTTGGCCAATATAGGCCGTAGTGTGCCAGTGGAACGGAATAGACCGGGTAGATCAAAACTATAGGTAGAGAGTCCTACTTCAGAGAGGACCATTTGTTCTATTTCTCCAGGGATACCATCGGCCAATATGGTTTGAGACCCGATAAGAGGGGCTACGATGAATGCCCTATTTTGAGAAAGGTGTCGATTGATGGAATTCAAATTTTTTGGTGTGGCAACTTGGGATTTGTTAATAACGGGAAGATTCACTCCTTTTATTTTTTCTGAAAAGCAAACCGTGTCCCCCACAATGGCAGTATGAAAAGTTAATTTCTGATCCAGCCTATAGCTTAAAATTCGATTGAAAAGGTAAGACTGGGCCGCGTGGGTCAAGAGCAATTGTAAATTCCGAGGCAAAGTTTCCAATGCAATTCGGTAGTCTAGCTCTGTGGCCCCTCCGGTGCCGATTAAAGATTTTAACATATTACGTTCATAATATAACCACTTTGGGAAGGTGGATAGGGCGAGCTCCCAATCTTGGGTTGATTGAACCAAATTCCGGGCTTCTCGTGTTTCTACAGGTTCGGAAGGGTGTGGATTTCCCAAATAGGACATAAGTGCTTTTTTCCAATTTCCTTGGGCTATCTGGAGACCCACAATATGAGTTATTGGTCGAATAGAACCGAAGCGTTGATGACCAAAGTAATTAGGGAATGACAATACCCCATTTCCAAAATCGCGGAGTTCGTTGGAGATGGGAGAGATATTATCAGTGGATGTATGTTCACGAACGGTGATGTCAAAATGGTTTCCAACTAGATCTCCAAACAGCAGATTCCGCCCCATACGTCCGATCGGTTGTGTGGTAGTTTCAGGTATTGGAGGGAGGGCATCGTTGCTAAGTTTTTTTATAGAAAATAATTGAGTAGTAAGTGCACGTTTATCTTTTGTTCCTGCCCAGGAGATATGATTCGGGGGGATAGATAGACATGAAGATAATTCTCGGGAAAAAGAATTTGTATCCCAATTTAAAAGAGTGGCTCGGAAAATGAGATAAGGATATATTGAGGAATCTACAGAGAGTGGCTTATAGTTTAGATTCTCAATTTCGTGGACTTTGAAATCTTCGGGTTCATTACGCAAGGTGCCACCAATGCCCTCATGATTACTTATGAAATGGTCTATTCCCATTACACGCTCTTCGGGTAGAGAGGGGAGCATTAGTAAAGAGATAAATCACAGACTATGTCATCTATGAGGGAATCTTCTGCAGGACCAATTCCGAGGGTGGTGATGGTCCCGGGTTCCAATTGAGTTCTTCCGGCATCTTTAATTATTGCAGCAGGTATGTCATGTTTTTCTGCAATTTTTTTGAATTCGAAAAGAAGATCTTGGTCGGGGACTTTCAATACGATCTTAGTTTGTCCATCATTTTTCCAAATTTTCTGTGTTTTACTATCTGTTTTTAGATATGCGGAAAGGGATGCATGGGCTACCTGTGCCGCTAGTTTTCCAGGAGTCATATTTAGATCGGAACGTGCCAAAATGGCCTGCTTCATGAATAGTTTAAGGCGATAGTTAAATAAAAGTCTATTCTGCTGCATGCGGGAACTTTTATCTAGGTGGCGAAGACATACAGAGTAATGATACTCTCGGATATAGATATTAGAAAGAGGATAGAAGATGGAGAAATTGTAATTGATCCATTTGATGATCCAGATCTTCAAATTCAACCTGCAAGTGTGGATTTAAAATTGGGAGAAGAATTTCTAGAGTTTCGTCGGACAAATATACCATGCATTCATCCAAATTTGGAAGATGAGGTTACAAAATATGTTCGGAAAACGATTGTAAAAGAAGGAGATGAATTCATACTACACCCAAATGATTTTGTTTTAGGAACCACCAAAGAGCGAGTAGAGATTCCTTCAGATCTTATTGCTCATGTGCAGGGAAGGTCGTCATTGGGGAGATTGGCAGTGGTGATACATGCTACTGCAGGAGTCATTGATCCAGGATATAGAGGTCAAATAACTCTAGAGCTATCGAATCTAGGTACTGCCCCGGTTGCCCTAACTCCTGGAATGAGAATTTCCCAAGTCATATTTACTGAGTTGAAAACACCTGCAGAGAAGCCATATGGGAAGGACAGGGGGTCAAAATATCAAGATCAAAAAGGACCTCAAGCTTCAAAAATTCAACTTGACCCAGAATTTAGAAAATGAAGAATTTAAATGGGATTTATTGATATAAATCGAGGAAACCATTTCTGATTATTCTTTCTGCATCTTCGAGGGTTGCGTCTCGGTTGAATGTTGTTGTTAGGGTTAGAAGCTCCTCGGGAGATAAATTGGAAATATTTTTAAAATGATGAATGATATTGGGGATGGCACGAGAGACATTATCAACAATAGGCACAGTAGCGAGCTGAGAAGATCTAGAGAGGGGATTTAAATCAATAACTACTACTATTTTCCCCATGCTGGTGAATGCACCTACACGATCCCCATCTTCAAGAGGAACTATCACAACATCTGCCGAATATAATCCACTTTCGGTGACTTTCGCGCGTTCGTGGGAGATACCAGGTATCGTGGAAGTGGCAGAGATACCTTTTACATTGGTTGCTCCATAAGAATTTAAATGAGATATAATTTTATTGATTCTTTTTTCAGTTCTATGGAAAAGATTTACCTCTATTGATGCACCGGTGAGTTTGGAAAGCTCTACGATCTCAGCAGGAACCAAGGCGGCGGTGTTTCCATTTACACTTATAACAGGATTTTTAGCCAATGCCAAATGTGATGCTGCTGATTTTGCAGCTTTATTTGCACTGGGTAATGTTTTTTCAGATAGAAGATAGTCGAAGGATTCTCCACGTCCGTGGGCTATCAAACCATGCTGGCTCGTGATCCCATCTTTAATTCCAGATATTAGGCGATCCCTCATAAGAAGTGAAATGTATCTAGGGTGATCGGGAGGGAGGGTTTCCATAGTTTTAAAATGGTCGTCAGACGGGAAAAATTAAGTTATGTCAAAGGGGGGTTGAGGAGGAGAATAAATTTCACAAATGTTCGGTTTATACCCTGCATCACTCAGGCCATTTTCAAGTGAGATTACAGTTTCGCCTAGCATTGCCATGGAGGCTTTTCCACCATAATCCATAACTAAATTGATGATCTCGGAGATCGCAGGGGTCATAAAATTGGTTTTGGTTGCGAATTTATATCCTATATCAAATAGAGAATCTAATGAGGGTTTTTGTAAGAAGGATTCTAGCGAAAGTGAGCCTATGGATTGAAGTTTAGAAAGATCCCCAGATAAAATAGAACTAGTGTCAATGCTATCGAAAGATAGGTACTCAATTCGTGCGGTCTCGGGTATTGTATCGAGAAGGCCATAGCCGGGGCCCCCGGGTGCAATTCGGATGGGTGCACCGGCAGCAGATTGTGACATTACATCTCCAAGGCCCGTTCCAGCAGAAACATCTGAGGAATGTGCCATCTGGACTATTTCTTTAGAGGAAATTGGTAAGTTAAAAAAACTTTGTGCGGAGGAAGCTACTCCGAGTGCGACTGCACCAGATAGGCCGAATCCAGATCCAAGAGGCAAATTGGTTTTTGCGTCTACATGTATTGGAGAGGGAATGGAATTAAAAATCATAGTTGCAGCATCCATAGTGACTTGGGATCCATTTATACTAAGCACGGATTCTTGTGAAGAAGATGCAGTGAAAGTCATTCCATCAGACAGAGTTAGCCCCGCTCCAGTAGATCCAGATTTGAGAGGGTCGGGAGAAAGGAATGGTGAAAAAAATAGAGAAACGTGTGCAGGAATAAATGTGGAAATAGAAGATGGGATCATTTCTAATCTATGGTGCAAGTCGATTGCGGTCGCGGGGGAAAAGAACAACTTCTCGGACATTGTCTAATTGCAACATGCTCATTACGAGACGGTCTGCACCCATGCCCCACCCAGAATGAGGAGGCATACCATATCGAAACATATCAACATAAAATTCGAAATCAGAGGGATTGAGGCCTTGATTTTCAAGAGCATTGATTAAAAATTCATACCTATTTTCCCTCTGGCCTCCAGAAACAAGTTCCATGGAAGGGTGCATTAAATCGAATCCTTTCGATAACTCGGGCGATTCATCTTGGTCTTGGATATAAAATGGTTTAATTTCACTAGGCCAGTCGGTTATGAAATAGTGAGAATTCATTATGTCACCAATGCTTCTTTCTGCTTGAGTAGAAAGGTCATCGCCCCAATTCAATGGCTCGGGGAGATCTCCAGATTCGTTTGCGATTTCAATGGCATTTGTATAGGAGATACGAGGGAATGGGATTTGTGGGAGGGTCAATTTTTGGATGCCAAGCATCTGCAATTGTTCATGACAATTTTCAGAGACAGAGTGGTAAGCAATTGAAATCACTTCCTCTGCAACTTCCATTGCCATTTCATGATCTATAAAAGCCGCTTCAAAATCAATTGATGTTGCTTCGTTTAAATGGCGAGTTGTGTTGTGTTCTTCTGCTCTAAAAATAGGCCCTATTTCAAATACACGTTCTATTCCCCCTCCTGCGACAAGTTGTTTGAAAAGTTGTGGCGATTGATTCATGAAAGCTTCTTTTCCAAAATAGGCAATGGGGAAGAGATCAGTTCCACCTTCGGTTCCTGTAGCAACTATTTTAGGCGTGTTAATCTCGATGCAATCAATATCATAGAAGTGCTGACGTATAGACCGTTGTACCTCTGAACGTATTTCGAATATAGATCTACTTTCTGGTCTTCTAAGATCTATACATCGTTTGTCTAGTCTTGTGGAAAGTTCTGATGTTACTTTCCCAGAAGGGTCAAGTGGAAGGTTTGGATCGGAAAGGGATATGATTTCGATTGTTTTGGGTATTAGTTCGATTCCATTTGGCGCACGTTTTTCTTCTACAATTTCTCCAGTTAATAGGACAACGCTTTCCCGATATAGTTGATCGAGTAGAGATAGGATTTCTTGAGAAAGGTTCTCTTTTTCGAACTTGGCTTGTAGAATGCCACTTCGGTCACGCAAGAGTAAAAATGTCAACCCCCCTAGATCGCGGACCTCATGGACCCAGCCTATTACAGTTATTGTGCCCCCAGGAGTGGAAGAATTAATCAAAGTTCGATCGTACATATAGAGAAAGACTAGTTTGTGGGGTTTAAAATGCTATGTTTATAATCGGAGTTATGCAGCATCCTTCGCCCCACGTACAGTCTCTATTACTGCATCTAGTCCTTCATTATAAAGTATATTGCCAACAACTATCGTGTCCGAACAACTCTTCATTTCGTATGCAGAGTCATAGTCCGATATCCCACCGCCATAAAACAGAGAAGATTTAGTTAGGGCTTTTTGGGCAGCTTTTACAACTTCTGGATCGCCGAACATTCCAGAATATTCTATATAGACTATAGGCTGTTGAAGAAATTTTTCAGCCACTGTAGCATAAGCTGCGACATCTTCGGGTTTTTGGTCGCAATATGCATTGGTATAACGTGCAACAGCAGAGTTGGGATTTAAGACAATATATGCTTCAGTCCAAGTTCGGTCCCAAACTATATTAGAATCGATTTTTGCCCATTCTTTGTGCGCTCCAACGACCCAAACGGAACTATCTGCATTTAGAACGATAGGCACTAGATAGCCATCTAATCCTTCGTGGTGGACAACGGCACCTACACTAGATGGTTCTTGGTAGAGTGGAACATTGAAATCGGTGCAAGCTTGAATTACCTCCTCCATTTTAGAACTAGTGATCCCAGTAGTCCCCCCTATTTCTATCGCGTCAGTGCCTGTTGTGCACACATCTTCATATGTTACTCCAGGTGGCAGATCTTTATCAGGGTCTAGTTTGAGTATATGGTCCCATTTTTTCCAAGGAAGCTTCACTATAAACTATTTGAAATAGAGAGGGGGAAAAATTCTTCGAAAATATAATTTGAATGAAATTATTCCAAATCTGCAGTGCACCAGGGACAAAAAGATAAGTCAGGATCTAGTTTTCTGCCACATAGAGTGCATATAGAAGTGGATTCAGTGGATTGATACTTTGATTTTGCGACTAGATATACATCGACTATGTTGAGCAGGTTGACAGCTGCGAGAGCTATGTATGCTTCGAAGGGCAATTGGGCCGCATCTGTAAAAATGACTGAAACCCCCCCTGATTCTATTGATTCCATAATAGGAGTGGGTACAACTAGAATGGTAGTTGCTATTGCAAATAGAAACCAGGTTATAGCACGTATCCAGGATCGAAGGTAAATGTGACCCAATCCAGGATAAATTAAAGCGAATAGAATGGCAATTAGAATATTCTTATTTCTAGGAGACACAGGAATTTGATTAGGTTGGATTGAATTGAATGTTTCGGTAGGTAAAAATGAGAACTAAAATGGCATTATGAGAGAGATCCGATTAGATGTCTGAGGACTTCCAAACTATATTGCCCAGGTGCAGTGGCATTGTTTAAATCAGGAGGTGCATATCCAATTTTAGACCCATATAGTGGTGCAATTACGCGAGAATGGCGCCCGAGCTCCCCCATAGACATTGTTGCTACGGAATTTCCAGATCGAGTTTGATTCCAAGTGGCAACCATGAGGTTGATTATATCCGAAGGTACTTTTGCAGTTACTGATAACTTTCCGACGTCGCCTAGTTTAGTTGATTCGGTCAGGATAGACTCTATCTCTGGTAAAAGGGGCGTGGAATCAAAATTATGTGTCGAAACTATTGCAGAAACATTATGTTCTTGTGCGGTGTCGATGGCCCGCTGACCGAATCCAGAAACAATGGACGAAAATTCTATGTCAATGGCCTCAACAAAGGGGAATGGAATGGCTTCGCAGAGGATATCTATTCTGGAATCATTTTCTATAGAACGTCCTCCTTCATGGAGAACTCGATTGGTTGCGATAAGAGGGAGATTGAGGGAATAATTAGATAGTTCAGCCAGGGGATCAGGGGATAGATCCATTCTGAATTCGATTGCATCGGCTTGAGTAATAGATTGTGGGAGATCGTCCAATGTGGTTACACTAGCGGCGAGAACGAAGTTGCTGAAGTCCATATTAACATCCCGATCGCGTAGTATTTAGCTTATCCGGAGGAGTATACGAGATCGCGAGGATGTGAGAGGTATCAGGGGGTGAGACTCTATTTGTTTTGTAAAGTATTTTTTATAGATAGATTCAAATCCAAGGAAGAAATGAATCCCCCTACAATTGTGAGAATATTTTTGATAGCGTGATCAAGAATGGCCACGCCTAATGCAAGGGTTGGGGAAATACCTAGCAAACCTACAATTAAGAGAGTAAATGCACCTTCATAAAGTCCAATCCCGCCAGGAGATAGAGGGAGTACTTTCGCTAGGTTTCCAATGCTAACAGCAAAAAAACAAGTGAAAATTAGAGTGAGCAAGGGTAAAGAAGGAGTGAAAGAGTGCAATATTATAATTGCTACAGATACGTCCAACGACCAAATTAAGATACTGAGCAAACCAACGCGGAAAAAAATTGCAGGGTTTATAGTAAGCTTTTGGATATTTTCTATGAAAGTTTGTATAGAAGATGAGAAACGTTGTATGTACACATCGTTGCTGAAAAATTGAAAGGATCTAGATATGAGATTGCCCCTAACTTTATAACTTAGAAGTATAAGAATTAGGGCCAAAATGACAGCCACTGCGACGAAGAATGCTAGTTTAATTGCTATTTCTCCGCTTGTAGTTATAGTACCATTCCCCATTGAGAATGAAAATGGGTATTTATTTTCTAAAAAGAAAGTGAGTAGGAATACCAATCCAGCCAGTGTGGTGATAGTTAGAAGATCGAATAGTCTTTCGAAGAATAATGAAGCGAATCCAGATACATAGGGAATTTGTTTCTTTGATTTTAAGATGTAAGCCCTAGCTGCATCTCCAGCTCTTGCTGGAATGATTAAATTGCAAGTTTGACTTATAAATATAGTTTCAGTTAGGAATAAAAGAGGTTCATTGAAACCCAATTGAGATAGTATTTTTTGGTATCGAACTCCCCGAATGGGCCAAGATAACAAATAAATTAGAATGCACAATAATAGATAAATTGGATTGGATATGAAAGTATAAAAGAAATTAAAATCTAAATCTAGATAAGACCCCATCAAAAATAAAGCTAAAAAGGATATAAAAAATCCAAATAATGATGAATTTAAGGGGGTTGCGTGTGGGTAGACATACAATTCAATCCATAGTCGAAGGATATTCAATCCCATAGCAAAGACATCACGAAAGATGTCGACTTTAGTATCTTCTTGAGGAGTCCAAGAAACGGGGATTTCTAATATATTCAAATTTAATTTTTGGGCCCTGACTAGGATTTCGGTGTCCCAAAACCAATGATTATCTTTTAGAGAAGGTGAAAGTTGAAAATAGACCTCACGGTTGAAAGCTTTAAATCCACATTGGTGGTCATATAATTTGGATCTAAATAGAGATCTAACTAAGGAATTAAATCCTTTGCTCAAGATAGATCTATGGAAGGGTCGTTTTGTTTTTATTCCAGGGAACCATCTCGACCCTGTTGCGATGTCTGCAGACCCAGATTGAATTGAATTTATGAGTGTTTCAAGATGTGAATTGTCAGTGGCTAGATCGGTGTCGAGATAAAGCAAAGTTTCACCTTTTGAAATTTCAAATGCCCTATTTAATGCCTCCCCTCTACCTAGTCTATGAGGGCTATGATAATGTATCACTTCGTCGTATTTATTGGCGAGATATGATGCTATTTTTGGTGTTTCGTCAGTACATCCATCCTCAGCTATGATTAATTCGTATGAACCATCCGGTAAGAAATTTTTAAGATGTGCTAAAGTATCTTCGACTGCGGAAGCTATTGTAGAAGCTTCATTGTATGCAGGGAGGATTGCACTCACAGAGACCGAAGGGGCCATGCACCGAGACTGAACGTCCTCGATTATTAATCTTCTGAGGCGAGGACGCAGATGGTATCAAGCCCGGCATCATAATAAAAATGAAATTAATTGTCAGGGATGTCCATATCTTCTTTCGTGACAGGTTCTAATTCCAGATCTTTATCTAGTTCTGTTAGAATTTGATCGAGTTTATCTAAGCCAAGCATTTTGAGAGTTTTATTACTGAAATCGAGGCTTTCTAGAGTGCCCTCGTTATCGGAAATATCACTGCCAGACAAGTGCTTCCCGTAGCGACCTAGAAGAGAAGTAAGTTCTTGAGGTATAATTATAGTAGAGGATTCTCCTTCTCCAACAGAAACAATGGTATTAAGAGCCTTGTTTATAATTGCACGTTCCCCCATAGCTTCTGCAGCTTTGGCACGAAGAACGGTTGAAATTGCACCCCCTTGTGCCTGTAAAATGAGGCTTTGTTTCTCTCCTTGGGCACGAATGATAGCTGATTTTTTGTTACCTTCTGCGATTTCAATCTCACTTCTTCTTTGTCCTTGTGCTTCAAGGATCATTGCACGTCTTCTTCGTTCGGCTGAGGTTTGCTCTTCCATTGCTTTTTGGACCTCTTGGGAAGGACTAACCTCTCGGACTTCGACAGATTCGACTCGGATCCCCCATGCGTCAGTTGGCTTGTCTAATTCCTCTCTGATTCTGGTATTAATGACGCCTCTTTTACTCAAAGTCTGGTCGAGTTCCATATCCCCAAGGACCGCCCTAAGTGTTGTTTGAGCTAGATTCATGACTGCAATTTTATAATTGGTAACTTCTAGGAATGCTTTCTTTGCATCCATTACTCGGATATATACAACTGCATCCGCCCTAACAGGAGAATTATCTTTAGTAATTGCTTCCTGCCGAGGGACATCTAAAGTTTGGGTCCGCATATCAAATGTATAGGTTCGAGAAACAAAAGGAGGAACGAAGCGGATACCAGGATCTAGTAGGCCTCGATACTCACCAAAAATTGTTAGTGCTTTTTTTTCATATGCATTTACTATAACCACCATTTGGGTGACAATGATAATCGCCAAAATTAACAGTGGGATGGTAGGAAGTAATCCAATTTGTAAGGGGAGTAAATCTAGCATTGAATCAGGTTGGATGTCTGTGTATTAAAACGTATAGTTACGTGAAAAATTAAGAGCTTTTTTCAGTAGATTCTACGACTAGCATGTTGCCACCTCCAGGGTCTACTACCCTTATTTCTGCCCCAACAGGAATGGTTTCGCCAGTACTTCTAGCTGAGTATAGTGAATCGAATCCGCCATCATATAAATTTACTTTTCCGCCTTGAGAAGTAACCAACTCGGAAACATACCCTCTTTTTTCACGGAGACTATCTGAGTCTGATGTTCGGAAGAGACCCTTTCCTCCATAAATATCCAAAGTTCTAAAAAGGTACAGGGCAATCCCACCGAAGATCAACAGTAGAATGGAAAGTATAATGGGATTGTCAAGGGGAGAAAAGATCATCCCTATAAGGCCAGCAGAAATAAGAGCAACTCCCAAAACTATAAAATGAGCCCCAGGTACTATTGCTTCTGCTGTGGTTAAAATGATACCAGCTATGAGTAAAATCAAAGCTAATGAGATTTGAGGAGGGTTGGAAGAAATAGACACAAGGTCGAATTATCCGTGATGGACTTAATTTTTGCGGTGGGGGAAACGGAGAGGTTAAAGTGGAAAATAGGGAGTAAGTTTCTCAAAGAATATTTCCATAATATAGAAGTCCCCTACTTCCATCAAGAGTAACAATAGTTTGGTTCGAGAGGGAATCGGGGAGTGAAATTCCACTTATCATGGGGAGATTTAATTCCCGGGCGATGAGGGCAACATAACTAGTTAAGCCAGAATCTTCGTATAAGATTCCAGAATATGTTTTGGCCACTGCGGGGATCTCTTCTGTGAAAGCTTTGGGGATGAAGACTATAGCCCCTTCGGGGATGGAATCTAGATTAGAAGAAGATAATCTGAATAGAGGGCCAGAAACCAACCCTGAAACTATGCCTTCGCCGCTATCAATTACTTCGGATGCGACGTGTACTTGCAAGGTTTTAGTAGTGTTCCAAGATAGATGAGGCAATATTCCAGAGATCACAACGACCGTATCTCCATCGTTTACTAACTTGGAATTCAAGGCCAAAGAAACAGCGTGGTTGGTTATCTCAAATGTTTGTTCATTTGGCAAAAGTCCTTTTTTAGCAGAAACGCCCCATGAAAGTGCGAGTCTGCGGCATAAATCATCGGATGGGAGAACTGCAAAGATAGGGACAATGGGCCTAAACTTTGATGTCTTCAACGCAGTATATCCAGAATCAGAAACGACAATTATCGCACTGGCCCCAATATCCCTAGCCAAATAGCGTGCAGATCTAGAAAGTGCACCCGTATTAGAAGAAACAACAGAAGGTACACGTTGTTCAAGTGAGTTGGCATACTCACTGCTTGATTCCACTTCGGAAATTATGCCATTCATGGTTTTGACTACACCGATTGGATCAACACCGATGGCGGTTTCCCCAGATAGCATAACGGCATCAGTTCCATCTAGAACGGCATTTGCCACATCAGATGCCTCGGCCCTCGTGGGACGAGGAGAAGTTACCATCGAATCTAACATTTCGGTTGCAGTTATTACAGGCACTCCGGAATCGATACATTTGTGAATAATTCTTTTTTGGATCAAAGGCACTTCTTGGAGGGGACATTCAACACCAAGATCGCCTCTTGCTATCATAATACCATAAGATATTTCAATTATAGAATCCAATTCTGTAAGAGAATCGGATCGTTCTATTTTTGCTATGATAGGGATATCCAAATCAAGAGATTCCATTGCAGATCGGAGAGCAAGTATATCAGATGCATTTCGAACGAAGCTAGCGGCGATGAAATCGACACTATGGGAGGATATGAATTCTAGATCTTTATGGTCTTTTTCGGTGACTGGATTTAGATTTAGACGAACTCCGGGGATACTAATACCTTTGTGACTGTTTAATTCTCCTCCTGAAATTATTTCAGCAGTTAGAATTTCAGATGTAGTTTCTGTGATTTTTGCCTCTATCTTCCCATCATCGATTAATATACTATCGCCTACGGAGACCTCTGTTAATGGGTGTGAGATTCCAATGATAGAGGGCGGAGATCCTTCCCCTTCGGTGAATTGAATTAGATCCCCAGGGGTCAAATCTATAGGTGATTTTAAAGAAGCTGTCCTTATATCAGGCCCTTGTAAATCGAAAAGGATGGCAACGGGTTTGTTGAATTCGGTTTCTACTTCCCGGATAAGGTTAATATAATGCCCCCATTCTTCGGGAGATCCATGGCTGGCATTGATTCTTGCAACGGACATCCCTGCTTCGATTAATCCATGAATTGTAGATGCATCCGATGTTGCAGGCCCCAATGTACAGACGATCTTAGTTTTTCCCATATTATATAATTACAGTGGAGCTGAAAAAATAAGAATGTATAGATGAAATTATCTTATCTTCTCCCCAGGAGGAGAATTTGCATAAGTAGTAAGTAGATCGGCTGTATCTCCTGCTGCCAATATCATTCCGTTGGATTCAGTTCCAAAAATAGTTGCTTTTTCTAGATTGGTAATGACAACCACACTCTTTCCAATTAAATCATCGGGGGAATAAAATTTCCGAATTCCTGCGACTATTTGCCTAGTTTCAGATCCAATGTCAACCTCAATTTTGAGTAACTTTTCTGACCCAGATATTTCTTTTGCAGTGAGTATTTTGCCAACTCTTAAATCAAGTTTTTGGAAATGTTCAAATGGGATGCGTTTTTGTCCATTGTCCTGAGAAACCAGAGATTGTTTTTCAGGATTAGAAGGGGACGTGATTTGTTGTTCTAGTTTATTATCAAGTTTTTTGATTTTTTTATCATCGATTGGCATAAATGGTTCACTTGGTGGTTCGAAAGAGAGAGGAGGGGATTCCAGAGATTCACTTAAAGTTACTTGGTGAATGGATCCGAACTCCCCCATTTCCTCCCATAATTTCTGGGTTGTATTTGGCATAGTGGGAGATAATAGAATGCACACTGCTTTGCATATTTGCACGCAATCTCTAATAATTTGAGCAGCAAGATCGGGATTATTTTTTAGGAGTTTCCAGGGTTCGTTTTGTTGGATATATGCATTCCCATATTGAGCTAATTTTGCCCCGGATAAAGCAGAATTGCGCAAAGAATAATTGTTAATTGAATTGGAAAATTCAACTATTGCTTCCTGGATCCTATCTTGTACCTCTTTGCTTACTTGTTTTTCCGGAGCACCTCCATATTCACGTTGGGCAAAGAGCATGGAGCGGTAAAGGAAATTCCCTATATTTCCAACCAATTCCCCGTTCACTTTATCAGCGAAATTGGCCCAAGAGAAGTCAATATCATCTTGTAAGCTCCCCACAGTAACTAGATAATATCTTAAAAGGTCTGGGTCGAAGTCCTCGGAGAAATAATCATCCACCCAAATGGCACGATTTCGACTAGTTGAAAATGCTTTTTTATTCAGATTTACAAATCCGGTGGCCATGATTGCGCGTGGTTCTGAATAACCAGATCCATGCAGCATGGCTGGCCAGAAAACCGCATGGTGTTGGATAATATCACGGCCTATAACATGAATTATTTCTCCATCTTGTTTCCAAGCTTCCTCCCAATCGAATAAAGTAGATCCGACACGGTCGGAATATTGTTTGGTGGAAGAAATATATTCAACTACAGCATCCACCCAAACATATAGAACCAAATCGGTTTTTTCATCACTAGGGTAAGAGATCCCCCAATCTATATTTCGTGTGATACACCAATCGTGGAGAGAGCCATCTATCCATTCTCTAGGTTGGTTTTTGGCATTTGTAGTCCCTTCAAGTCTATTGATAAACCCTTGGAGATAATTTTGAAAATCTGAAATGCGAAAAAATTTATGAGATTTGTTCCTATATTCAGCTTCATTCCCTGTGATTATACTTTTGGGGTTCAGTACTTCTCCAGGTTCTAAATGTCTTTGGCAACCGTCATCGCATTCGTCTCCTCTTGCGGTTGCCCCGCAATGAGGACAAGTTCCCTCAACATATCGGTCGGGGAGAGGTTGGTCTTCGACAGGATCCCAAGCCACCAGTATTTTTTTGTCATAAATGTGATTAGAATCATCTAGTTTTCTGACTATTTCTCGTGTCAACATGGTGTTGGTTTCGTCGTCTGTATGACCATAATTATCGAATTCGATCGACATTCCAAGGAAAGTTTGTTTGTATTTTTCATGCCAGAACAAGGCAAATTCTCTAGGGGATTTTCCTTCCTTCCATGCGTTTACCGCTACAGGAGTCCCGTGCATGTCAGATCCACAAACAAATGCTGTTTTTTGTCCCAATTTACGTAGTGACCTACTCAGGGCATCTCCACTTACATATGTCCTCATATGTCCGATATGCAGATTCCCATTTGCATAGGGCAAACCGCAAGTTACGACTGCAGGTTTATCAGTGGGGAGAGGATTGGTACTCATGTAATAGTATGGAAGTTCATAAGAGATAGATCACTCGTTAGTAAATCGTATTGAATCAAGTATGAGTTGTTGTTCCACTCGTTGGACTTCTTGTTGGACATCTCGGACAGCATCAATGTTGGCAGATATGGAAGAAATTCCACAAGATACTAAGTGCTTGACCATTGATGGTTTCGATGCCGCTTGTCCACAAATTGAAGTCTCAACTGAGCGGTCATTACATGCCTGGATAACAGGTGAAATTAATTTTAAAATTGCAGGGTGCAACTCGTCGAATCTGTCTGCAACTCTAGCATTGTTTCTATCGACTGCCAACGTGTATTGAGTTAGATCATTTGTACCGAAACTAGCAAATTTAATCCCAGTATCGAGGATATCATCTATCATCAGCGCACTTCCAGGGGTTTCTATCATTACCCCCCACACACATTTTTCGGTGTCGATCCCCACTTCTTTCATTAATTGCAAGGCAGGCAATACATCTTTTGCGTCGTTAATGAGAGGAAACATTATTTCAATATTGTCATAGCCCATGTCGAAAAGTTTCGCAAAGGCTTGTAACTCATATGAGAACAAATCTGGCGTGTCGAGAGAGCGTCGAATTCCTCGATAACCCAGCATAGGATTGTGTTCTTGAGGTTCATCCGCCCCCCCTTGTAGTTGCCGGAATTCATCTGTAGGAGCATCTAACGTTCGTACCCTTACGGGTAAAGGATAAAAGGCGTCGGCTACTACACTTATTCCACGAATTATTTCTTCTACATAAGCTTTTGATCCATGATCAGAAATATATTTTTCGGGCGTTTTATTTGTAGAAAGTATTAGATGTTCAATTCTAAGTAGTCCAACTCCGTCTGCCCCTGTCGAAGCTGCTCTTTCTGCTGCTTCGGGTATAGACACATTTACTAGAACTTTGGTTGCGGTCATTGGTTTTGAAAAGGGCACAGATAGAGAATGAGAATCAGAAATGGGATGAGAGGGAGTGATAGATTGAGAATCGCCCATGGTAACAGTTCCTAAATTTCCATCCATGGTTACAATGAGCCCATCCTCCAAACTGGTTGTTGCAGATTTAGTTCCAACAATGGCAGGAACACCCAATTCACGTGAAACAATCGATGCATGGCTAGTCATGCCACCTTCATCTGTAATGATACCTCCTGCCCGTTTCATGGCAGGGACCATATCAGGAGTGGTCATTTTAGTCACAAGTATATCCCCAGAGACAACTTTATCTAAGTGATCTAGATTCGTTATAATTCGAATCGGGCCTGAGGAAATACCAGGACTAGATCCAATTCCAGTTAAGAGATTTTTGTCAGACCCATATTCGGCTTTTTGTTGAATTTCAAGAGTGGGTTCTTCAGCACTCATGGGAGTGTCTATAGTAGTTATAGGGCGCGATTGTAATAGGTAGATTTCACCATTGGAAATGGCCCATTCTATATCTTGAGGATATCCGTAGTGACTTTCAACTATTTCCCCCAGGTTAGTTAAATCCAATATAGTGGATTCAGATAGGACTTGGGCCTCTCTCAAATCAGATGGGACATTTCGTTTTAATGTCTCTCCGGTATATTGGTCGCGTTCATATAATATCTGTTTATCAGAAATAGTAAGGCTAAGAATTGTTTTGCTATCGCGGTCGACTATATAATGGTCGGGGGAAACTTCCCCAGAGACTACAGCTTCTCCAAGTCCCCATGCTGCTTCAATGACCATATGTGGATCGCCAGAAGAGGGATGCCGAGTGAAAAGAACGCCGGATACTTCCGCATCTATCATTGATTGAACGATAACAGAAATATCTACATCTTCAGTTTGGAATCCTTTTTCAGACCTATAATAAATGGCACGTTGGGTGAACAGAGAAGCCCAGCAATCTTTGATACGTTTAATTAAATCGTTTCTGCTAACATTTAGGTAAGTTTCTTGTTGGCCTGCAAATGATGCTTCGGGCAAATCTTCGGCAGTAGCAGAAGAGCGTACTGCGACAAATACATCCTCCCCTCCTATTTGTTTGGCCAATTCTTCAAAGTTAAGAAGGATATTTTCTTGGACAGGGAGGGGGATGGAAGCATTTTGGATTAAACTTACCGCTTTTGTATGGGCATCTACTAGCGCTTCTGGATCTTCTATATCGAGCTCCATCAGACGGAATAATTCCTCGGCAATTCCAGATTGGTTAATAAAATCACGATATGTTGATGCAGTCACGACAAACCCGGGAGGGACTGGAAAACCCGAACTGATCATCTCGCCTAACGAGGCACCTTTGCCCCCTGCCAGTTGTATATCAGATTTAGATACATCAGTTAACCAGATAGTGGTCATTGTTCTTGTTGTGGAAATCGGCTAGCCGGGAAAAGAAGCTTCCGGTAGTGGGGAATATGAAGAAACTTGATCAAATTATTTTTACTGAAGGGGAGCGAGGGTAAGAGATATATGAAAAATTCAAACGTGGTTAGACAAATGGGAATTTACACAGGATTGTGGTTTGTTTTGACAAGTATATCGATATCTATAATAATAGGTGGAGTGAGCATGGGAGGGTTAATTCCACTAGGTCTGAAACACTATACTCCAACTATTATTAACTATCGAGTGTTCCCAGAAGGAGGACTCATTGTAATGGTCATAGGCATAATTTTTTGGATCGTGAGCACAAACTTTGTTTCGATATGGTCAATACAGAAGTATTCAGAAACTAATTGGGATGCCGAGATAATGAAAAATGATATGATGTATGTCATAGAAGACAGGCTTTCGGAGATGCACCGAGACTTACTTGAACTAGGATTAGAAAAGAATGAAAAAAATTAAAGAAGAAATTATAGAAGTTCAAGATTACCCAATAAAAGGAATTGGGTTTAAGGATTTGACTCCTGTGTGGAAAAATCAAGTACTATTTAATGAACTAATTAATGAAATGACAGAGACGTGGGGGGGATTTAAAATTGATATGGTAGCATCGATCGAATCTAGAGGATTTATTGTTGGTGCCCCGATCGCATATAAGTTGAATGCTGGTTTCATACCCCTTAGAAAACCAAACAAATTACCTAGAGAAGTATACACACAACATGTTAAATTGGAATATGGGGAAACTGAAATCCAAGTTCACAAAGACGCATTTGATGGTGTCGAGAATGTATTGATAGTGGATGATCTATTGGCAACTGGGGGAACAGCAATTGCAGCACATAGACTAATTCCAAAGGATATCGTAGTGGGTTTTGGGTTCATGGTGGAACTAAGCAAACTTAATGGGAGAAAAAAAATTGAAGAGATTTCCGATGCCAAAATAGAATCATTAGTGATATACGATTGATGAGGAGATGAATACGAGGAGTGATATTGAGGGAATACTATGAGAAAAGATTTTTTACTCTTAAATCTCCAAACAACTCTTCTTGTTCTAAATAGATGTTCCCTCGTTGGGCCATGAATAAAAGTGCTAGGAATAGAGATATCCTAGATCTATTAGATCGCACCAATTCTTCAAAGAATACTTCAGATTTTCCAGCTTCGTGGAGAGATTGTAGAATGGCAGAAAGTTGGGCAATTGATTCTTCGATGGGCTCAACATGGGCAGTTCCAATGACATCATTTTCAGTGGGCTCATTTTCAAGTCTAAATTGATCACTATTATGGTAATCGAGTCTTTGGACACCTCTCCAAAAGCCACGAGGTGAATCCGAAGTGTCGTATTGACGAGAGGATTTCCAATTTGAATTTTGTTCTGCATCTCTTAATTCTCGGACTAGTTCTGCTAGAGTCCTAGGAGAGCCCCTAACACGTTTTCTATTTAATCTCCTATTGAGTTCTTTTTCGAATAGGAAAAGGGGATCTTTGTGATACATTTCTTTTGTGTCAGTAGGAAAAGAAGCTTCATTTTCTGGTGGCTCAGGGGGGAAAATAACGTTGGATTTGATTCGGAGGAGTACACTAGCATAGAGAAGTGCCCGGGCAGATGTCCGGAGATCGGATTTGTCGAGTTGGGCCAAAAATTTATCAGTCACAGTAACGATATCAATATCCCAGGGATCAATCTCGCCATCTTTGGCAAGTTGTACCAAAATATTGATTGGTTCATTGAGGGGGTCGTAAGAGAATGGAAAATTATCTTCTTCTGGAATCATAATCATGAGGTAGTATTCATCTCCGTGGTGAGAGATATCCCAGTAACTGCAGAAATATTGTTTTCTTGCATTACAACCCCGATTGCTCGTTCGGATCGTTCTAGGAGTGCAGCCCTATGAGATACTACGATGAACTGAGTCCCGATTGCAAGCTCATCTAGTAATTCACCTACTAATTCTGCATTTGAAGCGTCAAGAAATGCATCTATTTCATCGAGGGCATAGAAAGGTGCTGGACTGTATCTCTGAATAGCGAATATGAAAGAAAGGGCAGTGAGAGATTTTTCTCCACCGGACATCGCATTCAATCGTTGAAGGGGCTTATCCCCGGGTTTGGCCATCATGGTCAATCCTCCTGAAAAAGGATCATCCATATCCTCAAGGTGTAGTTCTCCGGTGCCAGCAGAAAGTTTCTCAAATATATCTCTAAATTGGGCATCTATCCCATTGAAAGTTTCTAAAAATGCTTCTTTTTTTGCGCCTTCATAGCTTTCTATTCTTTCGTGGATTGCTTTTGATTCTTCAGATAAAATACTTAATTTTTCATTTAGGCCAAGTAAAGAGGAATCAACGGATTCGTATTCGCGAATTGCTAGCATATTCACAGGTTCAAGGTGGGCCATTTTTTGCTCAATTTCTGCGATATTGGATAACAAAGTAGGCAGATCCAAAGAACTTTCTTCGGGTGCGGAACCCATACTTAATTCTAGTTCTATTAATTCTTTGGAGAGCAGATCAGAAATAGAAACGAGGTTTTCTATATGTGATTTTTTTAATGCTACTTTTTCAGATTGTGAATCTTTCGATTCTCTAGAAACTCTGAGATTTTCCAAGACTACATCTCGTTGTTCTTTGATTTCTGCTAATTCAGATTCTAATTTATTAAATTCATCATCTTTTTGTAAAAGAATTTGCTCGAGGTCGTGAATTCTAGTTTGTAGTGATTCGATTCGCTCCGACATGGTGGAAATCATATTTTGAGAGGTCTCTACCCGGAGATGCAAATCGGAAATGGAATCTTGAGTATATTTATTTTCAAGATTCAATTCGTTTAGTGTGAAATCGGCCTTATTTATCTGATTCTCTGTGGCCGATATAGATTCAGAAATGGAATCAAACTCTGCTGAAAGTTTGGGTAGGTTGGACCCAGTTAATGTTGATTCGACAGTAGAGATTTGAGACTCTATGGAGAATATAGACTTATCAAATTCTCCTAATTGGTTTTCGAGTGCATTCATTTGTGTCTCTACAGAAATTCTTTGTTGTTTGAGTTCATTGAGGCGCGTGTCAAGAGGGGATGAACGGGTGGAAAAGTCAGAGTAATCTTTGTTTACTTGATCGAGATGATATTCTAGTCCACGAATACTATCAAGTAAGTCAATGCGTTTCCCCCGTGTGGATTCGAGTTGAGAATCTATTTCGTTGATTGAGTCGAGGAGAGAAAATTGTTGAGACTCTAGTTTTAGGATGTCAGTTGCTAGTTGTTGTATATGCGTTTTGTCATTGGTTAAAAAGGCATATCGTGCTTGGTGTGAGGGCCCCCCAGTCATCGCACCCGATGATTCGATTAAATCACCAGCAAGGGTAACAATTCTATTTCTACCAGGCATTGCTCGTGCATTGCTCAAAGTGTCCACGACAAGGGTAGAGCCAAAAACATGAGAAAAAATATTAGCATAAATGGGATCAAAATTGACTAGATTTATTGCAAAATCGATCACGCCAGAATTTTCATTGGACTCATATTGTTTCGAATATTTTATTTTGTTCAGAGGTAAGAATGTTGCTCGTCCGATATTTTTTTCCATGAGATATTCGATGCAGGTTTGTGCGACTTGGTCATCTTCTACGACGATGTGGGAGAGGCGCGAACCTGCAGCTATTTCACAGGCTTGTGAATATTCTTTGTCTACAGTTGCTAACTGAGAAACGGTTCCATGTATCCCAGGAATATCACTTCCAAGAATTGACATAACAGCCCTATTGAAAGATAAAACTCCTTTATTTTTTGTTTTGTTTTCCAATTCCGAATAGGATTTTTTAGAGTTTGTTATATCAATGATGAGAGAATTTAATTGATTAGTTAAGACTGTTTTCTCTTTTTGTAAGTTAGAGATATCATCTTCGGTTTTGGATTGGGAATATTGAGTTGATTCGAGCTCGGATTGGAGATTTCCAATTAAGTTTTCAAATTCGGGGAACCGAGAGGTAACTTGTTCTAGTTCTGCAGAGATGGCATCTATTTCATTAGATCTTCTACGGGCTTCATCTAGTAATCTATCTTGTTCGCGTTGTTGGACATATCTTTCTTCTTGGGCAGAATTTAATTGATTTTTTAGGTCAATTAGTTTATTTTGAGAACCTTCAAATTCAGAGCCTAGATCTTCGATTTGTGATTGGACTGTGTCAAGTTTTTCTTTTTTTGAATCTAGCTCGACTATTAATGTAGATTTAGTTAATTTTTGGTCTCTAATTTTAGTCTCAATTTCAGAAGAAGATTCCTGTTTTTTATCCAGTTCTATGAAAGCGGTTCTCCGATTCACTTCGATTTCTTTAATTTGATTTTCTGTGGAAAGGGATTCTCCTTCGAACCTAGCTATATTTCCTTTTATTGATTCCATTTCCTTCAACAAAGTGAATTGTTCTTTCCCACCTTTTAGTTCTATTTGAAGATTTAAATTTTCGATGTCAGATTCTAAAGACCCAACAGATTCAGATAGGGATTCATATTTTTGAGTGATTTTAGTTAGCTTCTCTTTTTCGAGAGAGATGGATTCGAGTTGTTCTTGGAGTTCAGTTGACTTAGTGGAAAACTCTGCCACTTTTATATGTTCAGATAGAATTGATTTTTCATCTTTGAGTTTTTGGTATTTGAGAGCTACTTCTCTTTCTTTTGAAAGTTTAGTTAATTGTTGCTTTTTCTCGCTGATGTGAATTTTTGCGGTGGAGATATGCTCCTCTACTGTCGAAAGTTCTGTTAGGGATTTTTCTTTTTTATTATCGAATTCTGCGACACCGGCTATTTCATCCAATATGAGTCTTCGTTGGAGAGGTGTCATCTGGATGATACTAGTAACATCACCTTGCATTACAACGTTGTATCCTTCAGGGGTGATACCAACCTGCACCAGCAGTTCCTGGATAGACGATAATTTGACAGGAATATCATTGATATAGTAATAAGAATAATAATTTTTAGCTGTTTTTTTTACACGCCGGGTTATGCGGATATGAGAGGGATCTCCCATTTTATTTAAATCAAGTATAGAAAGTAGTTGTTCATCGGAAAGTGATGCATTTGTATTATTTAAAACTACTTCCACTACTGCTTCGTCTGGGGGGGAAGATCCAGTTTCAACTCCAGGATTATAGATCAAATCTGTTAATTTCTCTGCACGTATGCGGGAACTTCTGGATAGGCCTAAACAGAACAATACAGCATCAATTATATTCGACTTCCCAGACCCATTCGGTCCGCTTATTGTGGTAAAATCCTCATAAAAGGGTATCTCAGTCTTTCTGCCGAAACTTTTGAAATTATCTAGGACGAGCTTTTCGATGTACATAGTTGCTCGTGAGTGGTGTATTAAATCTTTGATTTAAATTTACTCTATGTCACTTATGAGTGTTTCAATTGTTTATACTTCTTGGTTTTTATATGGTGAAAATGAAATAACACATACTTTAATTCTTCCAAGTCAAAATTGGATCAAATGGTCCAGAATAAAGAGGGCGATGTGATTCCAGTGATTGGATTGGAAGTGCATGTTCAACTTGAAACAGATACCAAAATTTTCTGCGGGTGCAGTACAAAGGAGGGTGTAGAACCCAATGTAAATGTTTGCCCGGTGTGTTTGGGTTTGCCAGGCTCACTGCCTACATTGAATGAAGCAGCAGTCAGGGGTGCTGTGAAAATAGGCAAAGCGATCGGGGCAGATATTTCTAAAGAGACTTCATTCCATAGGAAAAATTATTTTTATCCAGACCTCCCCAAGGGATTTCAAATTACACAATATGATGAACCAATTTGTACAGAGGGAGAGATAGAGATAAATGTAGAAGGTAATCGCAAAAGAATAAGAATTGAACGTGCCCATTTGGAAGAAGATCCAGGGAGTTTACAGCATGTATCTGAAGGAAGGGGAAAAGAAGATTATGTGTTGGTCGATTACAATAGAGCAGGCATCCCCCTAGTAGAGATTGTAACAGAACCCGATTTGCGTGCGCCAAAAGAAGTGCGATTATTTTTAGCAAAATTAGAAGAAGATTTAGAATTTTTAGGAGTATTTAATTCTAATAGAGATGGATCTTTGCGAGCAGATGCAAATGTTTCGTTAATTCGTATAGCAGATGTGAATGAGGATGGGACTATTGATAAGAAAATTCTTCAATCTGCAGAGAGAATTGAGATAAAAAATATATCTAGTTACAAAGGAGCTGAGAAAGCGCTAGTGTATGAGATTAGTCGGCAAAAAAACACCATCATGCACGGGGGGGAAATAAAACAGGAAACACGACATTGGGATGAGAATAGAGGGATAACTACACCCATGAGGAGTAAAGAGACAGAAGGAGATTATAGATATTTTACAGAATTTGATCTTCCCATTCTATCAGGGGAGTGGTGGGATGAGTATATAAAAAATATAGATATTCCAGAGCTTCCAGAAGCCAAAAGAAATAGATTTTACGAAGAATATATGCTTACAGAAGAGGTTGCTGCTAAATTAACTTCGACCAAGGATGTTTCTGAATTTTATGAATTAGTAGTTGAAGAATTTGATCCAGATTTTGCTGCCAGGTGGGTAGCAGACATCATACTGGGAGAACTCAACTATCGGGATATTGATATCGGGGACGTAGAAAGTAGACTGGACGAATTTAGGAGACTGATAGCATATGTCGCGGGGGGAAAGATCACAGAGAAAAATGCCAGATCAATTGTACTACGCCGAATGTTGGATGAGGGCAGTAGTCCAGAAGAAATACTTGATCAAGAAGAATTGGAAGTTAGTGATGATAAAGAAGTTAGAGATTTTGTATTAGAAGTGATAGAAGAAAACAAAGATGCGGTTGCAGATTATGAAAGGGGGGAGTCGAATGCCATGAATTATTTGGTTGGACAAGTCATGGTAAAAACAAAGGGAAATGCAAACCCTGCATTTATTAATCAGATTCTAAAAGAAATTATAGAGAATGGTGGAGGGGAAAAGAAAGAGTTACAATAGCTTGGGGTAGACGGCCAGATTGTTCGGAAAAAAATAGAGGTAAAAAAGGATGGAATTGATTGTATCGGAAAAAGAGATAGCTGCCAAACGGGTTTCTGAGATATTATCAGGTAAATCGGCAAAAGTTAGAAAATTAAATAAAATTAATGTCTACGAGTGGGATGGATCGAAATGTATGGGGCTTTCGGGGCATGTTGTTGGAGTCGATTTTCCAAAAAAATATTCTGATTGGAATAAAATCGATCCAGAAGAATTAATTGAAGCAGATATTATAAAGAAGCCGATTAGGGCAGATATTGTAAAAGTATTAGAGCAAGTAAGTTTAGAAGTTGACAAAATAATCGTGGCAACGGACTATGATCGTGAAGGGGAATTAATTGGCAAAGAGGCATATGAAATCGTCAGAGGGGTTAACCAAGAAATACCAATAGAACGTGTTAGATTTTCTGCAATTACAGCTCAAGAAATAAAAGAAAGTTTTAGTAATCCAGAACAGATTGATTTTAATTTGGCAGAAGCAGGAGAAGCCCGACAAATTATAGATCTTGTCTGGGGAGCTGCATTAACACGTTATTTATCTCTTGCATCTAAACAATACGGGAAAGATTTTATTTCAGTGGGGAGGGTACAATCTCCAACTCTTAAACTCATAGTTGACCGCGAAAAGGAAATAGAAGAATTTATTCCCGAAGATTATTGGGAAATATTTGCAGAAATAGGAGGTGAAGAAAAATTCCAAGTGAAGTATTTCTTCACAGAGCAAAATAAAGAAAATGATCGGGTTCTTTCAATGGAGGAATCTAATCGGGTGCTAGGAGTAATTAAAGAGATTGGAGAAGTTGAAGTCAGGGAAGTAAAGCAAAGGACTAGATTGGATGCACCTCCAACTCCATTTAATACGACTCAATTCATCCGCGCCGCGGGTACGATCGGGGTGGTGGCGAAGCGTGCTATGAATATTGCAGAATCGTTGTATACAGCAGGATATATCACATATCCAAGAACGGATAATACAGTGTATCCGAAAAGTTTTGATCCCAAGGAATTACTAAAAGTTCTTTCGACCAACTCTGCATTTAGAGAAGATGCGGAGTATCTTCTAGAGGGAGATATAAAACCAACAAGAGGGAAGAAAGAAACAACGGACCACCCTCCCATTCATCCCACAGTTCAGACACCAAAGAAAGAAGATCTAGAGCCAATAGAATGGAAGATTTATGAATTAGTAGTTAGACGGTTTTTTGGAACGGTTGCGAAGGCTGCAGAATGGGAACACCTTCGTGTAGTGGTAGAAGCAAAAAATGAATTTTTCAAGGCCAGTGGGAGAAGGTTGGTCAAAGAGGGATATCACAAAGTATACCCTTATTATAAAAATGAGGAAAGCTATATTCCAGAAGTCATAGAAGGATCTAAATTGTCGGTGAAAGATTCGTGGGTTGATCAAAAAGAAACTCAACCACCTCGGAGATTTGGCCAAGCTAGATTGATAGAAACTATGGAAAAGATGGGTATTGGGACCAAATCTACGAGGCATAATACAATAGAAAAATTGTATGATAGAGGTTATTTGGAAGAAAATCCACCTCAACCTACAAATTTGGCTAGAGGAGTAGTAGAAGCTGCTGAAAAATATGCAGAGATGGTAGTATCAGAAACAATGACTGCGGAGCTTGAAGAAAATATGTCGGGGATTGCAAAGGGAGAATTAACTCTGGAAGAAGTAACTGAGCGTTCTAGAAAGATACTATTAGAGATATTTGCAGAGTTAAAGGGTTCAGAGGAGGAAATAGGAGGGCACATAAGAAACGCATTGAAAGCTGATAAAACAATAGGCCCGTGTCCAGATTGTAATCAGAGTTTGGTGATTAGACGGAGTAGGAAAAGAGGATCATTTTTTGTGGGATGTGATAGTTGGCCAGAGTGTAAATTCACACTTCCATTACCCAATAAAGGAGACCCAATGGTGATAAAAGATGTATGTGAAGTGCATAATTTAAAAAATGTCAAGATGGTTGCAGGAAGGGGTACATTCGTGTATGGATGCCCTATTTGTGAAGCAGATAATGCAGAGGCCGAAGAAGACATAATTATTGGAAAATGTCCAGATTGTAATTCCCAAGAAGGAGGTGAACTTGCGATCAAGAGGATGAGAAGTGGGTCCCGGTTGGTAGGATGTAACAAGTACCCAGAATGTACATACACATTGCCATTCCCACGTGATGGAGACATAGAAATATCGGATCGAATGTGCGAGGATCACAATCTCCCCATATTGCTAATTCACAAGGGGAAGGATCCATGGGAGATAGGATGCCCTATTTGTAACTTTGAAGCATATAAAGCGGCGAGAGAAGCTAGAAAAAAGAAAAAGAAAAAGTAAAAATAATTACGTGAATGCCCATCAATAAATTTATGTGGAACAGTTAACCTTATGTACATATAAAGTCATAAACGTACAATAATGAACAAAAAAGAGAGATTAGCACCAGAAATTCGGGCAATACTAGAATCGGCCCGGGAGAGAGAAAATCCAGACAAGAGGATCGAGGTTGTTGCACGGCCTCTTGCGGCAGCCTTGGAGAAATCTAGAAAGAGAGGGCACATTCCAGTGATAGCAGAGATAAAACCAACTAGTCCAACGACAAAAAATGTGCGTGTGGAGGACCCAGTGGACATGGCCATTTCAATGGTTGAAAATGGAGCAGTTGCACTCTCGGTGTTAACCGAACCAGATCACTTCCATGGTTCAATTGAATCGCTAGAACGTGTGAGAGATGCAGTCAATGTTCCTATTTTGAGGAAAGATTTTATATTGGATGAAAAGCAACTAGATGCTGTTGAATCGGATGTGGTGTTAATAATAGCTAGTTTTGTGGACGATGTGAAGGGGCTAGTTTCTTCTGCAAAGCAGAGAGGCTTTCAGGTACTAGTAGAAGTACATTCGGAGGAGGAAATAGAAATAGCAGTGCAAGCGGAAGCAGAGATTATTGGAATAAATAATAGAAATATTAAAAATTTGAATGTAAATCTAGATACTTTTGCCGAGCTTGCGCCTAAAGTACCTTCGGGTATTATTTTAATTGCAGAAAGTGGGATAAAGAATGAAGAAGATGCTAGAATGATGCATAAGTCAGGAGCAGATGGGTTGTTGATCGGAACTGCCATCATGGAGGGAAACATAGAACAAAATACAAAACGGTTTACACAGATCAAAATATGATTAGTACTAAATTTGGGAAATATGGTGGGCAATATGTACCAGAAGTATTGATGCCAGCGATATCAGAATTAACTTTTGCCTATGAGGAATATGTGACGAAAAATAAAGATGGATTTATGGATGATTTTTTTACTAGATTGAAAGATTTTGGAGGGCGTCCAACCCCACTATACAAAGCAGAAAGGTTATCCGAAAGATATGGTAGAGAAATATATCTCAAGCGAGAAGATTTGCTACATGGGGGTGCGCATAAACTCAATAATGCCCTTGGCCAATGTCTACTGGCAAAATATATGGGAAAAGAAAGGATTATTGCAGAGACTGGAGCGGGACAGCATGGGACTGCAACTGCAATGGCTGCATCATATTTAGGTTTAGATTGTGAAATATACATGGGTAAAAAGGACATCAATAGACAACGTCTAAATGTATTTCGTATGGAGATTAATGGGGCTAGAGTCAATCCTGTTGAACGGGGGAGTGGTACTCTTAAAGAGGCGATAAATGAAACAATGAGGGATTGGTCAAAAAGTGTAGATACAACACATTATGTGATTGGTTCAGTAGTAGGGCCACACCCATTCCCAAAAATGGTTAGAGATTTTCAATCAGTAATATCACAAGAAGCCCGTGAGCAGATTCAGACAGAGGTTGGGAGATTGCCAGATAGTGTGGTTGCTTGTGCAGGAGGAGGTTCGAATGCCATGGGTGCATTTTATAATTTCCTGCAGGATGAAGGGGTTAAATTAATTGCAGTTGAGGCAGGGGGGAAAGGAATAGAATCTGTGTCAGAATCAAAAATAGCCCACCATTCGGCTTCGCTTGTCGCGGGGAGAGAAGGGGTGTTGCACGGGGCGCGGACAAAGATACTTCAAGATAGAGATGGACAGATAGTTGAGTCGCACAGCATATCTGCAGGGTTGGATTATGCAGGAGTGGGGCCAGAATTGGCCTATTTAGTTGACGAGGGACAGATAATTCCGGAGATTGTCAAAGATGAAGAAGCAATAAAGGCGTTTTTCTTACTATCGGAAATGGAAGGGATAATACCAGCCCTCGAAACTTCTCATGCTTTGGGATATCTAGAGAATCAGATGGGAGAAGATCTTGGAGAAATTGTGATTGTAAATCTTTCGGGCAGAGGAGATAAAGACGTGGAAACTGTTATTGAAGAATCGCATAGACTAGGTGTAAAGCATCAAACAATGGAGAGGATTGAAAGAAGAATATGAGTAGAATTGGTGTTGCGTTTGGAGAAGGTCCAATATTGATCCCATATATCACTGCAGGAGATCCGAGTCAAGAATCTACTATAGAATATGTTGAAGCTCTTGTAAAAGGAGGGGCCAAAATAATTGAATTGGGCCTGCCATTCTCCGAACCAATAGCAGATGGGCCAATAATACAAGAAGCCATAAATAGATCCTTGGAAGCTGGAATGAATCCGAAAAAATTTTTTGAATTGGTCTCACTGATGAATTGTAATGTTCCAGTAGTGGTAATGACATATTACAATATAATCTACCAGTATGGAGAGGTCCCTGTAGAATCTTTTGTAACTGATGCGATTAAACATGGAGTGGATGGAATGATAATTCCAGATTTACCAGTAGAAGAAGCAGAAGAAATACTGAAAATATGCGAGGGGAGAGAAATTGATTTAATATTTATTGTTGCCCCAACGACACGTGATCAAAGGATAGAAAAAATAATGGGAAAAATTTCAGGCTTTGTGTATGTCCAGGCTAGATTGGGAATAACGGGAGTTCAAAAGGACGTAAGTCAAAGTACATATGAAAGTTTAGAGAGGTTGAAAGGGTATGACATTCCAAAGGCGGTGGGATTCGGGGTGAGCAATGCAAATCAAGCAGCAGAGATAGTTAGATCCGGAGCAGATGGAGTGATAGCAGGGAGTGTATTTGTGGACATAATACAAAGGGGAGATGCGAATGCAGTTCAGTTACTAGAAGATAAAGCCCGAGAATTGGTACGTGGTATTGACGAAGGTATTGAAAATAATAAATCGTAACGCACATAACCTGTGAGTGCGACACGATAACACACTAATGAACACAGGAGTAGCTGCAAGATTATGCAGAATTGGGAAAAATGACAAATATGTCATTGTACCAATAGATCATGGCCTAACCCAAGGAGCAGTAAAGGGATTAAGAGATGTGGAATCAACAATAGATGCGATTACAAAAGGTGGGGTCGATGCCATTCTTTCTCAAAAAGGAATAGCACACCGGGTGCACCAAAGTAAAAATGAAGCAGGTTACATCATGCATTTAAATGGATCAACAGACATTGGTCCAGATCCAGCCGATAAACGCTTGACAGGGACAGTTGAAGAGGCAATTAGGGCAGGAGCTGATGCGGTTTCTTACCACATAAATATTACAAGTGAATATGAAGGAAATCAAATAGAATCTCTTGCAAGGGTGACAAAGGCTGCTGATGAATTTGGCATGCCAGTGTTGGTCATGTGCTATGTCAGAGGGCATGAAGAAAATGAAAAAGATCCTGAAAAGGTAGCTCATGCAGTCCGCCTCGGGGAAGAACTTGGAGCAGACATTATAAAAACTGTATATACAGGAGATGCAGAGAGTTTTCAGTTGGTGATCAATGCAACTTCCAAGCCAGTGGTCATCGCAGGGGGGGCGAAGGGCACAGATAGAGAAACAATTCAAATGGTAAAGGGGGCAATGGAAGCAGGAGCATCGGGTGTTTCTATGGGACGTTGTATTTTTCAGCACAATGATCCCAAATCAATATCTCGTGCAGTTGTAGAAGTGGTGCATAAAGGAAGTTCTGTTGAGAAAGCAATGGAAAATGCAGGTTTATTAGAAAAATGAAACGAAGTGTTTGGCTTAAGGCAGATGGAGGGGATTGGGAATCGAAAAAAAGAAGGATAACAGCAGGTTTGGAGGCAGGAGTAGATTGGGTGTTGGTAAATGATGTCGATGTCAAGGCAGTTAGAGAATTAGGAAACATAAAGATTGCTGCATTTGCCACGAATGATGTTCAAGTGATAGAAGCAGAGGGGATGGAGAGTGGTCAAGAAGCGGCTGATGCGGTGATAATAGGGAAAAGAAGTGAAGGAGATGGTACGGTTGATTTGCCAGAAAAGATATCAGATTCTACAGATATAAAAGCTGTTAGAAGAGGAGGGGCGAATGGAGCATATGTCAGAATATTATCTAAAGGGCATGAGTCACTGGCAGAAGAGGTGGCAAAACTGGGAGAGTATACGATAGTGAGCGGAGAAGATTGGAAAATTATACCTCTAGAAAATTTGATTGCAAGGATAGGGGGTAAAACCGAATTAGTAGCTGGCGTAAATAGCGCGGAAGAAGCCAGAACTGCTTTCGAGACGTTGGAAATAGGAGCTGATGGTGTATTGATAGATTCAGACGATCCAAGTGAAATTAGATCTACGGTAGACCTAAGGGATGCAGCTGAAAGGGAAGTTTTAGAATTGGAATGGGCCACGGTGATTTCTATAAAAAGTACAGGTATGGCGGATAGAGTTTGTGTTGACACAGGTTCATTGATGCAATCAGAAGAAGGGATGCTCATTGGGTCAATGGCAAGGGGATTATTTTTCGTTCATGCAGAAACTGCAGAATCTCCATACGTGGCTTCCCGTCCGTTTAGAGTGAATGCAGGTGCAGTACATGCATATGTGAGATCGTTGAATGGGAAAACTAGATACCTAGCGGAATTACAAAGTGGGGATGAAATTCAAATTGTAAATACCAAAGGAGAAACTAGAGAAGCGGTTGTGGGAAGATGTAAAATAGAAAAGCGCCCCATGCTTCGAATTGAAGCTGAAATTGAAACGAAGAATGGAATAGATAGAATTGAAACATTATTACAGAATGCAGAGACTGTCAAGGTGGCTACTAAGGAGAGTCCAAAAGCAGTTACAGCTTTGGAGGTTGGGGATGAAGTATTGGTTTGCTATGAGCATGCAGCTCGTCACTTTGGAGAAGCAATTGAAGAGAGTATAATTGAAAAATAAAAATACAAAATCTAAGCAAACGATTTTTTAAGCCGGCGAAGAAGTTTGGTCTTTTTAGCTGAATTGACCAGTGCCAAATCGAGGACTTCGCAAATATTAGTTGCAGGAATCATTTCAATTAATTCATCATATTCGCTGGAAAGCATTACATCTTGTTCGTTGGCTTTTGGGATTATAACTTGAGCAATTCCAGCTTTTGCCGCAGCCTCAATTTTATGAGTCACACCTCCAACAGGGAGAACATCTCCACGAACTGAGAGTGATCCAGTCATGGCCACATCTTGTTTTACAGGCACATCTTCAAGGGCAGAAATAACGGCAGTTGCTACTGTGACACTTGCGGAATCCCCTTCTATCCCCTCATAAGATTGGACAAATTGGACGTGAATATCACGGTCAGTTAAGCCTTTGTCAGAGAACTTTTTAATGATGGCAGATACATTTTTGATAGACTCTTCTGCTATTTTTTGCAATTGTCCTGTTGCAATTATTTTTCCACGGCCTTGAGAAGGAGTGACTTCGGCCATGACAGGAAGAACTATTCCGGAATCCTCCCCCATGACAGCTAAACCATTAACGCGGGCAATTGAAGTTCCATCGTTACTAGAAAGTGCATAGTCTTTCCGCCTTTGGGCATATTCGTCTGCCAGTTGTTGTTCGATGGAGCGCGACCTAGACTTAGCTTGGAGAACATGATCTTCGGTTACGTATTCTGCCTCTGCAGATCTTGCCAAATCCCCAGCGGCCCGGATTAAACCACCCAAGGACCTAAATCCTAATGTTAGATGGCCTTTTCGAGAAGCCCTCCTTCTAGCTTCTACTAATATTTCTTCAACTGCCTCCCTAGTAAAATGAGGGATTCTACCATCGTTTCTTACTTCTTGGGCAACGAACTGGACGTACTTTCTACGGAGTTTGGGTGTGTCTTTGATGGTGTTATCCATATATAATTCATATCCATATCCTTTGACCCTATTTCGCAATGCTGGATGCATATTTTGCATTGCATCCAAATTTCCAGCGGCTATCATTATGAAATCGGTTGGAACAGGTTCTGTTTGAACCATTGCACCAGACGACCGTTCGGACTGTCCAGTTATGGAAAATCTTCTTTCTTGGATAGCAGTCATTAGCATTTGTTGGGAGCGCAATTCAAGAGTATTGATTTCATCAATGAAAAGAACGCCTTTGTGCGCCTTGTGAATGGCCCCTGCTTCTACTCGTTCGTGTGCAGGAGTTTCCATTCCTCCAGATTGAAATGGGTCGTGTCTAACATCACCTAAAAGTGCCCCCGCATGAGAGCCGGTTGCATCATGGAATGGTGCTGTGCTTTGCTCTGCATTGTTAATCAATAAATTGGGGACTAGGGCATCTGCATTTCTAGAACTATATCTGAATGCGATATAGATTACTGCTGCTGCCAGAATGCCAAGTAGAGGGTCTTGTGCTATTAACAGTGCATATCCAACTACAGCTATAATGATCATCCACATTAAAAATGATCTCATTTGGTTCTGTTTTTTTGCTTCTTCTTTATGTGCATCAATAATTTGTTGTCCTTTTCCAGTGGGTACTGTTCGTATTTTGGGGACATTTTTATCATCTGAGTTTTCATAAACCAAGACATCCTGCAATTCTTCTTTTGGTAACAGCTCTGCCATGGCTTTTGCTAGCATTGATTTCCCAGTTCCAGGAGAGCCGATCATCATGACATGACGGTGTTGAAGTGCAGCTTTTGTAATAGCCTCCGTTGCTCTATCTTGTCCAATTACTTGGTCAATTAACTTTTCCGGAATGGGCACTTCATCGGTTGTGGAGAAAAGTAACCCACCAAGTAGATCGTCTTCGGCTATTTCTTCATTTATCTTCAAATCCTTAGGTGGATTTTTTTCAGGGGGAGAAGTAATAGAAATTGGAGAATCAACATCTTCTGATTCGGGAAGCTTCTGGCTCTTTTTCGTCATAAACGTAGTAGTGATGTAGGGGTCAAGGGGATTGATATACTTTTTGTAGAGGAATGGCAGAATTGGTAAAGAGAATTTCGAAACTCACGCGGCATGGTTATTACATATCCAAACGATCGATAAGATATGATCAGAGGGATATATATTGGGCGTTTTCAGCCCTACCATAATGGTCACCACAAAATGGTACAACAAATTTCGGGGGAAGTGGATGAGATAGTACTAGGAATAGGAAGTGCCGGAGATTCACACACGCAGAAAAATCCCTTTACGGCAGGTGAGCGAATGTTGATGGTAATGAAAGCTATTGAGGACATAAAGATCCCCACATACGTAGTGCAAATAGAAGATTTAAAGCGCAATTCTATTTGGGTGAGTCACGTTGAAAGTATAAGTCCAAAATTTGATGTAGCTTATTCAAATAATCCGCTCGTGATTCAGTTATTCAAGGATGCAGGCAGAGATGTTCGCCAAGTGCCCATGTTTGACAGAGGGGTTTTAGAAGGGGCAGAAGTGAGAAGAAGAATGGGAAAGGGAGATGATTGGCAGTCTTTAGTTCCAATTCCAGTGAGGGAGATAATCGATGAGATTGGAGGAATAGAAAGAATTCAAAAAATTAATGAGAGTGATTCTGAAAGAAAAATCTAGCTTGCTGCGATGATATCATCTATTCTAATAATCATCGTTGCTGCCTCGGTTGCGCTATCGATTGCCTCCCGTTTTACGGCGGCAGGGTCCAAAATACCATGTTTGACTGGGTCGTCTAATTCTCCAGATTCTCCTTTTGCAATTATCCCAGCCCTACCCGACTCGTTTGCTGCCCGAAGATCTACAAGAGTATCAATTTGATCGAGACCTGCGTTTTCTGCTAGAGTTCTAGGGATTGCTTCTACCGCGTCTGCAAATGCCTCAACTGCTAACTGTTTTCTTCCTTCAATGGAGGCTGCTAGACTTCTAACCCGGCTAGCAATTCCTATTTCAATTACACCCGCTCCAGGAACAACTTCTCCAGACTCTAATGTTGCGGCAACAACATCCAATCCATCGCTGATTGCACGTTCTAATTCATCTACTATGTGTTCAGTTCCGCCACGTATGAAAAGGGTGACAGCTTCTGCCCTTGATCCAGCTTCAACAAATGTTAATTCATCATCGCCGAACTTTTTAATCTCGATAGAATCTATCTGACCAAGATCGTCCTTAGAAAGATTGTGCAATGTTGCAACTCTCATTGCTCCTGTGGCTTTTGAAAGTGCCTTGGCATCGTCGTTGCCAACATCCTCAAATGCAAGAATACCTTTGTCGGATAAAAATCCTGCAACTCGATTGTCGATGTCTTCAGTGCAGAATACAACATTAACTCCAGCTTCAGATATGATGTCTGCGTAGCCTCGAAGTTCAGCTTCTTCTGCTTCGAACGCAGCAGTTAATTGATCCACACTAGTGATCGTGAATTCTGCGTCGACCTCAGGATCTCGAATTTCGAGATCCATGTCCAAAATTAATACTTTTCCTTTTGATATGGACTTGGGCATGTGTTCGTGCGAGCGTTCAGATTCCAATATAAATCCCTTTACTAGTTCAGTTGCACTCGAAGATGCACCTACACGAGTTTGGAGGTGGATATCATCTCGGCCTACCTTCCCAGAGTTGAAGACATGTTTGACAGTATCTACGATGATTTTAGATAGTTCTTCAGGAGATACATCCCCGGTTCCTTTCCCAGTCATACTAGTTGTAGCAACCTTTTGTAATATTTTGTCATCTACAGAATCGCTTAAAGTATGGGAAGAGATGGCCTCTTGTGCAATTTGATTTGCTTCTGAATAGCCCTCAACAATAGTAGTAGGATGGACGTCGTCTTCTAGTAATTTCTCGGCTTTTGCTAATAATTGGCCAGCTATGACTGCTGCAGTAGTAGTCCCATCCCCAACTTCTTCTTCCTGAGATTCAGATACTTCTACAATCATTTGAGCAGCGGGGTGTTCTATGTCCATTTGTTTTAAGATAGTAGCACCATCATTGGTTATTACTACATCTCCAGAAGAAGTCACTAACATTTTGTCCATTCCCCGGGGGCCCAATGTAGTCCTTACTGCCTCTGCAACTGCTTTTCCTGCAGCGATATTCATAGATTGTGCGTCCCGACCTTGAGTACGGTTAGTACCGTCACCTAGGATTATATAGGGTTGGTTGTATGCCATAGTAATTACTAATTGAAGGTTAGCGAGTCTATATTAATTTAACGGACTTGAATCGATAGACTTCAAAGAGATATAGACCAATAAGATACAGAAGAAATGGACTGACCAAATGAAGTTGATACAACAGATGAGTCAATGTTTCGTATGGGTTTTGATAAAGAAAGGGGGAGATTTCGGTAGAATCCATAGGGGAAAATGAAATCTTGGTGAGATTCTTCAATTGTGACATCCATGCAAGAGAGAAGTTGGGAGATATGTGATTTTGAATGAAGTATGGAATTCATGGGCAATGCCCAGTTGTAGAAAGATCTGACACTATATTTATTGAAAGTATCAAAGATTATTTTTTCTCGGGAAACTCGGAGCATTTCTAAAAAGAAATACATAGGTACAGTAGTCAGATGGAAAAATCTCATGGCCAAGACTATATCGAAAGAAGAATCTGCGAATGGCAAATCTCCCGCAGAACCACGTAAAAATGTCATATTGTCAGAAGAGGTAGAATTTTGAGCCTTGGTTTTCCCAATGGCAAGCATCGGTTTAGATATATCAAGTGCGACAACATCTGCCCCTAGATCCGCCAGAAGTAAGCTAAATCGAGCAGTTCCGCAAGCCAGATCTAGAATTTTCTTTCCATCGATAGAATCTATAAAATTGGTTATTATTTGTTTTTCTTGAGTATCAATTAAAACCCCACCTTTCGAGAAACGTTTGGCGTCATACTGATTTGCAATTAAATTTTTTTGATACCAATGGGACCCCTTCATGGACATTTACATATAAGAGGTAATTGGATAAAACTTATTGGTTGTTATGGGATTTGTTCGATGGATTTTAACAAGTGCATTATAAATATTGAATGTGGAACTAGAAGAGGAATTGGCAACTGCAGAAATGTTAGATGTGAAACACTTGGCAGATGTTATCGTAGAGATTGGGTTTGAATGTACTAGATGTGGAGCTTGTTGTAAGGGAGAAGAAGAAGAACACATTGCAACCGTATTTCCAAGTGAAATTAGAAATATACAAAAATCAAAAGGTATGAAATGGAGAGACATTGCGCGCCCGATGCCTTTCGGGATGACAGAGGGAGTAAAGGGGGAGTTGAAAGGGGAAACATTTGAATGGGCGTTGCAGATAGGGAATTGCGGAGATTGTTCATTCTATAGGGAAACGGATGGAGGAGGAGTATGTGGAATTTATAGTGATAAACCTCTAATTTGTGAAACATATCCATTTAGTATTGATTTAGAAGGAAGTAGCAAACCAGATGGGGAAATTGTGCAAAAAATAGGAGGAGTAGTAGTACATGAATGTGAAGGAATTGGCAGAGAAATAGATTATGAAGATGCTATGAAATTAGCAGAGATTCTTAAAAAAAGAACCATACGAGATATAAAAGAAGCAATAGAGGTCATAGAGAAATATAAAAATTCAAAAATCAAAACGAGAACGATGGTTGTTCATGATTCAGAAGGGGCGAAGGATCGGGATGGGAAATTTTTATGAGAAGTACCGATAGAACTATTAAGCTGGAATACGACTCGATTCAGTTGAGGATATTTATATGATAAATTTAGATGAAGTTTTATGTTTGTTTAATGCCAATATTGAAAAGGTTGATGCAGACTATATTATTAAGATCCCAGATGAACAAATACAAAATGAAAATATAGAGGTAGGAGATACATATCGAATTGCCCTAACCAAGAGCGGAGAAAACTTAGAAATGGGAATTCAAAGTGAATTGGAAGCGCCCGGGCTCCCACAGCCTCCGGTAGAAGTAGGAGAAATACGATACATAGAAATTGAAAGTTTGGGGAAACAGGGAGATGGAATAGCACGGGCAGAAAGGGGATATGTAATTATTGTCCCAGAATCGAGTGTTGGGGAGCAAGTGAAAGTGGAGATAATTGATGTTAAGCAAAATTTTGCCATGGCAAGCATCATTGAAGACGTATTAGAATAGGTAAAAATAGGATTTTAATTCAATGGGGGCAAGATTGAATAATCAAGGGCCAATAGTTATAAATTTAGAAAGATCAGTTTCAACTAAATTAGATGCTTCCTTGATAGAAGTATAGGGCCGATTTAGTAGCAGAGTTTGTGCTCTTTTTTTCCCAATTCCTGGGATCGTCATAAGTTCAGAAAATTTAGCTGTATTAAGATCCAAATTTAGAGGAATTGCGGTGACTGATCTCTGTCCATGGCCAACTATAATTGCGTCCAAAGTGGTTCCAAGTGGGAATTCCCCGGGGAACCCTACGAGAAGTGGATAAGTTCCAAGTTGCCTTCCAAAAGTAGATCCCCCACTGAAATATTCTAAGTGTACATTAGGTAAGATAGTACCCACAGGAGCAACCCTCTGGAGCATCTGATGGTCGAAAATTAATCGGACCTCTTGTTTATATTTTTGGAAAAGTTTCTTATGCCCCATAGCAATTGATGCACCGGTAGAAGACATTGGAGTGCCAGGGAATGCCATAACTTGACGAATATTAACTCGGCGAACTAAAAATCCCGAATCTATGATTTTTTTAAGAAATTGTTTATTGTATTCAAAAGTTTTTCTGGTCTCTCCTTTTAGTCCATGTACAAAATTGATGCCAGGTAGTAATTTTGGTAGTGAATTCTCATTTGGCCTCCATCCAGCTTCCTGGTTAACAATTTCTATTGCTGTGAGGCACTCTTCTGCCGTTACGTTGAGATTGTTTTCTTCATAAACCATGGGGTCGGCAGATTCTAGGCCAAATGCTGCAGTATCCCCGGGCGTGTTAAATTTTGAGATGGTGCGTAGGCATTCTGAAGATTTTGAAGGCCAATTTGCTATTGTAATAGGGTTCATGTTGTCTAGGTGGAGTGTCTCCAATTCGGGTGCGACTTTGTGAATTCCAGAATATAGATCATAAAGCTTAGAGGGACTAGGTCGTTTTCCATCACCTCCGTATGCGAGGATATCTGCCTGACGTCCCAGTCTGAAATGTCTAATGCCAAAATTATACAATTCAGATATTTCTTGTAGTATCGATTTTATAGATCTGAAGGTGGGTTTGGAGCCATAGAGTGGTTCTGTGCAAAATGAACATCGATAAGGACAACCACGAGAAGTTTCGATCTCGCATATGAGATAATTGGGATGATTGGGATGATGTTCAACTATGAATGAACCTTTTGATGCCCATTGTTGAATTTCTAAGTTATCACGCATTCTATTTGAAAATCCTTCAAGATTTTGTTGGACTAGATCATAAGCTGCTGCTTCGACATCCCCTTTTGCGACGAATGTATAGTCAAGATCGTCTCGGTGCATATCACTAGCCCCTTCGTTTTTGGATCCAACACCGAATTTGATCGGCCCACCGAGGAGAGAGACTCCTTTTGCCCTCCATGTTATTTTTCTGACTTCATCTGGTTCTGCAGGAGTTCCACCAACATATTTTCCAGGTACAGTCATACCTCCAATATAAATTACGAGGTCGGAATTTTCTATGTTTATCCATCGACGGGAATCCTGACGGAGTGCATCAATGGTGTGGTAAAATATATTTTGAGGGGAAACACCGGCATCGACCAATGCACCAGCTGTGTATCGAGGATATGTAGATATGTAAGGAGGAACTCCAAAATGGGCAGGTTCGTCCACATAACCATCGACTATGGTTACGTTGAGTTCGGACGTAGTTGCCATAAAAAAACAGATTGGCTTCCATGTTGATAAGGAATTGGTTCTATAGAACGGTTAGGCTAATTGAGAGTTGGTGTCCATTTTGCAAAATTCCGATGATAGTTCTATCGATATTTTTTGCAGCAGTATCGGAATGCACCATGATAGTTCTATCGTCAACGTAATCACTAGTCCGAATCACAGCAGAATGGGCATTTTTAAAGGTCAAATCAGGATGGCCACGGCCAGATATAAATTGAGTATGGGGCCCAATAGTTAATTTGGCAATTATCTCCGAATCTTCATTTTGGCAGGCTGTAATGAAATCACTAGAAAAATCACAGGGAGATCTATTGGAAGAAATGCCAACTATACAATCACCAGAGGGGGTTAAATAAGAATCTTTGGTTATTTCCAAAGTAGAAGGATGCTTTGCACTGATATTTAAATTTCCATAAGCTATTAAATTCTCGGCGAATATCACAATAAGAGATAGTAATAGAGATAGCATAAATAAGAAAGAGGTAAAGATTCTATTCTCGAAACTATTAAATCCATAGAAAAATTAGCCCAAGTCGTTAGAGTACTGCATTACGAATAGAAAAGCAAAATGAACCATTATCGGGGGGTTACGTAACCCCATTTTATGCAGAGTTTAGGAGTAGTGTTAGTGTATAGAAGGTGAAATTAAAAATGGAACCGGTGAAAGAAACTAAAGAAAGTACAGAGAATGAAAAAATCGCAGAAGTAGAAGTGGCTGAGCCTGAAGAAGAAGTAGAAGTGGCTGAGCCTGAAGAAGAAGTAGAAGTGGCTGAGCCTGAAGAAGAAGTAGAAAAGATAGAATTAGAGAAGCTTGATCATAGTAAGAATATAGAAATCACGGAAGAAGACATAGAACAAAAATCAAAATCTCAATTAATCAAATCTGCGGGTGAACTCAGGGATAGAAGGAACGAATTGAATCAAGAGGCGTCCCGGAGAGCTACTCTTCGTGACCGGTTTAATCAAGAGACTAGAGAGAAAGTAGATGAAGCACATTCTCATCGGGAACGGCGGGATGAACTAAATGGGCTAGTTCAATCTACAAAAGATGAAAGGGATGAAATGAATGCGAAAGCTAGTGAGTTATTCAAAGGTATAGGAGGGGAGAAAAAGAAAGATCCCAGAGATAAAAAAGAAAAATCCCTTGAGGCATTGGAAAAGGAGATCCAAAGTCTTGAATTTAGGCAGCAGACAGAAGTGTTGACAGGGGGAAAGGAAAGAAAATTGATTGATAAAATTGCAGATTTAAAAGATAAATATTCTGAGAAAAAGAAGCAGATGGAAGTAGATCAAGTGGAGGGAGAAAAGAAGAGAGAAGCAGATCAATTTAGAGGGAAGGCATCTGCACTGCACAGGGAAATGATAAGGCTGGCAGATGAAGCCCAAGTGGAACATAACCAAATGATTGAATCTTATAGATTGGCAGATCAGATTAGAAATGAAGCAGATGAGATTCATGCAAAATTTATCCGCGCACAAGAGTTGGCAGATACGCACCATGAATGGTTTATCAAAGTTCAAAAGAAATTAAGGAAGTTGGACAAGACAGAAGATTCTTCTCGTCAAACAGTGAAAGAGGCCGCAAGGGAAGAAGCAAAGAGAGAAGGAGAAGAAATATACGAGAGATTCAAAAAGGGACAAGCTCTTGGAACAGAAGATTTGATGAAATTGCAAAAGGCAGGATTGCTCTAAATTATAAAATTACAAAGAAGAAGGAGCAAAGATTAGAAACAACAAAACACATTTGCAGTAGTAAGTTCCTTATTAGGGTGGAAAATGAGTGTATTAGTAGTATGTTTGCGGATAAATGATGCCAGTGGCAGAGATGGCTTGGAAAATATAGGATATGTCACAGGAGAGGAAGAAATAGAATCACTTGTGTCAGTTATAGGAATGGAAGATCCAGAGAATAGCCAGGTTAATTGTTTGTTGGAAGCTCTCAAAGTATCAAAAGAATTGAAAAGTGTAGGAGAAAATGTAGAAATTGCAATGGTTTCGGGGAGGACTGGTTCCAGAATAGTGGATTCAGATGAATCGTTGGCTAGACAAATGGATTTGGTAATAGAGGAATTGAAACCAGATTCTGCTATTTTGGTTATAGGGTCAATCGAAGAAGAAAGATTGATCCCAATAATAGAAAGTCGGATTAGAATAGATGCAGTGGACAGAGTAATCGTTAGACAAATTCACGATTTGGAATCGAAATATTATTTAGTCAAACGTTTTTTGGCAGATGATGAATTACGGTCGACCGTATTAGTACCCATGGGTGTAGTGCTAACGATTCTTCCAATTCTTTCATACTTGGTAGATATAAGAACTACATTTGCCATTATTACAGCGGTCCTGGGCATGTTCATATTATACAAGGCCCTCGATATTGATGATTATATTTCAATCTTGCCTGTCAGAATTAGTGAGAATCTATATTCGGGAAGGGTATCGGTGGTGACATACGTGGTCGCCATAGGTCTGATTCTAATAGGTTTTTTCATAGGGATAGCAAATGCACCTACATCGGTGGATGGGGGCGTATCGGTGGTCTCATTGATGGGGTTTGTGCATTATAGCATACCAGGAATAGCATTGGGAGGTCTAGTGATGGGATTGGGTAAAGCATTGGATAGAGTGATAATAAATAAGGAAGTTCAAACTGCGCATATAAATTTAATATTTGGAATAGTTTCGACCGCAATTGTAGTGAGGGGATTTTCATCGTATTTTTTACAGGAACAAGGCGTTATCGGAGGGATTGGTTTGGGAAGTACGAGCATATTAGGTTTAATCCAGATAGGACCCCTATTGTGGACGTCTGAAGAGCATTTGGCCATGTTTGTAGGGATGGGAGTTATAATTAGTGTTATTGGGATTAAAATTGCACCTAGAATAAGAGAAATTCAGATGAATACTAAATAGACCTATTAATAAAATGAACAAAGGCAAATGGATAAGTCTGTTTTCAGGGGGGAAAGATTCTAATTGGTCCCTATACCAGGCTATTAAAAATGGATTTGATGTTCAATATTTGTTGACCGTTCATCCACCACCAGGATCGTATATGTATCACGTCCCAGCGACTCAAGTGGTTCCTTTGGCAGCAGAGAGTATTGGGATCAAACTCATAGAAATCGAACCTAAATTTGAAATTGAAGAAGATATAGATTCAAGTGAACAGGGAGATAGAGAGGCAAAATATATTAGAGATGTCTTGATGAAAATGGATGATGAAATTCAACTAGAGGGGATTATAGCAGGTGCAGTGGAGAGCGAATATCAGAGGAGTAGAATTCAAAGGATATGTGATGAATTAAACATAAAATTGTATGCGCCATTATGGAAATCAGATCCATTGTTCACAATCAATGAAATGGTCGAGAATGATTTTGAAATTATGATAGTCGGTGTTGCGGCAAGAGGAATTGATTCATCATGGTTGGGGAAGAAGGTAGATAAGATTGTCATTGGAGAACTAGAAGCTCTTAATGAAAAATATGGAGTTCACATTTTAGGAGAGGGTGGAGAATATGAAACAATAGTGACCAACGGTCCGCATATGAATCGGGAGATAGAGATAGAATATGATATTTACTGGGACTCAAATTGGGGGGAGATAAGAGTAAAAAATGCCTGGTTGATTTGATAATATAGATAGAATCAACCTATTTGAGTATGGGCGCCAATTAATGCCCCAGAAAGATCGATGTTTCTTATTTGAGTTGCCTCATCAATAATAGAATCTCGTAAATGGCAAGATTCAACCACCGCATTTGGGAAAACAACAGAATTTTCTAGGTGGGAATTGGTTATCGTTGCGCCAGCCATTATATGAACATTAGTACCCAGAGTAGTTCCAGAAAGAGTTGCACTTGGGTGTATGAGAGTTCCGCCATCCAAAGCCCAAGATGCAGCCCCTAGATAACTTTCAGGAGTGCCAATATCAAACCAAGCTCCATCAAACGAAAACGAATAAACAGGATGGGTTGGATAAAGCCACTGAAGAAACCAACCAGGTTCATCAGGATTGTTTCCATCAGAAAGATAAGAGTGAAATAGAGATAAAGTACTTGCAGGGAAAGCGTAACAAGCAATAGAAACAAAACTACTCTGAGGATCGGATGGTTTTTCCTCAAATCCTACTACTTGTTCTTCATTTACTTCAAGCACCCCATAGGATTTTGCAAGTTCTTTATTTCCAACATCGTATGCTGCTAGGCAAACTTCACTTTTGGATTCAAAGAAATCCAAAAAATCACTTATAGAGAAACTTATCAGATTATCTCCAGCTATCACCAACAAATCATCTTGGATTTTTTCCCTATCTATAAGTTGTCCAAGTGCACCAATGACTCCGAATTTATCTTCTTCTGTAGAACTGTCTTCTACAGTTAATTTTGGTTTTGAAAAAGAGATATTTTCTAAATGGTTTGTGAAATCTTCTGCGAATAGTTCGTTTGTGCTGACATAGACATTATCAATGCGAGATTCTTGTTCAAGTTCTTGGAATATTCTGTCGATGACTGTAGAAGGCCCCACAGGCAGTAGCATTTTTGGCCTGTGTTGAGTTATTGGCCACAATCTTGTGGCATATCCACCTGCAAGAACAATAGCATCCATGAACAAGAGTTACCTTCAAATGGTAAGACTTTTTGGATTGTTTTTGAAATTGAGGTCTGCCTATATTTGGAGAATTTGAGACAGTATGTCACAAAGATTTGTTGTATTTATGAGAATGTACGAACTCCCGGATGAGTTTTGCTCCAAGTATTGCGGCTTGACCTGAATCCCTATCGTTGACCTCAACAATATCAAATCCGATTGCGTGAGGAGAAACCAAATGAACAATTTGGAGTAGTTCTCTTGCGGTTAAACCAAAAGGTTCGGGAGTGCCAGTTCCAGGAGCGATACTATGGTCTGCCGCATCTATGTCAATACTAAAATAGACAGATCCAGTAAAGTCAGGTTCCCAACTAGAAACAGCTTCAGGGGGGATCACAGTGACATCGCTTTTAAGAGTACGTTCCCATTCGCTTTCGGAGCCAGACCTTGCTCCGATAATAATTGCGTGGTCGACTATATTGAGTGCGTGCATGGTAGAAGTGGCATGACTCCACGAATTGTCCTGATAAGAATTTCGAAGATCAAGATGGGCATCTAGACACACATACGTGTCAGGTTTTAATGCGCGGATAGAAGCCATATTCACCGTGTGTTCTCCCCCCAAGATAATAGGCAAAACTCCATCTTCGATTGCTTCGGTCACAAACCCACCTAGGTAATCAAGATAAGTGGGCAGATGAGAAGATTCAGGGATCACATCTCCAAAATCGTGAACTAGTAATTCGGAAAAGTATGTATTTGTACGGGGATCATAATCCTCGAAGTGTGAAGAATATTTCCGGAGTTGATTTGGTCCGAATCGTGTGCCAGGGATAAAAGTAGTGGAAAAATCAAAGGGAGCTCCAAAAAGAGTATATGAAGCTTCATTTCTGGAGGCTATTGCCCCGGAGAATAGCATTACTTTACGACAACCTTTCGTTGACTATCATATTCTAGATATTCTATCTCACTCTCACCAGAGATATTGAGTTCACTTGGGATTTCTAATGAAAACGATTCATAGGAAGTTAGATCCATTATTTGGGCAACATTGTTCCCCTCTAGGTTGATAACTTGTCCTTGTTTCCGTTCAATAATGGGAACCCATATTTTTGCATCTACTGGTTGAGATAAACTTCTTTTTTTATTGTCAAATACACCTTTGCCCTCAATTCTAGCTTTAGCACTCCCATGTTTGCCTGGCTTTGCGGTGCTGTAGGCAGTTATGAGGCAAGGTGCATCATCCATAATCAAATATGATCCTTTCTGGATGTCTCGAACTTCACGTTGCTCTTTAACCATATAGAATTTGAAGGCAAGTTACATATAAAAACGGTTGGTTATCGATGGGAGAGGTTAACTACTTAAAAATTTTGTTGAAATGTGTAGAATTATGCTTTCGATTGTGAGGAGGAAATTAGAGAGATTTTATGAAGGCCTTTTACAGAGTGAAATAAAAAATCCGCCAAAGCATATAGCAATTATACAGGACGGGAATCGGAGATATGCCAAAAGGTTTGGAATTGAAAGGGAAGAAGGGCACATTGAGGGGGCAAAAATCACGGAACATGTCCTTCAATGGTGTAAAGAAATCGGGGCGAAAGAATTAACATTATACACATTTTCAACTGAGAACTTTGACAGATCGGAAGAAGAACGAAATGAATTGTTCGACTTGATGGAATCGAAATTAAAACAATTTGTAGAAATGGAAAGTGAGGATTTAGAGGACGTCCAAGTTAGAATAATTGGTCAACTAGAAAGAGTTCCCGCCCGGGTGAGGAAAGCGGCTAGAGACATAGAGAAGAAGACTATAGAAAATAGTAAATTTAAGCTCAATATTGCATTGGCATATGGAGGTAGAGATGAAATGCTAGACGCTGCAATAGAAATAGCAGAAGAGATCAGGGCGAAAAAAATAGAAGTTGGAGCGATAGATAGTAAGATGATAGAATCCAAATTATCAAATCGATATATCAGAGATGTGGATTTGATAATCAGGACGGGAGGGGAAGTTAGAACTTCTAATTTCCTACCATGGCATGCAAATGGAAATGAAGCTGCAGTGTTTTTTTGTAGCCCATATTGGCCTAGTTTTTCAAAAATTGATTTTTTAAGGGGCATTAGAACATATGAGCATAGAGAACACACGTGGCGAACAACCCGTACAGAGAGGGCGATGGCAATTATGAAAGTTATCAAAAAGGCAGAAGTGGAAGATGTGAAGAGGGTCGGGAAGCGATTGCGCCAATATATCCCTGAAAAAATATTGGAAGAGATGGTGAATGAAGTTGACCATGAAAGTAGAAATCACGTGAGTACGGTCGAAAACTACCGATAAAAATTAAGTTATTCTCCAAATCTACGTTTTCGGGAGGAATAATCTCGAAGTGCCCGGAGATAATCTCGCTTGCGGAAATCTCTCCAATTTATGTCGGTGAAATAGAGCTCAGAGTAGACAGACTGCCAAATCATGAAATCAGATAGGCGTTCCCCTCCGGTTTTGATGATTAAATCTGGTTCTGCGGGGAATACCAATCGATCTTCTATTATTTTTTTTGAAATTTGATCAGGAGAAAGACTTCCAATGTCAACATCATTACAAATAGATTTCACAGCTTCGAGGAATTCATATTTTCCCCCCAAGCCTATGCCAATTCTAATAGGAGTTTCTGCACGTGAGAAATCAGTTGGTTTGCATATAGTGATTTCATATGGTGTTTGGAGCAGGGACAGCTCTCGGTCTATAGTAGAGATGATAGAAGAATCAAGAACACTGACATAGACGGAGACTATTCCTGCCCCATATTCGAATGCCCATTTAAAGAATTTTTCAAGTATGGAATAAGACTGATTAATAAGTAAATCTCTTTCAGTTATAACTAGAACCACATGTCTGGGCAATATTTGTTGTGAATTGGATATTCTGAAGCTCAGATATTGGTCATATAGTCCCACATGAAAAATCAGGTTTCTGAAGGGGAAAATGCCTCGGTTCTGGCGGGGGATGAGATATTCTATTAGGAAATGGAGACTTGTCTATGTTTTTTTGGTGCATTGGGTTTTATTATAGAAACTCTAAATAATCAGTGAGAATATAATATTTGGCGTGCAAGAAGAAGTAGAGAGGGAATGGGCATTTTCCGTGTTGGCAAGTTTAGCATTAGTAGGGGCCCTAACAGAAGAGGTAATAATAATAATAGTCCCATTGGCTTTGGTTATAATTTTAATGAATTACGCTACAGAAAGGGGATCTTTTTTTGAGAGTATAGAGGGGACGAATGAGGCAAATAGAATAGTGGAATTTTCTATGGGAATGATCCTGCTAACATTATTAGTGACATTCTTTGAAATGCCAATAAATATATTTGTGATTTCGTCAATGCTAGTGGGTTACACATACATCATTGAAAAGGTGATGTTGGTAAGAGATATATCTCCCATGCAAGAAGTGATGGGTTTTGTCACAGGGGCATGGTTCCTAGGAGTTTTTAGTCAGATCTTAGTCATGTGGAATAGGACCCAAATAGGAACCTCAAGAATTGTTTTTTTTGCAATAATGGGAGGATTAATTTTGGCTTTATTTCGAGAGTACAGTGTGGGCAAAAATAAAATGGTTTCCATACTAATTGTTGCTTTTATACTTTGGATTTTATCAATTCCACCCCCCGTATATTTATCCATAATACCCCAGAAGTTAATGATAGGAATTGGAATTGCAGGAGGATTGGGATATATCTCCTGGAAAGTGAAATCTGCATCGATAACAGGGATGCTAATGGGAATCATATTCTCAATAGTTATTATTATTTATGGGGGTTTTGATTGGTTCGCGGTGATACTTTCGTTTTTCATAGGAGGGAGCATAGTGTCACGATGGAAATATGAAGAGAAACTAAAGAAAGGCATTGCAGAATCCAATAGAGGTGCAAGGGAAGCGAAAAATGTGTTCGCGAATGCAGTGGTTGCGGTGATATGTGTGATTTGTTTTTCTATAGACATAAAAATAGGATGGTTGAGTCAAGAAGTGTTTATGTTTGCTTTTACAGGAGCAATAGCTGCGGCAATGAGTGATACAATATCAAGTGAGATTGGAATAGTCTATGGGAAGGCACGGATGATAACTACTTTTATCGAGGTCGAAGGGGGTACAGATGGGGGAGTCACCCTTCAAGGTACATTGGCAGGTGTTGGTGGAGCAATTCTTATAGGTATCTTGGCGAGTTTACTTTTACAGATGGACATGAGTGGGGTGGTTGTTATTGGAGTTGCAGGTATTATTGGAATGGTGGGAGATAGTATTGCTGGAGCGTGTTTCGAAGGGAAGTGGATGAGCAATGAAAGTGTAAATATGATGGCCACAATAATTGGTGCCATTAGTGCAGTAATAGGCGCAGTTGGGGCAGGTATTTTGATACTATGATTTTGTAGAAGTTATAAAAAATGAGACTATCAAAAGGGCAAGGGATATAAAAGTTAAAATTATTGCCCCAATTGCTGCTAGATCGTGGGCAGGGACCGTGTGTGAAATTGCACCTCCCACTATTTCGGAGGGTAGCCACGTATGATGAGGAGATCCAAATATGGGAATAAAATAGTCAACTACATCATTGAAAATGTGCCAGGAGAATCCTACTAATATGGATGCAAGTGTGAACGATGTATATCTAAAAATTAAAAATGCCTGTAGCACCATGGCGAGATGGCTCCAAAAAAGGAAATGATACATTAGCGGGTGTAAATAAGAGAAGTCAGAAAAGAATATTAATAAAACATAGGGAGTCCACAGACCGAGTTTAATACACCCGATAAAGGCTATAGAAGAAATCCAAATTGAATTCTTACCCATTTTCCAAAGTCCCAAACTTAATGCAAAAAAGAGAGTTGCCATGGGGCTATCTGGTACAAAGGGCCACATTATATAGGGTTCCGTTGAAAGTTGGGGCAGGTAGTACCAAAACCCAAAGGCAGTTCCGATCAAATTTATGAATATAATTGGAAAAACAATTCTAAAAGCAAACTCTTCAAGTGGAGGGGGAAGAGGAGACCAGGCATTTGGATTAGTAGAAGGATGAGAATTCATGACATGAGTTTTTATTATATTTGAATTGCTTTCAATGAGAAGTAACAGGATGGATGGTAGCAAATATATTTGGGTTCTGGAATTGCCTATAACAACGGATATAATTGTGTCGCCGCCCATTGAAGTTTATGGGAATGCCTATTGAATTAGAGAAGTTGAGGAAGGGAACAGAGCTTGTAAAACGTGGTTTTGCTAGTATGCAAAAGGGAGGAGTGATAATGGATGTTGTAAATCCGGATCAAGCTAGAATAGCAGAAGATGCGGGTGCAGTAGCAGTAATGGCACTAGAAGCAGTTCCATCTGATATCAGAAAACAAGGAGGAGTGGCTAGAATGGCAGATCCAAAAATTATTAAGTCGATAATAGATGAAGTTTCAATACCAGTTATGGGAAAGGCCAGAATAGGCCATACTACAGAAGCTCAGATTTTGGAGGCAATAGGAGTAGATATGATTGATGAATCAGAAGTACTTACTCCTGCAGACAGTGAATATCACATTGATAAAAGAGATTTTACTACCCCATTTGTATGCGGTGCTAGAGATCTTGGTGAAGCATTGAGACGCATAAATGAAGGAGCAGCCATGATAAGAACAAAAGGAGAAGCCGGGACGGGTGATGTTAATCAAGCAGTAAAACACCAACGTGCCATTACAAGCGAGATTAACAAGCTAGGAAATGCTGCACATGAAGAATGGGAAGCCTATGCTAGAAAAATAGGAGCACCAGTAGAATTGGTCGAAGAGACGGCGAAAATGGGCCGTTTGCCAGTGGTAAATTTTGCAGCAGGAGGCATTGCTACTCCTGCAGATTCGGCGTTGATGATGTACCATGGTTGTGACGGGATATTTGTGGGTTCAGGAATATTTGGTGCGGAAGATCCAGTTAAAATGGCAAATGCAATTGTCGAAGCGGTGAATAATTGGGATAAACGAGATGAACTAGCAAAAATCTCAACTGGAATTGGAAAGGGAATGAAAGGAGAGGCGAATGTAGATCTGCCAGAAAGCAAAAAATTGCAGGGAAGAGGTATTTGAATATAAATTGATTGGCGTTATAGATATAATTCAGCTCCAGGGCCGATATTAGTTTGATATGCACGGGAATTGACGCCTTGTTCGAGGAATGCACTCACCATTGCAGATGCAACTTCTCGACTTTTGCCTTTTTTGGGAATAGCTAGCATAGTAGGGCCAGAACCTCCAATCGTGACGCCAGTAGCTCCTGCGTCCATGGCTGCTTGATGAACTGATTCATATCCAGATATGAGATTGGTCCTAGTAGGAGTCACAACAGAATCAGAGAGTCCGCGGCCAACTAATTCAGGATTATTTTGAGTCATACCTGCGGTCAGTGTTGCTGCATTTCCAACTGTTTGAACATGGGAATGAAGATCAACTGACTTAGGCAGCATTTCTCTAGCATTTCGAGTGGAAACTGTGATTTCGGGAAGGCACACTACGATGTCAAGATGGGCATCGATAGTGGTAATACCATCAGGAGTGGCGATAGTAAATCCACCAAGAAGTGATGGTGCGACGTTATCTGCATGGGGCTCCCCAGATGCAGCCGATTCACCTTTAGCGGCAATCCATACAAGTTCTTCCCTAGAAAGTTCTTGTCCATATAAAGCGTTTAATGCGAGAGCAGTTCCTGCTGCACTAGCTGCCGATGAGCCAAGTCCAGAAGATGGCCGGATACCTTTATTAATTGTAATCGTTGCTGGCGCATCTAGTTCTTCTGCAACTACCCCTGCAGTATTCTTTTTCGGAGAAGTTGGAATATAATTACTTCCAATCCCATTTACCTGAATTGTTGTTTCCTCGGCTTTTTCAACATGAATTATGTCTGCAGGTTGACGGAGTGCAATTCCAAAAACATCGAATCCGCTGCCAAGATTTGCCACAGTAGCAGGGGCCCGAACAGTAACCATTGTAACTCTTTTTACTAGGGGCATAAAAAGCTTACCGCTGTGACTGGTACAATTCAAGAAAGTTCATTCGGTTGTAAAGCTAAATGGAACTAATGATTGGGATCATAGGAGGGGGAATTGCAGGGCTTTCTGCTGCTTATTACCTGCAGCAAGAAGGATATGAAGTCAAAATATTTGAAGGAGCAGATGAAATGGGGGGTTTAGCTACCTCTTATGAGACTCAAGGCGATCCAATTGAAAAGTTTTACCACCATCTATCGAAATCGGAGGAAACTATAATAGAATTGGCAGAGAGAATTGGAATAGGAAAAAAAGTGGAATGGATAATTGGAAAAAATTCATATTATGTAGAAGGAGAAATTTTTCCACTAGACACCCCATTGGAAATTTTAAGATATCCTCATTTGACGGTGTATGATAAGATACGCCTAACGTGCTTAACATTGGGATTGGATGTAAGGAGAATCATACCTAGATTTGGTGCCTATGATAATTTAGAAGATTTCGAACACATTCCGGTGGAAGATTTTGTTCGAGGGCATACCACAGATAACATATTTGATAAATTTATCACACCATTATTGGAAGCTAAATTTGGTAAATATAAAAATGAAATTAGTGCCGCGTGGTTATTAGGAAGAATAAAATTCAGAGGTCAAAGAAATATTTTCAGAGGGGAAATTTTAGGATATATAAGAGGAGGGTTTATAGAACTAGTTGATGCACTCATTGAAGAAATTGGCCAAGAGAATATAATTACAGGGGCGATTGTAGAAGAGATAATTGTAGAAGGTGGAGAAGTGAAATCCATATTAATTAGAACTGGAGATGGGAAGATGAAACAAGATGTAGATTCTGTGGTTGTGGCCACAATGCCTAGTGTTCTGCAGAAGCTTACAGGGTATAAATGCCCTATTCGATTTCAAGGTGCCATCTGCGCCCTCATGAGCTACCCTGAAAGATTAACAGATACGTATTGGTTGAATATAGCAGACGAATCCAGATTCGGTGCCCTTATAGAACATACGAACTTTATACAACCGGAAAAGTATGGAGGGGAGCATTTGACCTACATGGTGAGTTACATACAGGATTTTGAAGATAAAGTATGGAAGATGTCAGATGAAGAGATTGAGAAATATTGGATAGAGGGAATTGAAGAGATGATTCCGGGATTTGATGGGACAAAAATTAATTGGTTCAAAGTCGCAAGGAATCAACTGACTGCCCCAATATACGAGAGGGGATATTTAGATAAAATTATCCCATACGACATTTCAGAAAAAGTGGGCAATGGCGTATACTATGCAGGAATGGCTAGTAAATCCCAGTATCCAGAGAGAAGTTTAAATGGTGCGATAGAGGCAGGTTTGGCATGTGCCATTTTAATTAATGAAAAAATGAGCGAAGTGAGATAAATGTCAAAAATTTATTGTATTATAGGGAATGGGGTTGCAGGTGATTCAGCTGCTGCCACTATTCGAGAGCGAGACCCTGATTCGGATATTATAATATGTACAGAAGAGGGAAAGCCACTGTATAATAGAATATTATTGAAAGAGTTTGCAAAGGGAAAATTAAATCAGAATTCCATGGAAATACGTGATGAAGATTGGTATCAGGATCGAGAGATAGAGCTCAGGCTATCTACCCAAGTAATAGGGGTTGATGCAGAGGATAAGATTATAAAATTGCACAGTAAAGAAGAGCAAAGATATGACCAACTGCTAATTGCGACGGGGGGCACCCCAAGGGAGATGGATGTCCCAAATAGTGGTGCCAAGGGAATACATCATTTTTGGACTATGAAAGATACGATTGAAATTAGAAATCATGCGGAAAAAGCTAATTCTGGCATCGTAATTGGTGCGGGTCTGTTGGGAATTGATTTAGCAGCAATATGTGGAGCCCAAGGGGTCAATGCAAAATATATTATGAGAGGAGATAGGTGGTGGAGGGGTGCGCTTTCAAGAGAAGGTAGCAAGATAATTCATCGATCGTTGGAAAGGACTAATGTGAGTCCAGTATTTGACAAAGACATTGAATGTTTTGAGGAGGAAAATGGAGAGGTTAGTGCAGTAGTAACAACAGAAGGGGAGAGGTACGAGGCAGATTTTGTGGGGGTTGCCGTTGGTTTAGACTACAATACAGAAATATTACAGGATACTGTTGTAGAGTGCAAAGATGGGATAGTCGTTGATGAACATATGTTTACGGGCGTTGAGGGGATATATGCAGCAGGAGATATTACAAGATATCATGACGTTATCGTTGGGGAAGAGATGCAGAATGGATCTTGGGGAAGTGCGAAAAAGCAAGGGATGGTTGCGGGAGAAAATATGGTTAATGGAAGTAATTGTAAAAAATTTGAATGGGTCCCATCATATTCCGTGACTCATTTTGAATATCCCATGATTTCATTTGGACACCCTACGAGAGGAGACAAATATATGGAAAAAACATATAGTGAGAATGAATGGCGCCGTTTAGCATTTAAACGGGGGAGACTCATTGGAGGAGTATTAATCGGGGATGTTTCTTCCCAGAGTAGATATAAAAAAATAATAATGGATCGGTTAGAAAATGTTAATCAAAGTGCATTTATATTAGATAAAAAAATCGAATTGGAGAAAATATCAAATGACCAGGTGTAGTCGAGCTAGATCGAAGATGTTTTTCGTCTAATTGTTCAAATAGGAATATGAGCGAATCTCAAGGTACGATGACTCTTGCATTTGAACTATCAGCATTAAAGGAGCTAGAATTTCCTAAGGATGTATTCGAAGGTTCACGTGCGTGGAGCAAGTATGTAGGAGTCATCACGGATGAACCGACGTATGTGGTGACCAACTATACAAGGAAAAAAAGAATTAGGCAGGATTTCTTTTCAGGGCCAAAAGGTAAATTTGAGAGTTTAAAAAGTGTCAAACATCACTTTGATACGGATCGACATGTGTTGGTGGGTACGGAAGAGATAGATAAAAAAATGGCAGAAGAAACGGGGTGGGAATATCTACATATTTCAGATGCAGCTGAGAAAGCGGGATGGAAACTTGGAGAAAATCGAGAAGAAAATCAGATAGAAATTGAAGAAGATATTCGTGAAAATTGGCCATGAAAAGATAAAATATGAATCTTATATTACTTCCTTGTGGGACATCTATTGATTCACACAGAATTGATCTGGGAATGAGAGAATTGAAATGTGAATGTGGAAAGACTCATGCAATAGTAACAGATATCAATCCTTTGACTCGGTTTTTACCAGAATTCCTCGTGGTGTCGCTAGAAGAGTTAATAGAAGTGAGAGATTCGGATAAATGGGGAGGATTTGGGATGGTTCATTTGATGGGATTGGTGATGGAAGATTTTCCAGAAGAAACAGTTTTTTTTGATGCTAGTGAAGATGGGTATCTCGGCTATTCCATGCTCTGGATTTTTGATTTTGATGCATGGAGACTGCATGAAATAATAATAGAACTAATAATAGAAATGATGGAACATGGCATGAGTCACTCGGGTGATAAAAATGCAATAGCCGAATTTGAAAAACAAATGTTGCAATTTGATATTAAAGAATTTGTAAAAGAATACCGAGAAACGAGAGATTTGAACCCAGAAGACTATTCTGAAGGGCAAATTGAAGGGATATGAAGTATTCCTCTCAATATCGTCGACCTTATTAGTGGTCTGGACCACAAATCGGTCAGAGAAAATGAAAAAAGGAAAAACTGTCCTCCTAATAGGTAGTGGGCCAATCCAAATAGGTCAAGCTGCAGAGTTTGATTATTCAGGTGCCCAAGCGTGTCGTGCACTAGCGGAAGAAGGAGTAAGAGTGGTTCTGGTGAACTCAAATCCTGCAACTATTATGACAGACCCAGAAATGGCAGATAAAGTATACATCGAACCAATCACAGCAGAGATTATCGAGGAAATTATCAGAAAAGAACGGCCAGAGGGTGTGATCGCTGGTTTGGGTGGGCAGACAGGTCTCAACGTCACAGCAGAGTTAGCAGAAAAAGGTGTGTTAGAAAAATATAATGTTGAAATTATGGGCACTCCATTGGATACCATATATGCTACAGAAGATAGAGACCTATTTGGAGCTAGAATGGAAAAAATAGGACAGCCAGTTCCGAAATCGGAGAAAATTAGAACTTTAGAAGAGACTAAAAATGCTGTTGAAAAGGTAGGAGGACTCCCAGTTATTTTGAGAACTGCCTATACATTAGGAGGGAGTGGATCGGGAATTATTGAAGATATGGACACGCTCATTGAATGGGCACATAGAGGATTGCAATTATCTCGGAATTCAGAGGTCCAGATTACGGAATCTCTAGTGGGATGGATTGAAATGGAATATGAAGTTATGCGTGATGCATCAGATTCGTGCATCATTATTTGCAATATGGAAAATATAGACCCAATGGGAATACACACTGGAGAATCCATGGTGGTCACTCCCTCGCAAGTTATACCAGATGTGGCCCATCAAGCCATGCGCAATTCAGCTTTAGAAATCATTAGAGAACTAGGAGTCCAGGGTGGATGTAATATTCAATTTGCATGGAGAGATAATAACACAGAAGAGGGAGAATACCGGATTGTAGAAGTTAACCCTAGGGTATCAAGATCTTCTGCTTTGGCTTCTAAGGCAACGGGATATCCAATAGCGAGAGTTACCGCAAAGGTCGCACTTGGTAAATGTTTACACGAAATTAAAAATGAAATTACAGGAGAAACTAGTGCCGCATTCGAACCAGCTATAGATTACATTGTTACCAAGATACCACGATGGCCTAAAAACAAATTTGCAGAGGTAGATTTTGAATTGACTACTGCCATGAAATCAACTGGAGAAACTATGGCAATTGGTAGAACATTTGAAGAATCATTGATGAAAGCTTTGAGATCTAGTGAGTACAAACCAGCTATAGAATGGGATACGGTAGATGATGAAGAGTTAATTGATAAATATTTGAAAAAGCCAACTCCTGACCGAGTCTATGCTATGCTGGAAGCACTCTATAGAGGACATTCAATAGAAAAGGTTTCAGAAGTGACAGGGATACATGAATGGTACGTGGAAAGGTATGCTAGGATTAGTAAATCTGTGAAATTGGAGATAGAAAATCCGATTGTTGAAATGGCCACTATGGGATTTACGAATCATGAGATCCAAGCCATGGCATCTGGGAAATATTTAGATGTCCAGAGTTCGTGGTTGCCAATTGAATCAGAATGGAATAAAATTAAAGATAAAAAATGGGATGTTGACCTAATAGAAAAAGTCGTTCCAGGGAGAACATATAAACAAGTCGACACATGCGCAGGAGAGTTCAGGGCGACTACACCGTATTACTATTCTTCTAGGAAACCAGAGTGGTTTAGTGGGCCATATGAAGGGGATGCTGCTGCAGGAGAATTAAGAGTAGATCAAGAAATAGACAGCATAGTAGTAGTAGGAGGAGGGCCTATTCGAATTGGACAAGGTGTAGAATTTGATTATTGTGCAGTTCATGCAATTCAGTCGTTAAGAGAAGAAGGGATAGAAACTCATGTAGTCAATAATAATCCGGAAACTGTTTCCACAGATTACGATACCTCGGACGGATTATTTTTTGAACCGATTACAGCAGAAGAGGTTGCCGATGTCATCGAAGCAACTGGATCTATGGGTGTCATGCTGCAGTTCGGAGGGCAAACTTCAGTGAACATTGCAGGGCCACTTCAAATGGAAATTGAAAGGAGAAAATTAGATTGCAAGATAATGGGAACTTCAGTTGAATCTATAGATCTAGCAGAAGATAGAGATAGATTTAATGACTTAATGGAGAGATTGGGCATTCTTCAGCCAGTGGGGGGGAAAGCAGCTAGTGAGGACGAAGCCATATCACTTGCAAATGAAATAGGATACCCAGTGTTGATGCGACCTTCTTACGTATTGGGGGGAAGAGCCATGCAAATAGTAGAGGATGATATTGAGCTCAAAAAATATCTAAAAGAAGCAGTCAGGGTGAGCCCAGATAATGCAGTATTGATTGATCAATTTCTTTCTAATGCTATCGAATTGGATGTTGATGCCGTTTCAGATGGTGAGAATGTATTTATTGGAGGCATAATGGAACATGTAGAATCTGCAGGAGTCCATTCGGGAGATTCTGCTTGCATGATTCCCCCTGTAAATTTGGATAAAAGTATGTTAAAAGAAGTTCGCCGGGTAACCGAGGAAATTGCTTTGGCTTTGAACATAATAGGATTATTAAATATACAACTAGCAGTGAAAAATGAGGAAATATATGTATTAGAGGCAAACCCAAGAGCGTCACGGACAGTGCCGTTTGTATCAAAAGCAACAGGAGTTCCAATTGCGAAGGTTGCTGCGAAGGTGATGGCTGGTAAAACTTTGAACGAAGTAGGTGCCAAAGAACAAATTCCAGACCAAATAAGTGTAAAAGAAGTCGTATTACCATTTAGTCGATTGCCAGGAGTAGATCCACGCCTGGGTCCCGAAATGAAATCAACTGGCGAGATCATGAGTACAGCAGATTCATTTGGGAAATCTTATGGAAAGGCACAAGTTGCTATTGGGAAACCAATTCCCGCATCAGGTAATGCAATAGTAGATCTGGATGACCCAGGATTTCCAGATGCAAAAAGTGAAAGGGGGAAGAAATTAATTGAGAATTTAGAAGAATTTTTCGAGATACGAAAATTCGATGGTGAAAAAGATCTAAGAAAATCTATTCAAAATGGGGAAATTGACATAATAATTTCGAGAGATAAAGACATATTAGAAATGGCTGTGGAAGAGGTAATTACGTATTTTTCGACATGTGAAAGTGCAGAGGCTGCCGTGGAAGCGATTAGGGCAGAAGGAGAAGATAACTGTGTAGAAGCAATAGGAGATAGAAAAAGGAGAGAAGAGAGATGGGGAGATTCTTAAGTGGGAAAGAAGTTCAAGACCCAATTAAAGTTACTATCATAAGAATCAGCAGCAATAGCCCTCCAAGTCCTGCAAAGAAAACAGCAATTCGAGAGCTTTTAGGTCCGGTGTCGGGGTCGCCCAGAATATAGGAGTATAGGTCACTTGCAAAAACTAGAAAAACTGAAAGACTGGTCAGAATAATTCCAACTGCTGCGAAAGCAGCTCCTACAGATCCCCCAGGTAGATTTCCACCTAGTTGGGTTGAACTTTCTTCAGTTGAAGAGCCACCATCCGTTGATGCTCCACCTTCTTTAACTATAACTTTTCCAACCATTTGAATGGTCTCATGAGGTACACAGAAATATCCATATTCTCCTTCTATATCAAAAGTGTAAGAATAGGATTCTCCACCGGGTATATCTCCAAGGGGATATCCACTTCTTGCTGCATTTTCAGAAGCGAAATCGCCGGAGGCCCAATACGGAGCCCCATCCGGTAATTCATTTTGGTATGCGGTGACTGAATGGCCCATTTTCCCTATATTTAGCCACCTGACTGTATCCCCAGGTGCTATGGTAATTATTTCAGGGTCGTAGATCATACCATCCGTCATAGCAACGATGTGTGTTTGAGGGGAGGGAGAAGATGTAGGATCTTCTGCAGCCAGGACGGACGAGGTTGTAGAAAAGATAGCGAGAGATCCAATAGAAAGCTGTATGAAACTCCGCCGAAGCATATAAAAGATATCGGAAAGGAGGTCCCATAAAGGCACCGATACGAATGAAGGAAAGGAGGAAGTCTAGTAATCGAGGGGAGTTAAATCATAGAAAGAACATCGTCGAAGAAATTGAGAGTATCATGAGGTCCAGGGTGGGCTTCAGGGTGATATTGTCTTGTAAGAATAGATAAATCCATATTTACTAGTCCTTCAATTGTATTGTCATTCACATTGATTTGAGAAATTGATAGATCCCCAGGATCGGAGACTGTGTATCCATGGTTTTGAGTAGTCATTACTACTTTGTTTGTTTGAATATCCAAGACAGGTTGATTGACACCACGGTGACCGAATCGCATTTTTTCTGTAGTGCCCCCAAGAGCCAACGCGATGATTTGTTGGCCCAGGCAAATTCCAGCAATTGGTATTTTTCCAGCAAATTCACCTACAAGTGAAATAGCATCCACAAAGTGTTCGGGATTCCCAGGCCCATTCGATATGAAGAGAAGATCTGGATTGAGATCAATGACAGTTGCTATAGAAGTATCATACGGCAGGATGGTTAAATTCACATTTCGTTTTGAAAATGAATCAATTATGGATTTTTTAACACCACAGTCGATCAGACAGACATTAGGCCCGGTTCCAGAATGGATGATTGGTTCTTTCACACTGACAGAAAGTCCAATTTCAGAATGGTCATCCATGGAAGGACATTTTTCTAGTTCCTTTAGTGCTAATTCGGGAGTGGCACCATTACCAGAAGATATTCCACATTTCATTGCGCCATGATCCCTAATTGCCATAACAAGTTCACGAGTGTCCAATGTATCGATCGAAGGTATAGATTCCTTGGATAACCACTGAGATATGGGATCGGTAAGTTGTCTTGCGATGATAGCACGGGGGTGGATTCGAGTGGATTCAAATCTATTTGGATTGACACCATAATTTCCGATTAAGGGATAGGCAAAAGTTAGAATTTGCTCTTCATAAGAGGGATCAGTTAAGCTTTCCTCATATCCAGCGTAAGAAGTAGTAAAAACGAGTTCCCCGTGTGCCAAACCAGGAGATCTAGAACGTGCTTGGATCACATCTCCAGTCTCTAGAGCTAGAAAAGCATCAGCCATTATATTGATGAGAAGATAGGGGACATCATAAGGGTTTATGTTAAGCTCTATAGAATGAATGAGAAGTCCCTGAGATTTCGAAGAAGGTATCAAGTGCGATCTTCTTTGGTATACATATGAGTTCAAAAGAGGAGAAAACTCAAATGGATAAACAAAGTGTCATAAGTGTTGATTCAAATGATGTGGAACAAGGAATTGTAGATAGGTTAGAAGCCCATACAGGAGATGGTATACGCCATCGTGCATTTACATGTCTTTTATTTGATGAAGATAGGAGATTAATGCTCGCGCAAAGAAGTCCATCTAAAAGATTATGGGGAGGGTACTGGGATGGAACGGTAGCCTCGCATCCTAAACCAAATGAAAGCCAAATAGAAGCAACAATAAATCGTTTGGAAGTTGAGTTGGGAGTTGGACCGAGTCAATATGAAAATCTATCGGTAACAGATAAATTTGAATACAAGAGTTATTACATGAATGAAGGCTTAGAATGGGAAGTTTGTACGGTTTTGGAGGCAACGTTAATAGATATAGAAACAAATCCAGATTCGGAAGAAATAGCAGGAATACTATGGGTAGATTATGAGGATATGCAAGGTAATCCTGAATACTATCGTCAATTGGATTTATGTCCATGGCTGGAAATTGCCATGTACAGGGATTTTCATAATATGAGAGTATAGAAAATAATGGATAAAAATAAAAAAATTGAACAGGTAGAAGGAGGTCCAAGTTGTGGGCATATTGGTGAATTTACAAGGTTGAAAATGGCAATTATCACCATATCGACAACACGGTCAGATAGTACGGATAAAAGTGGTAAGATAATATCAGATATGATCGAATCTGCAGGGCACGAACGTGTCGTGCAAATGGTTGTAAAAGATGATTATGAAGAAATCAATAGTTGTATAGGAAAGTTAATTGATCGGGAAGATGTTGAGTTGATTATTACAACGGGTGGGACGGGTGCTACTCCAGATGATGTGACAATTGAAGCGGTATTACCATTGATAGATAGACAACTTCCGGGATTTGGAGAGCTGTTTAGGTATTTGTCATATGAAGAGATCGGACCTCTTGCAATTGCAAGTCGTTCGATGGCAGGTATTGCGAAAGAAACACCCATATTTTGTTTACCAGGAAGTTCGAATGCTGTTAAATTGGGAGTGGGGAAAATTATTTTACCCGTGTGTATTCATACTGTTGAACAAGTGCGCAGGGGGAAGAAATAAATAAATTTAAGAAAATAAATTCGATAATTCTTCGGCCACCATATTAGAAGAGAATAAACGAGGGTCCAATGCAAAATCTATTTGAGGCCGTAGAAAATCAGGTAAATCATCCTGAGAATATACAATTGTTTTTATATCAGGTTGGAATTCCTTGCATAATAGAACACCAGTAGGGTCACTAGTGTCGGTTATTATCAGTAGATCCGATCCGACGACAACGTTTGCGTCTAAGAGGTTGAATTCTTGAAGAGATATTTCTTCGACTTCATATCCCTGGCTAGCCAAAGTATTTTTAAGAATCCCACCAGGCCCGAAAAAAAGAATTTTCATTTTTTATTGTTTTTAGTGGAAGAATGCTTGAGTGCAGCATGGACCAGACCTAGAAAAGGAGGGCTTGGATTAGTAGGTCGGGAGGTAAATTCAGGATGGAATTGAGTTCCAAAGAAATACGGGTGCCCAGGGACCTCCAAGATCTCCATTCTAGGACCAGACTTTCCGGTAAATTTTAATCCAAATTCTTCAAGTGAATCGATATAATTTGGATTTACCTCGTATCGATGTCGATGCCTTTCTAAGCAGCTATTGGAACCATACAAAGAATGGGCGAGGCTATTTTCTTGAATATGCGTTTCGAGTTCTCCAAGTCGCATAGTACCACCTAATTCATCGATGTCATGTTGATCGGGTAATAAATCGATTACAGGATTAGATGTTTCAGGATGGATCTCAGAAGAATGAGCATCTTTAAGATTCAATACGTTTCGGGCATATTCTACAACTGCTAATTGAAATCCCAAGCAAAGGCCAAGGTAAGGAACGCCTGACTCTCTTGCGTAGCGAATTGCATTTATCTTTCCAGGAGTCCCCCGGGACCCAAAGCCACCTGGAATTACAATCCCATCTAGCTCTAGTTTGGATAAGAAAGAGGTATCACCATCGTCGAGTATTTCTGATTGGACCCAAAGTGTATTGACTTGGACTCCATGGGAGATTCCTGCGTGTTTGAGAGCTTCGTAAACTGATATATAAGCATCTTCCAATCCATATTTTCCTACTAACGCTATATTGACTTCTTCATTTTTTGGAGCAGTTACTGATTGGCGCCAAGTAGTATCTCGATCGGGAATGGGAAGTGAATTTTCAAGTAAATTTAATCGTTCCATGACATATTCATCAAGTGCTTCCTCTTCCAAAGACATGGGTAAGTGATAGATATCTTCAAGATCGGGGTTAGAAAATACAGCTTCGGCGGGGACATCGCAAAATAGGGCTATTTTTTGACGTACTTCGTCGTCAAGGGATGTAGCAGATCTTCCGACGATCAAATCTGGTTGGATACCAATAGATCGTAGTTCTTTTACAGAGTGCTGAGTTGGTTTTGTTTTGGGTTCTTCATTTTTAGAATGGGGAATTAATGTGACATGCAAGAATAAAACACAATTGTTAGATTCTTCATGAGATAGTTGGCGGAGCGCTTCTAAGAATGGCATACTCTCAATATCTCCGACGGTTCCGCCGACTTCTACTATGCAAACATCATGTCCTTCTGCGACGGCTCGAATACGTCGTTTAATGTCGTCGGTTATGTGAGGAATTATCTGAACTGTTTTGCCCAAATAATCCCCAGTTCTTTCTTGATTAATTACATGCTGGTATACTTTACCAGTGGTAATATTATGGTCACTAGTCATCTCTATCCCAAGAAATCGTTCGTAGTTGCCAAGATCTAGATCTACCTCCGCCCCATCTTTGAGAACATACACTTCTCCATGTTGATATGGGTTCATAGTACCCGCATCAACATTGAGATAAGGATCTATTTTAACTGCAGTTACTGTGAAACCTGCATTCGAAAGTAGACGGCCCACGCTAGCGGCAGTAACACCTTTCCCCAATCCCGACATTACCCCGCCGGTGACAAAAATAAATTTAGAATTCAACGAAGAATCGGGTTTCGGCATAATAAATTTGCGCGGTCATACCTAAAAACAATTTCGGAAGAGCGGAATAGAAACTCATTATTGTATAAAATCGGGTTCGAGTCTTTTTTCCTCATATTCAGCAGTGATGTGTGCTATAAAATCGGATAAATTCACATCCGATTTTTCTGATTGGTTACGATCGCGGACTGAAACCGAATTTTGTGTTTCTTCAGTTTCTCCTACGATCAACATATAAGGAACTCGATCATTATGTGCAGCTCTGATTTTCTTTCCAATAGTCCAAGTTCTATCATCTATAGATACTCTAAATTGAGAAAGACCTTCGGCTATTTTTTGGGCGTAGTTCATATTTTCATTCGTTATTGGAAGAATTCGTATTTGTTGGGGTGCCAACCATAGAGGGAACTTTCCATTGAAATGTTCAATTAAAATCATAAAAAATCGTTCATAACTACCATACAATGCCCGGTGGATCATGACAGGGCGGTGTTCACTATTATCGGTACCGACATAACTCAAATCGAAACGCTCTGGCATGGTGAAATCTAATTGTACTGTTGGGCCATCCCAAGATCTACCTAGTGCGTCTTTGAATGCGAAATCTATTTTCGGACCATAAAATGCACCATCACCTTCGTTTGTCGTGTAGACGAGATCGGAGTTGTCAAGTACCGATTTGAGTTGAATTTCTGCTTTTTCCCACATTTCCAAGCTACCTTCGTATTTTTCAGGACGTGTAGCTAGGAAAATTTCAAAATCCAAATTAAATGTCCGGAGTACTTCAAGAATCAGATTGAGAACGCTGCTTACTTCGGTCTCGATTTGATCAGGGCGGATGAACAGATGCCCATCATCTATGGTGAATGCCCACAACCGAGAGAGTCCAGATAATTCGCCTCGTTGTTCTTTTCGGTAGACTTTTCCATTCTCAAAATATCGAACTGGGAGATCCCGGTAACTTCTGCTTTGTTGATTGAAAATGGTAGCATGCCCAGGACAGTTCATGGGTTTGAGCCCGAATTCCTCATCTCCAACTTCAAAAATAAACATATCATCGTGATAGTTGTCATAGTGGCCAGATTGTTTCCACAATTCTGTTTTGAATAGATGAGGAGTTTCGGTGGGTTCGTATCCTGATTTAATATTCAGATCATCCACATAAGAAGATAGCTCGCGGAGAACGTGAGCCCCATTGGGATGGAAAAGGGGGAGACCAGGACCAGTGATTTCTGGAATGGAAAATAAATCAAGTTCTTGGCCAAGTTTGCGATGATCTCTTTCCTGTGCGAGTTCTCGTAATCGGAGAAAATCATCGAGTTCGGATTGGGATTTGAATGCAGTTCCATAAACCCTGGTTAGAGTTGAATTGTTAGAATCGCCACGCCAGTAGGCTGCAGATATATCCAACAATTGAATTGCCTTTACCTTTCCTGTTGAAGGGACATGAGGACCTTTACAAAGGTCTTTCCAATCATCTTGGGTATAAAATGACACAGTTTTTCCAATCGCTTCATTTTGTAAGATATCTAGTTTGAAAGGATTAGAAGAATAGAATTTTTTGGCTTCTTCATGAGGAATTTCAGCACGAGTGATATCATAATTGGATTTAATGATTTTTTTCATTTCAGATTCAATCATTGGGAGATCTTCTTTGGTGATTTGAACCCCATCAAAATCATAATAAAAACCAGTTTCGATGGGAGGTCCTATCGCTAAATTCACATCGGGGTATAGACGAGTGAGGGCTTGGGCGAAAATATGAGCAGCTGAATGGCGGAGAACATAGAGATACTGATCTGATTTTTCGGTGATAATAGAAACCTGATCGTTATTGGATACAGGACTGTGTAAATCTACTATGGTATCGTTTACTATCCCGGCGATGGCAGCCTTACCTAGACCAGGGCCTATTGTATGTGCAACGTGCGAGATGGTTGACCCAGAAGGGACTGATAACTTTGCACCATCAGGGAGTATCACATAGATATCTGATGATTTGGATTGGGACATGAGATTTTTTTATAGTTTGGTAATAAGATCAATACTATACATAATTAGACTAGATCTTACAGTTATAGTAATAGATGGTAATAGGAGGTATAAATCGATTGGGCTTTTTGTGGTACTCAATGCTCGTGCCGAACTAGACATTTAGGTAGCCCAGTGACTTCCGAAGGGAATGTATAAGAAGGAGAATGAACAACCATGTTCCCCACGGTTAGATTGGGTATTTTCCATTTTAGATCAGAAGGTAGATTTAATGATTTGATCGCAGAATCATCGCTTAGATTTAAGATGATTTTAGTACCGATTTGGGTGAGAATATCCCCAGCTATGTCATGGGGGTCTTGAGTGACTAAGAAAAGTCCTAATTTTTCTTTCCTACCTTGTTTTGCAGCGTGAATAAATTTCTGAATTAGGACGTCTTCTTGCCCAATTTCGGTGTGGCCTTTAGATAAGAAATTATGTGCTTCGTCCATAGAGAGTATCAAAGGTGTTTGTTTAATGCGTTCGTATTCTGGAGAGCTAGTAATTTTTTCGTCTATCAATAGACTAGAAAGTGCCAATACTACGAAAGTTGAATCCCGGTGGTTGTTAATATGAGAGATGGGCACTACAGATAATTGTCCGGGTTTTACAAAATCGTTGATTAAATCGGTTATAGGAGGAGAATATCCACTTTCTGTTCCATCAAAAAAGACATTTGAAAAACCATTTACTTTCCGTTTGATGGCGCTGAAAGTCCCAGTAGCTATGTTTGTTTTATTAGACTTGCCATTAGTATATTCATCTTCATTTTCAGCTAGGTACGTCAAGAAATTAGAATAGGTACACTCCCTTTCGGTCGTACTATGGAAAAAATTGGGCAATAATATATCAGTTAAAGCCACCATTTGAAGTTCGTTGAGATCGCCTCGTGCTATGAGCCAAGGGTTCTGTTCGACGAGGGAAAAGGGAATGGTGAAAGAAGTAGTTTCTGCATCGTGATATTCAGAAGTGTACTGTGTATTTTTGATAGTTGGGACAAATACACGGGTTGCTTCGTGTTTACCAAATAGGATTTTATTGTTTTCATAATTTAGTTGCTCCTCTTCAGTGATATTTTTGGGATCGTGGAACATTTGAGCATATTCATCTTGAGGATCGAATTGAACAATGGCCAGTTTTTTATTGGATCCGTCAATATTGTAAGTTCTTTGATCCCCCAAGCACTGACGAAGTATATTTTTAGTCGTTTGTGTTTTCCCAGATCCCGTGCCGCCTGCTACGAGTACATGTGTAAAAAGAAGAGGATCTGTTGTTCGGTCTTTGAGTAGGTATGAAATTTTCTGTCCTGGTGGTGATCGGGTAAGATATCCAATGAAGATATCATGTAAATTTTGAGAAAGTTTAAGTCCAATCTTTATTGTATCTTTGTCAGCTTTATAAACTTTAGATGCGGGGGGAGGAAGTCTATTTGGAGGACCTCTTTGTCCATTATTGATGAGAGATAGAGGTTGCAATGTCGCGACAAAATTATAATCAATTTCTTGAATTATCCTGTCACTTTGATTAATCATTTCCTCGGCCAAGAGATTCGACACGTCATAAGTACTAAATTCGTGTGGGAATTCATTGTAATATGCAAGTTCAGTGATTTTACAGAGAAGATTTTCATCCAAGGTTCCTTCCTTATTAAAGAGAGGAATTCGCAGATATTCTTCCAAGCGGAAATTGGATCTTTGATCTATAGTAATAAGTGCATGGAGTGAATTTGATTTGGGATCGGTCCCTATGGATAATCCCCTACTAGTGGAAGTCAAAAGGCCAACTATTTCATCTTCAAAAAGAGATTCTCCATTCATTCTAATTGTACCATATGTTTTTCAAAGATATAATAGTTACAAATTTCGGAGTTGATCCATACTATGCCAACGGAGGGAATTGTAGTTTATGTCGATTCGGGTGTGGAAAGAAGAAGCCAACAAGTTTCCAATATTTTCTTTTTCGGAATTGGACATATGGGCTAGGTGATCGGCTTTATTGATTACACGAGGGGGACCATTGTATATTGCCATCTCTTTCAATACATAATTTTCAATTTTTTTACGCATATTAGGAGATTGAGTGAATACATAGGGAGATTCAACTCGGTAGATGAGATCAGATCTTGGATCATATATCATAAAGAACGTTAGATCGTACAGAGGATTTTTTGGGTTTGTTATCCCGAGATCCATATCGGTTAGAAAGTCTTCAAACTGTAGTGCAATCCTACTTTTGGAAATAAACCAATTTGTATAAGCCAAATTGGCATCATTTGTAGTTAGGTTTTCACTTCCTGTAGAAAGTAGATGGGATCTCAATATATATTTGAAAAAGGAAGAATCATGGGGCCAAATGAAAGATTCTGTTTGGTTAGATGAATGGTCAAAAGTGGATTTGATAGTCGTGCCACGGGGGTTTTTTACAAACCCTATGAGAGGGGGAGATTCACTTTCGGTGTTAATTGCAGAATTAACGAAAAAATCGATTAAATCTATGTAGGCTTTTAATGCACGTCTAGAAGGACCATCCATCGATAATAAATTTTTTAAATTTGGTTTTCCCTGATACCAGGCTAGTAGACCTACTGGGAAAATGGGACCGTCTAGAACTAGTATATCTTTGACATGATTGGCTAGTTTTAGTGCGTGATTCCCTTCAGACAAATAAAGTGCGGTTTCATACAAAGCTTCCTCTTCGGGGAGATCTGGGATCGTTGCCATTATAATAGAATTTCCAAGAGATTCCCCTACATCTGATTGGTCTCTAGAAAGATCTGGCGCCAACGGATCGGGTGAGTGATAACACATGGTGATTGTATCCGAACTATGAAGATTTCTATCAGAGGGTTCTGTTGCCATGACAGCTCGAGAATATGCCAATGACATTCCATTTGTAAAAGGTAGATAGAGTGTTCCAGAATCTACCGCGTTTTGAGTAGGAAATGAAGAGGAGAAAGACGATGCACTCCTAATCGGGAAAGTGTTTATATAAAGATCAGAAGCAATGGGTTCGAGAATGACCTGTTTATTATGATCTTCCAGATGGTTGAGATTGTTCCAGACAAAGGTTGCAGAGTGATTTCCCCTATCAGAATAATGCTCCATGGTCGGCAAAGAGTTAAGAAAATGGGTTAATCGAGAAGGGAGATTAGCAGGAAGTGTCACGTGTGGTTAAATAATACTCCGAGGATTAAAAAATGATAGCAATTTATAGCGAAGAATAGTTGTGTACCCAGAACCTGTTATGATCATGAAAGTTGCTTTAATCATCTTAGATGGGTGGGGAATTTCGGATGTGAAAGAAGGGAATGCAATCAAAGCTGCAAATACCCCCATATTTGATCGATTGTGTGCAGATAATGCATATGGAACCCTACAAACTGGTGGTAGATTTGTTGGTCTTCCAAAAGGTGGTGTTGGAAATTCAAAAGTTGGTCATTTGACCATAGGAGCAGGGAGGATCATAGAACAAGAACACACTCGGATTAACAAATCAATCGAAGATGGATCTTTTTTTCGTAATGGGGTATTAAAAGCCGCCTTTGAAAAAGCAAAAACCTCAGGGAATAAGATTCATATGATAGGATTGTTAAGCGATGCGGGAGTGCATGCTGATGATACCCACATGCACAAGATAATAGAAATGGCTTCAAATGAAGGGGTGGAAATTGCAACGCACGTAATTACAGACGGCAGGGATACGCCACCGAAAAGTTCTGCCCAATATATATCTAGGATCGAAAATGTAATTGACAAGTACAGAAATGGGAGAATTTCTACAATCACAGGGAGATACTATGCAATGGACAGGGATGGAAATACAGAAAGAACTTTTCAAGCCCATGAAGCGATTTTGAAAGGTAGATCAGAATGCAATTTTGATTCTAGTTTTGCAGCTATTGAATCTGCGTATTCGCGTGGTGAGACTGATGAATTTATCAAACCCACAGTAATAGACGGGGGGCACAGATTCGAAAAGGGAGATATCATATTCATGGTCAATTTTCGTGCAGATCGTATGCGGCAAATAGTCTCTATGTGCAATGAGACAATAAAGAGAGATTTTTCAGGAGAAGGATCTGAAAAAATGATTTTGACCATGTCGGATTATGATGAAAATTATAATTTTCCAGTGGTTTTCTCTACTGTCAAACCCCAAAATACGATAGGAGAGATTTTATCAAAAAATGGATTTACTCAGTTGAGGATTGCAGAGACTGAAAAATATGCCCATGTGACATATTTTCTCAATGGAGGCAGAGAGAGAGCATGGAAAGGCGAGATTAGAAAGATGATTCCAAGTCCCAAAGTTCCTACCTATGATGAGCAGCCAGAAATGAATGCCAAAAAAGTGACAGAAATGGCTATAAAAATTATTGAAGAAAAAGATCCTGATGTACTAATTCTTAACTACGCAAATCCAGATATGGTAGGGCATACAGGGATATTTAATGCTGCGGTTAAATCGGTGGAAGTAGTGGATGAAGAATTGGGCATATTGGTAAAATTTCTCAAAAAAAGAAAATCGGAAATCATAATAATTGCAGATCATGGAAATGCAGAAGAGATGGGAACGGAGGGAAACCCCATTACAAGTCATACATTTAATCCAGCGCCTATAATCTACATAGGACTAGAAGAAAACACAAATGGAAAGGGGATCAGGATGGGAGGAGGTTTATCAGATGTATCGCCGACTATACTTGATCTACTAGGGATAAAAAAACCATTGGAGATGACAGGGGAATCATTATTACAATAGGAATGAACATACATATAAAATGAAAACAAAAGAAATTGTAGAACGTCTCGATGGGCTACTATATACTGAAAAATTTGAAGGGATAGATTCTAGTTCGAACGGGCTTCAAATTGGATCTAATGAAGGGGCAGTTAATCATATTGCATTTGCAGAAGACACATCTATGGAAACCATACAAGATGCTGCAGATATTGGTGCAAATATGTTAGTAGTACATCACGGAATAGCATGGGGAGAGATGAACAGAATTACCGGGGGCGAATATAACAGAATAAAAGCACTCATTGATGCAGATATATCGTTGTATGTCTCTCATCTTCCATTGGATGCCCATCAAGAATTTGGAAATGCTGCGGGCCTCGCAGATATATTAGAACTAGAGGGAAGGGAACCATTTGGGAAATTGAAGGGCGAATTCATTGGAATAGCAGGAGAGGTAAAAAATCCATATACTCCAGAGAGGCTAAGATCTTTGTTGGCAGGTGAATTGGATACAGGAGATGGAAGTGTGAAATTATTAAAATTTGGATCGGAAAAGATCGGGAAAATTGGGATTGTTACAGGAGCAGGTGGAGATTGGTTGGGTGAGGCTGTTGAAAGAAAATTAGATGTGTTCATTACAGGAGAAGGAAAGGCCAGAATATACCATGAAGCAAAGGAAGAAAATATGAATGTGATATTGGCAGGCCACTATGCGACGGAGACTTTTGGTGTTATTTCCCTTAGTGAAGTTGTTTCAGATTGGGGAATAAAAACTACATATATCTCTCGTCCCACGGGGTTATAGAATTATGAATAAAGATATTTCGGAGGAATTAAAAAATGGGAAAAAATTCAAACATGATCCAATAGATCAGATTAAGATAGGGGATCGAATGACAGTCTCTGAATTGATGAAGGAGTATGCTAATGCAGGTTTTGCTGCAAATGCACTATCGGAAGCTGTAGACATATATACAGAAATGATAGGAAATGAAGATGTTACGAATTTTTTGAGTATAGCAGGGGCAATGGTACCAGCGGGAATGAGAAACATAATAACTGAATTGATACAAGATGGATATGTAGATGTATTGGTCACCACAGGGGCGACATTAACTCATGATACTATAGAAGCACTAGGTTGCAGGCATCATCATGGAGTATCCATTCCAAGAAAGGATAGAAATAAAAATGAAATCAGAAATCATGACGAAAAATTAAGAGATGAAGAAGTTGATAGAATATATGATGTATATTTACCACAAGAAAGTTTTTCTATTTTAGAAGACCATCTCAGATCCAATTTATTCCCACGATTAGAAAAAGAAATTTCAATTAGAGAATTTACGGAAGAATTAGGACGTGCCAACTTACAAGAGGGGGAAGGGGGGATTGCTGCTATGGCTTATGAATGTGGAATTCCAATATATTGTCCAGGTATACAAGATTCCATATTAGGATTACAAGCGTGGATGCATTCACAAATTTCATCGTTTTCACTGAATGCCATTTCAGATATGACAGAAATTAATGACATTGCACATGATGCAAAAAAAAGGGGTGCAATGATAGTAGGAGGTGGATTGCCGAAGAACTATATATTACAAGCCATGTTATTGACTCCTCGTGCATATGATTATGCTGTACAATTGACAGGAGATTCTGAACATTTAGGTGGGCTTTCGGGGGCATCTCTAGATGAGGCGAGATCGTGGGGTAAACTTGAAAAAAGTGCAAAAAATACGACTGTTTATGCAGATGCTACAATTACATTCCCATTGGTTGTTGCTGCGGCTCGAGAGAGAGTGAGTAAAGTCAAATAGAAGGGAGGCAAGATTACTCGTCTAGTAATGCCTGTGCAAGTCGGGGTATGAACATACCGACATCGGTAACGACACCAATGGCGTGGGAAGAGCCACGATCGAGGAGTTGAGTTACTGTTGCAGGGTTTATATCAACGCAAACGGTTGGTGTTGTGGAAGGGAGGCAATTTCCAACAGCAACTGAGTGTAGTAAAGTTGAAAGCATGAGGACCAAATCTGCTTTTTGTGTTTGTGCCCTGATGGCATTTTGAGCTTTGATTGTGTCAGTTATAGTATCAGGGAGAGGACCATCATCACGAATTGAACCGGCTAGGACATAGGGAATATTATTGACTATGCATTCGTACATAACTCCCCCTGTGATTATCTTTTGTTCAACTGCAGATTTAATAGATCCTGCCCGAACTATTTCAGAGATAGTATAGATATGATGTTTGTGCCCTTTCCGAGGGTGAGCTAGGGTTGTTATATTCATACCGAGTGAGGTGCCATAGAGATTTCTTTCAATATCATGGACAGCAAATCCATTTCCGGCAGAGATCATATCAACGTAGCCGGAATGCACTAACCTGGATAAATCGTCTCCTGCCCCAGAGTGTATCACTGCGGGGCCAGGCACCACAAGGACTTTTCCATTTTGTTCTTTTATAGCTTTGATTGTTTCGGCTATTTTCTTGATTAAAGATTCAGAGGGGCGCTCAGAAGATACACCGCCTTGCATGAATCCAAATGGCCCACTAGAAGAATCCCGAGGTCTAGACGGAGGCCGTACTCGAATTCCTGCTTCACCGGTAACTATCAAATCTTCTTCTTCTACGGAAGTAAGTACTTTGGTGGATGCTGTTTTAGACACAGGATCGAAGACGATTGCAGTGTCCATTTCTATATTTTCCACAGGAATCCAATTTCCTTCATAGAGTATATCAGTAGGATGGTGCGTCGTGCTGTAAAATCCACGGGGGACTACTCTGGAAGAAGGGGCAGGTTCTAGAACGGCATCAGTGGGTTCGGTTATGGTAGCACCATTTTGATGGAGTTCATGCAAGATTGGCAATAGTAATTCTTCGGATGGTGCAGAAACTACCATGCGGCAATAAGTAGTCTCATTTTTGTGTGTTCCGACATCGAATTGTTCAACATGGAAAATTCCGCCCATATCCATTATGATTCCAAATGCACGTTGCATAATGCCAGAATCGATGATATGACCCTCCAATTCTACGGTTGTTTCAATAGTCATTGTTTACGAAACGTTCAGGTCGGACATGAATTTTTCTATGGCAACGAGAAAAGGAAAATTAGCTTAAAATTTTGTTAATTGCAGAGTAAGCTTCTGAAAAATCCTGTAGTGTGATATTATCTGTTGTTATGAAGACGCCATGGTCACCTTTCAATACACGTAGTAAATATCCAGATTCGAAAGCCCGTATGGTATAGAGATAATTCCCCAATTCGGAGCCACGATATGCAATAGGAGCACCTGCCAGTCCACGGGATTCTAGATCGGTGAACCCCGCAAGATCTGCATCTTGATCTAGATCGAATCGCAAATATATTTGAGTATATTTGGATTCGTTGAAATAAGTTATAGAACGAAGGTGGTCACCTATTGTCGCTCGACACATACTGACTATATTGTCAAAAAGAGGATCCAAAGTGGGGGAAAAATCTGACATAAGTATAATATGGGCGGCTTGGATTTAGGTTTCTCGGAGGAATGTCCTAAATTCAATGGGTTTTCAAAGTAAGAATGCATATGTGTAAATTGGCCGATGATGGGTATAGATTCGGAGCAAAGTCCCAATGCTATGACGAACCCTATGAGTACGGAGGCCAGATGAAATATTATTGTTCAATCCATAATCAAGTCCAGTAACGTTTAACGGGGAGTGGGACAATTCGTATGTAATGACAAATTCGAAATTTTTAGGAGCTGAAATACCAAGATTCGAAGACATTCCACTGATAAAAGGGGAAGGGAGATACACAGATGATTTTAGTCCAGATGGACTACTCTATGCAGCGATTCTGAGGAGTCAACATGCACATGCAAAAATAGTGTCTATAAATGTAGAAGAAGCAAGAAGAGTAGATGGTGTTGTTGCCATTTATACTAGTGAAGATTTGGATAATGCTCAAATACCAGGAATGTTCCATATAAAGGGGGCGTTTGAGGGACAAAAAGATAGTAAATTTTCGATCTTGGCTCGAGAATATGTCCGATACACAGGAGAACCAATTGCAATTGTCATTGCAGATGATCGATATGTAGCACATGAAGTACTTTCATTGATCATAGTGAAATATGAAAGATTAGATAGTAGTGGTGATGTGTGGACTTCGATGGCAGAAAATGCCCCCATAGTCAACATAGAAGAAGGTGAGAATAATGTAGGATTGGACTGGGAATATGGAAACAAAGAGGGCACACAACAAGCGTTTGAGGAGGCAGAATATGTATTTGAACTATACACGGTGAATCAAAAATTACACCCAGACGCTATGGAACCTCGGAGTGTAATTGCAGAATATAGTGAAGATACGGGCAGAGTCACACTAAATATCTCTACTCAAACCCCCCATGGTATTCGGAAAAACATATCTACTGCCCTAGGTTTAACGGAAGAACGCATTAGAGTAATTGCGCCGGATGTAGGAGGTGGGTTTGGGAGCAAAGGCGGGTCCCCATATGTGGAGAGTCCGCTAGTGGCTTGGTGTTCTATTCAATTGAAACGCCCAGTAAAATGGACAGGGAGAAGATCAGAAGTACATCACTCGGATCATCATGGAAGGGGATTTTTTGTGAATGGGAAGATAGCAGTCGGAGAGGATAGAAAAATAAAGGCGGTAAAATTTGAGGTTGTATTTGACATAGGAGCATACCTTGTGTGGGGAAAAACTCCTGCATCGAATTTTAAGCACCTATCTTCTGGTGCCTACCAAATCCCATTCATATATGGGCACGTGAAGGGAGTTTTTACAAATACAGCACCTATTGGGCCGTACAGAGGGGCCGGAAGGCCAGAATCGATCTATGCTGTTGAAAGACTCGTAGATTATGCCGCGCGCGAAATGGGAGAGGATCCTGTTGAATTTAGACGCAAGAATTTGATCCCTTCCAGTGCATTCCCATATGAAACTGCAGTTGGAATGACATATGATAGTGGAAATTATGAACTCGCTCTCGACAAAGCTTTGCAGATGGTTGATTACAAGGGGACTAGAAATTTACAGAATGAATTGAGAAAAGAAGGAAAATATATTGGAATTGGTTTGTCCACCTTTGTAGAGAATACAGGGACCGGTCCATCTGTTCCAGAAAGTGGGAAAATCATATTTGGAGAAGATGGAAACATAAGAGTTTATTGTGGCACTGCAGACCATGGTCAGGGACATAAAACATCATTTCGTCAGATTTTATCTGATAAGCTAGGGATACCTATGGAAGAGATAAAAGTATATGAAGGGGATTCAGATGCATTGGACCATGGAGTGGGAACTTTTGGTAGCAGGAGCATTGCAGTTGGTGCAAGTTCACTAGTCAGATGTGCAGAGATATTAATTGAAAAGGGCAAGAATATTGCTTCGTGGTATTTTGAAGCGCCAATAGAAGATATTGATTTTGAAGCGGGAGATTTCTTTGTAAGAGGGTCAAGAGATAGTTCGGTGAGGATAGAAGAGGTGGCCAAAATGTCGCATAGGGAGGAAGAAATGCCAGAAGAGATAGAGAAAGGACTATATGCCGAAGATTTGTATGACCCAAAAAGTAATGCATATTCATTTGGCACCCATATTGCGGTAGTGGAAGTGGATGCAGAATCAGGGGAGATTGAATTGCAACGGTATGTTGCAGTTGACGATTGTGGAATCCAAATTAACCCGTTGCTTGTTGAGGGACAATTGCATGGGGGCATTGTTCAAGGAATTGGACAGGCTTTATATGAAAAAACCGTTTATGATAGCACAGGGAATCTACTTACAGGAACATTACAAGATTATGCACTTCCAAGATCATTTCATATACCAGATATAGAATTGGGATCGACAGTGACCCCTTGTCCACATAATCCGTTGGGTTCGAAAGGGGCAGGGGAATCTGGGGCGATTGCAGCACCTCCTGCAATAGTAAATGCAGTTATTGATGCCCTACAGCCATGGGGGGTAAAAGCTATAGATATGCCAGTAACAGATGAAATTGTTTGGCAAGCAATTAAAGATAAGAAAATATAAATAATTTTACTTGGAATTCAAAAAGATTCGATCGTAGAAGTATACGGCTACAACTGCCCCGAGTACAGGTGCAATCATATAGATCCAGGCCACACCCCAAAGATCTGGTCCACCGTATATTGTGTTGACTATATAAGGTCCAAGAGATCTAGCAGGGTTAAATGAAGCCCCAGATATATTTCCTGTCGCGAATACACCCATGGCGATTATGGAAGCTATTCCAAAACCAGCAAAATTTTCTGGTGCTCGAGAATCAACTGCGAATGCCATGATACCGAACATTAAAAAGAAGGTTATAATAAACTCGACTAGAAATGCTTGGCCCACCGTTACACCGGGGAAGGGGGCTGTGGCACCCATACCTCCGATAGTGGCAGCTACCGTTCCACGTACTAGGACAAAAGCTATTCCTGCAATAGTTGCTCCGAGAATTTGGGATACGATATAGACAGCACTTGCTTTCGATTCTATTCTTTTGGTGACCAAAAGTGCAATTGTTACGGCAGGGTTTAGATGGGCCCCGGATACACGTCCGAAGAGGTAAATCGGAATACCAACTGCGAATAGATGAGCAACTGCAATTCCAGTCCACCCGAGTGCACCGTGTCCCAATCCATTTAGCACATATGTGCCATATTCTACTGAATCATATCCAGCTTTAGGCACGGTTAGAAATTCAATTATGACGGAACCAACACCGAAGAATAGGATGGAAAATGTTCCAAGAAATTCTGCGATGGCTTTTTGAGTTAATGTATAGTCAGATGACATATCTCAACATAGGAGGAATTGTCCAGTATATTTCAAGATTCTGGTTATTAAAAAGAAGAGAAACTTTTCTGTAGACATATTAAGGTTCGCCGCAAAAAGGAGATGCATGGAACTACCCAAAATCGTACTTCTTGGGCCCCCGGGTGCTGGAAAAGGTACTCAAGGGGGCTTGATAGCAGAATATTTTGGAATTGAACATATAACAACAGGGGGCGCATTAAGAATAAACAGGGAGTTAGAAACGGAGCAAGGAACTCCAGGAAGTTTCATTGACAGGGGGGAATTGGTCCCAGATGCAATAGTGAATGAGATTGTAGAAGTTGAAATAGGGAAAGTAGAGGGTTTTGTGTTAGATGGATACCCTCGTAATAAGGAACAAGCAGAATATTTGAGTACCATTACGGAGATCAGTAATATAATGTATCTAGATGTGGCAGAAGAAGAGTTGATAAAGCGCCTTTCTGGAAGGCGTGTTTGCTCTGAGTGTGGTGAGAATTATCACATTGAGTTTCACCCCCCAAGATTAGATGGAGAATGTGATTTATGTGGAAATAAACTGATTCAAAGGTCGGATGATGAAGCTGGAACTATTTTGAATCGGCTGAAGGTGTTTTCAGAACATACTAAGCCAGTTTTAGAATATTACAATAATCGAGAAGGTTTTGTAAGGATAGAAGGTAGAAATAACCCAGATGACGTTTGGGAAGATATCAGAAATATTCTGGAAATGGGAGATGGGAAATAATGGCAAGAATTGAAAGAAGAGTGGCGGGATTGGTCATGAGAGATGCAGGTATTGTAGATTCTATTAAAGTTGTTCTAGAAAAAAGCGAGGATGGAAAAATAGAAGTGGACTGGGCAGATGTTAAAGGAGAGATAACTAGTGGCCATTGGGGAAGGCTTATAGAAACGGGAATATTGAAAGAGGGAGATACAGGGTTCCAGGTTTCGGACGTTAGTACGATAAAAGAGACAATAGAAAAATTTGATAAACCAGGGTTAAAGAAATCGAAGAAAAATTCAGGGGGAGAGGTTAAATGGACTAAGTGGGACAAAGGTGCTGCTATTTTTGCAATAAGTTTGTTTGCAGGGTATTCGTTTGCAGGAGTTAGAGAATTGATTGGGAGAGGAGTAGATTTACTGATAGGTCCAGCGGATGCGGTGCTTCCGTTTTATCTTGTAATAATGATATTAGCATTGTTTACCGGTTTATATTCCACCTTGCTTCAAGCCAATCTAATGGATATGGAAAAAATGGGAGAGTATCAAATTGAAATGAAAGAATTGCAACAGCGTCAAAAGGAAGCTCAAAAAAGAGGGGATAAAGAAGAAATGGAAAAATTGCGAGAAGAGCAAATGGCAGCTATGGGAGATCAAATGGGAATGTTCAAAATGCAATTTCGCCCAATGGTGTGGATAATGGTATTCACAATACCAGTATTTTTGTGGATTTATTGGAAAATCCTAAGTGGCAATATAGACTCAAATGAACTGACAATAATAGTTCCATTTGGAGGGGAGATGGGGTGGACAGATGGATTGATAGGACCGATTCAAATATGGATTGTATGGTATTTCATGTCTTCAATGGCATTTACTCAAGTGATCAGAAAAGCATTGAATATCAGAACAAGTCCAGCGTAGAAGGGAGTTCTTTTTAATTAGGAAGGTCGAATGGATTCACATGCTGTTAACCGTTTCAGGTCCACCTGGCAGTGGTAAGAGTACTGTTGCAAGGGAGATAGCGGTTAGATTGGAATTAGAATACATAAGCGGAGGGACTGTTTTTAGACAAATAGCAAATGATCGGGGGATATCAGTGGGAGAGTTAAATAAAATTGCAGAAAATGATGATTCAATAGATAGAGAATTGGATGAAAATATAAGGCAAATTGCAAAAACAAGAGAAAATGCAGTGATAGAGTCGAGATTGGCAGGGTGGATGGCAGGCGAAAAGGCAGACATAAGATTGTGGCTTGACGCAGATATTGGCGTGCGTGCAGAAAGGATTGCAAATAGAGAGAGAGAAGAGATAAATCAAATTCTAAAGGACACAATGGAGAGGGAAGCATCGGAGAGGCATCGTTATCAAGAGTATTATGGGATTGATTTTTCGGATCTGTCTATATATGATTTGGTAGTAGATACATCAGAAGAAAATGCAGATCAAGTGGTAGAAAAAGTGATGGCATTTATCAAAAGGCATAGTGATGAGACTTAGAGGACCCCCCGATAACAGAAGTATACCCGAATTACTTTCATTTGGAGTAGTAAATATAGATAAGCCAATGGGCCCATCTGCTCATCAAGTTTCTGCATGGGTTAGAGAAATAGTAAAGGTCAATAAAGCAGCCCATACAGGGACATTGGATCCAAAAGTGACAGGATGCCTACCAATTTTATTAGGGGATGCGACTAGATTGTCAAAATTACTAGTTAGTGGGAAAGAGTACATGGTAATTTTAGAATTGCACAAGAGTGGGGAAGATGAAAATAGACTAAATAAAGTTTTAGAGGAATTCAAAGGTAAAATTTATCAGAAGCCTCCCAAAAAAAGTGCAGTTTCTAGAAAGATGAGAATTCGAGAAATATATGACATAGAGTTAATTGAAATTGAAGAAAGGAGAGCACTTCTCAGAGTGGAATGTGAAAGTGGAACGTATATTAGAAAACTATGTCACGATATAGGTTTGGTTTTGGGGTACGGAGCGCACATGGGAGATCTCAGACGGGTGAAGAGTGATCCATTTGATGATAGAAATTTAATAAAATTATATGAATTAGTTGATGCGATTGAAATCTGGAAACAAGAAGGAGATGAAAGGCCAATAAGAGAAATAATACACCCAGGAGAAGATGTGTTGGTGGGGATACCTAGGGTAATAATTTCTGAGACTGCCGCGGTGCAAGTGGCAAGGGGAGCCCCAGTATATGCACCTGGAGTGATTTCTATAGAGGAAGAAATGGTGGAAAAAGGTACGAGGGTGGCTTGTTTCACAGAGAAAGGTTCGGTTATTTGTCTTGGAGAGTATGTTGGGGAGATAGATGCTAATAAAGGAAAGGTAGTAGAATTGGAACGCGTATTAGTTTAGATGGCAAAGATTCGAAGAACTTAATGCTCAAACGAGTCTACAATTGTTCCAAGGGGCCGTGGGGTAGTTTGGTATCCTCGGCGGCTGGGGGTCGTCGGACCTGAGTTCGAATCTCAGCGGCCCCACTCTAGGTTTTTTCTATAGTGCCACCGATCAAAAGAATAAATAAAATTGAAAAGGAGAGATCAAGTTAAAGAAAATTCAACATTTACAGCGTTGGAAACTTTCTGATCTATCTCGTCGCGAAGGATGACTTTTGCATTATAAGTACCAGGAGAGAGAGAACTAGTTGGAAAACGAATGGCATGTACAATGACTTGTATAGACCCAGGTGAACCGGTATTTTCTGAAACTTTTGATTTTCGTGCCACCTCAGTGGAAGTTGACTTGTCAGTGAGAGTAACTTGTTCTAGAACTTTATATTTCCCGGAGGGATGAACCAATGCACGATATTTGAACGCTATTAGAATGGAATCTCCAGCTTTAGAACTGGTCAATTTATTGTTTGTGACATCAGAAATGGAACCTAGGGAAGATACCAAATTTGCCACTTCGAGTTCGGGTAAATTTTTGGTAGAAGGAGGAGATTCTGGTGCTGGTTCTGGTTCGGGTTCGGGTTCTGGTTCGGGTTCTGGTTCGGGTTCTGGTGCTGATGATGAAACGCTTTCTACATTGGATACATCAGATCTTCTTTGGACATCGGGATCCCATGGTGCGTAATCTTTAGAATCCACCATTCCATCGCCATCGGTGTCGACCAAAGTGGATGCGTTTGAATCTCTATTAAAGATATTAATTCTACTCAATATACCTTTTTTTTCAGGTTTTGGTGTTTCTTTTTGAGCAGGAGGGTTTTGTTCTTTCTTGCCTATGTTTGTAATTTGAGAACATCCAGAGACAGCCACGGCGACCAAAATTGATAGAAATCCTCTTCGATCCATGTGTATATAGAGGTCTTAATCACTCATAAAGTAATCCAATCTATGTGAACAATAAAAAAATCATAGTTACTCTGATTTTGAAAAGTGAAAAGGTAATGTGAAAAGATTTTTGTATGGATAGTTGAGTGAGATAGTATGGAAACTAGACGTCTTCAAAAAATGTTTTCAGTTGGTGTGGTTTTATTCATATTAAGCAACATTATAGAAGCAGGGAATATTTTAGAAGTTGAAAGGAATGTAGTAGTGCTATTGATGGTCATAGGATTGGGATTAGTGATAGGATCGATTATCCCACTGCTGACAGAAAAATATTCCACTGAATAGAGATAATTCAACTATTATTTATTCAGAGCGGGGTTTGTAGTTGCTCCACGAGCGGCAGATCCGAAGCTTTGACCATATTTAGCTAGGACCCCCGAAGAATAGTTTGGGGCAGGTCTAGACCAATTTTCCATTCGTTGTTGTAGTTCATCTTCAGATAGGTCCACAGATAAAATTCTGCCAGGAATATCCAAAGTAATAATATCACCATCGGCCACAGATGCAATTGGTCCACCAGAAAATGCTTCTGGAGCCACGTGACCAACCATTGGGCCCCGAGTTGCTCCGGAGAATCTTCCATCAGTGATCAATGCCACATCGCTTTCATGCCCTTGTCCCACAACTGCAGCAGTGACACCGAGCATTTCACGCATTCCAGGTCCCCCTTGAGGTCCTTCATTTCTGATTACAAGGACATCTCCTGAAGAAATATTCCCGTCCTGGACCCACTCCATTGCATCTTCTTCACACTCGAAGACCCGTGCTGGGCCTTTGAATTGCAATTCTTCATCGCCTGTAATTTTCAATACAGCCCCATCCGGGGCCAGATTTCCTTGAAGAATGGCAAGGGAACCTTGTTTGTGCAAGGGGTCGCTTAAAGGTCTAATTACTTGACTATCTATTTCTGCATCAGATGGCAAAGATAAAAGATCGAGTTCTTCGGAGATTGTATTTCCGGTTACGGTTTTTGCACCCCCATCAAAAAGGCCCCCTTCGATTAGTGTGCGTATGATGACGGGAATGCCTCCTTGTTGATGAAGATCTGCCATAACAAATGTCCCCCCTGGTCTGAGATTGCATATGTGTGGTGTATTTCTACTTATGTTATCGAATTCGGACAGATTTAAACTGATATTTGCTTCTGCAGATAGTGCTAATAAATGCAACACAGCATTGGTAGAACCGCCGATTGCAACTAGTAAAGAGATGGCATTCTCAAAAGATGTTTTTGAAAGAATATGAGAGGGTTTTAATTGTTTTCTGACACAAGATGCTGCAAGTTTTCCAGCTTGCCTAGCTATGATTCTTCGTTCTGCAGTGACGGCAGGGGCTGTAGAAGAGCCTAGAGGAGCTAGGCCTAAAGCTTCACTCAAAGATGCCATTGTATTGGCCGTATACATTCCAGCACAGGATCCAGCTCCTGGGCAGGCAGCATGTTCCAGAGCATCTAGTTGTTCTCTTGAGATATCACCTTCTGCATAAGCGCCTACGCCCTCAAAAACATCTTGTATAGTTACGTCTGCTCCATGGTATTTCCCGGGCAGTATAGTCCCCCCGTATACGAATACAGAAGGTAAATCTGTTCGGATGGATGCCATCATCATTCCGGGGAGATTTTTATCACATCCGGCTATGGTAACGAGGGCATCTAATCTTTCACCAAACGCCACTAATTCGACTGAATCGGCTATTACTTCTCGGGAAATGAGAGATGCTTTCATGCCCTCAGTTCCCATGGAGATTCCATCTGAGATTGTTATTGTTCCAAATTCAATTGGCATGCAATGGGATTCTTTAATCCCTTCAATTACTTCTGCAGCTATATCATCTAGATGTACATTACAAGGAGTTATGTCGGCTGCAGGGTTCGCAATGCCAATCATAGGGGAAGAAAGATCAGAATCGTCGTATCCCATCGCACGGAACATAGAACGGTGGGGAGCCCTTTCAGGGCCTTTAGTTATATCTGCACTAGGAAGAGAATCATCTTTGGTATCAATTGTTTCGCCGGACCGGATCATGATAAGAGAGTTGTTTCGAGTAGTCTTAAAAGATGCGTGATCGTGCAGAAACGTCTTTTATTTAATAGTTATAAGGAGGAGGTATGGCAGTTCGGGTAATTACAGGTTGTCGTCTTCATTTTGGATTTCGTAATTTGTGTTTAGGAGAGTCTCGCATATACGGAGGAATTGGAGTATATCTTGAGAATCCAAAAATAAGTCTAGTTGCAAAGGCCAATAATGAGGTCGTATGTGAAGATTGGAATGTTGAAAAGTATGCCCGAAAAATAACAGAAATATTGGAAGTAGAAGGGATAGAAATAGAAATTTTAGAAACCATACCGGCCCATATGGGATTGGGCAGTGGTACTCAATTGGCCCTTGCGATTTACGCAGCGATTTGTGAAGAATATGATATAAAGCCCATGTATCGAGAACATGCACCGCAATTGGGAAGGGGGAAAAGGAGTGGAATAGGAGTGGCTTCTTTTGAAGTAGGAGGATTCAATATGGATAGAGGTCAGGAGACAGGAACGGTGGCTATTGGAGAGGGAAAGGGGTGGAAGGTTCCGAATAGAGAAATTAGTCTTAAAATACCAAAAGAATGGGTTTTTGTGGTTTCGGAATTGGAAGTTGAAAGAGGGTATAGTGGGAAAAAAGAAAAGGAAATAATAAATTTTGTGATGGAAAATGCCAAATCCAACATCACAAGAAAAATAGAAACAATTGTACATAAAAATTTAATTCCATCCATTCAAGAAAAAAAATCTGCAGATTTTGGATTTGCAGTTGGTGAGATTAGTCGATTAAATGGGAACTGGTATGAAAAATACCAAGGGGGAATATACAGACCCCCGATTGGGAAAATAGTAAAAAGATTACAAGAATATGATAATATTTTTGGTGTGGGACAATCGTCATGGGGACCCACGTTGTACAGTGTGACAAATGAAGAGCATGCAACGGAAGTAGAAAGAACAATTAGAGAATTGTTGGAAGAATTAGAAATAAGAGGGACAGTGATTAGATCCACTGTGAAAAATAGTGGAGCAGATATCAGAAAAGACATATTAGAATGATTATACTAATCTTTATGCACACCATAGAAGGTATATGAAGAAAGTGATGGCACAAGGGGTATTCGACATTCTGCACCCTGGTCACATCCATTATCTATCCAAAAGTGCCCAATTGGGAGATGAATTGCATGTTGTCATTGCTAGAGATTCACGTGTGAGGAATAAGAAAGACATATTCATGGGAGAAGATGAAAGGAAACAAGTAGTGGAATCCATTGAAGTGGTAGATTCCGTTATTTTGGGATCAGAAGGAGATCTATTTGATAGTGTCCAGAAGATAAAACCAAATGTGATAACTATAGGGCACGATCAAAGTTTTGACATAGAGTCACTAGAAGAGCAACTTGAAGAAAGGGGATTCCCAGGCATAGAGGTGATTAGAATAAACAGATATGAGAGAAATGGTCTACAATCTTCATCTGAGATTAAAAAGAACATTCAGGACAAGATAGGAGGAGAGATATTCTTTTCAAAAAAGGAGAGAACCATTGATTAAAAATGTCTGAATTACTACAAGTATATTTGATGGTAAATGACCTCGATCGATCGAGATTTTTTTATGAAAAGGTAATAGGATTGTTACCACGAAATATTGGGAGAGGGACTTGTGCGTATGAAACAGGAGGTTGCGAATTGAAACTCCAAGTTGATTTTAATCCCACAGCATTGAAGGAATTTAATTTGGATCCTCCGAAAAAGGGTAATAGAGGAGATGGTTCTGTTTACGTTATCAGGATTGAAGAAGAAATTGAACAAATATATAAACGGATAGGGGATGTTATAGGAGATTCAGAGGGGTTATTGATAACAGAGCCGAGAGAAGTCCCATGGGGAGAATCAATGTTTTTATTGAGAGATCCAGATGGGTACTTAATTGAAATGAGAGGAAGCGAGACTAGTTAAAAAATAGATGAAATATCGATAGAGGAGGTATTTAGAGAATACAATCCATCCAAAGAATCCACCGCCCCCATAGATTCTAGATATTCGAGATGTGCGGCCATTTCTCCAGGGCCATATAGTGCATGAATCCCATCGAGTGGACCAAATATACGAGTGCTGAGATCCCAGATATCGATAGGAGTTGTCAAGAAAGAGATAATTTGTTCAAATCGGTCGCGGTGATGTTGAAATATTTCATTGATTCGAGAATTTGGAGAGAGTATCTCATGCCTATGGCCAGGGTAAAATATATCTAAATTTTGATCCTGGAGACGTAAGAGACCATCTCGGTACTGAGAAAGTGGAGAAAGTACCCTGATGTCTGCTCCTCCAATATTGGGAGTATAAACGGGAAGAACCGCATCTCCAACGAAAGCAGAACTAGATTCTTGTGGTAAAAAGCAAGAAAGTCCCATTGTGTGCCCAGGTACATGGAGTACAGAAAATATATGGTTTTCAAATTCAAGCTCATCTCCGTGTTCAAATGGAATTATCCGGGGAGGAGGGCCCCCCAACTCATAACCTAATTTAAGTACATCAAGTAAGGGATTGAGTTTTGAAGAGGGGACATTCCATTCTTCAAATTTTATTACAACTAAATTGAGTAATTCAGAGAGAGAAGAAGATTTTTTTTCTACAAGAGAAGAATCATCGATGTGACAATACACCTTTGCCCCACTTTCTTCTTGTATTGTTCCGGCCAGGCCAACATGATCTGCATGCCAATGAGTCAATAGAATTACGTCTATATCTGAAAGTGAATAGCCATGTTTAGATAATTCTTGTTTGAATTCAGAATAGATATTTGGAGAAAATAGACCGGTATCAATAAGAATAGTCTCAGATCCATCGTTTAAGAGATAGGAATTATTTTTCCCTTCAAATTCAGTATTGGATAGAGATATCTTATACACAGCGTATATAAAAAACTAGATAGTATTACCGTTTCGAGACAGAGTGGGCGAATAGAGAGTATAAGTTATCCAAACATTTGGCGCATCATGGGATGCATTTCCATAAGTTGTTCTTCTGCAATTTCTTCATATAATTTATATACGATTGAAACCGTTAGCAGAAGTCCAGTACCTCCGACAGCACCAATTGTGCCCAGCATATTCGCGCCTACAGCTAAGAATCCAACAAGTGCACCCCCCACTACAGTGACAAGTGGGATATAGCGTTGCATGACTTTTTCCAATACAGCAGGATTTCTTCTAAAACCAGGAATTTGCATGCCAGAACGTTGGATTTGTTGAGCGGTGGCTGCAGGACCCATGTTGGTAGTTTCTACCCAGAAAATGGCAAAGATTGCCCCACCAATTACCATGATAAACAGATCTGTTGAAACGCGTAAAAGAATTTGCCAAGGTTCTGCTGCAGTTTGTCCTAGCCACCACATCCAATCTCCAGGAGACATAATAGGATTCAAATAATAGAAAAATCCACTTACAGGTTCGTTTGAGGAATAAACACCTAACCAAGAGGGCATGTTTTTCATTTGAGAATCCAATATCCTACCTAAAAATTGAATATTTGCTTGTACAGCCCGAACTAAAATCATAGGCAAGACACTGGCATAGATTAATTTTACAGGGAACCGACCTTTGGCGCCCCTAACTCGAGAATGGCTCAAAGGTATTTCAACACGAACCGATTCGCAATAGACGACAAGACCGAAGATCAGAAGGGTTGTCAAAAGAGCTAGAATTTGACCTTGTCCAAATAATAATTCTTGAAAACCACCAGAGAAAAATGGAGAGACCTGAATGGTACCTAATGCCATGCCTATCCAAGTGGGTATGACCCCACCAGGTTGAGTCTCAGATCCAAGGGTGAAGAGACCCCCAACTAAATGTTGACTGACACTTGCTACAATAAAGAGGCCCACTCCAGAACCGATGCCCCATTTTGAAACGACTTCGTCCATATAAAGTATGAAAATACCTCCAACGAAAATTTGGGCAAATATTATCCATCGGACTGCGTTTAGGCTAACACCCAGTTGTGTACTTACAAAAGGGTCGGGTGGCAAGAAAGTACCGGCAAATACCATGGGAAAACCTGTTAGGATTACCATCAGAATTACCAAAAATTTCTGGAGTCCTTGGTAAATAACTTGATCGGCGGGATTAGAAGTATCTAGACCCAAAAGATCTGCACCAGCTAGTAATTGCAGAACTATGCTAGCGGTGACTATGGGACCAATACCAAGTTGGAGTAAAGAACCTTGTTCACCGGCGAGAATGGATCGAAATTGGCCAAAAATATCTTGTGCACTCCCTCCCAACCCATAGATTGTAACATTAGTTAAGTAAAAATACACCACTAGGACCAATAACGTCCAAAGCATTTTTTGTCGGAATGGTACATGTTTTGTTGGCCTCTTGACCACGGGTATGAGAGAAAGTAGAGGCGCTATGGATTCTTTCCAGGTCATAAATCACTCTTCTTCTATATTGGGGTTATTGGTGTAAATTGCGATTCCACCGGCGGCTTCTATTTGGTTTACAGCATTTTTTGAAAATGCATCTGCAATTATTTCGAATGTATAGCTAGTCTGGCCAGATGAAAGAATTTTTACTGAATCGGATTCGCAAATATTGTCGAATAAATCTCTAGCTGTTACTCTGAAGCCCTCTTTAGTTTTTTCTGCAACTCCTGTTTCCACAAGAGAAGGTAGCCGCTCTTCGATTTCTTGGATGTTGAGAGGCAGGATTGATCGGCCTTTTCGAGTGCTAGTTGGACGGGTGAAACCATGTTTTCCCAAAGGGGGATGTAGGTGTATGTGATGTTTATTTCTTCCTGCATTTCCACGTCCACCCCGGTTTCCAGCTCCGCGGCGATTTTTATGAGTTCCGCCTCCGTGTGTTCGAGAACCTCTTTGTCTTCTTTTTTTGGTAGTAGTCATGAGTTATCGCATTGAATTGAGGAGTGAGTCTATTTGTTCTGTGCTATGTTTGCCAAGTTGCCCACCTTCTTTAGTAGGATGTTTAATCCCTTTATGACCTCCTCGGGGTGGGTGCAATCTTAATACAGGGGAGAGCCCTTGAGAGCGCAAAGTGGTTTCCTCAGAGAGCAGAGCTTGGGAAAGATGAGAGATAGAATCGTAATCTGTATTTTTTGAAACCCATTCATTGTCTATAGTCGCAGAGCCTTGAAGTGGTTCTGCACGTCGAGAAATTATTTTTTCCAAGATAGGCAAGCTCGGTTCCCCATAGGCCACATAATCATGGACTCTAGTGATCATACCACGATAAGATTCTGTTTCGGGTATAAGTGCGCAGTGATTTACATGGTGTAAATTCAACATTTTAAGAGTATCACGAGTTCTTGAAGTGATGTTTACTTCTCCGCGTAATTGTACTATGGCCTTCATTGATTTGCCTCCTGTATAGAAGATGTTACTCGTTGATTATTAGTACTGCGGAATTGAGATGCATTAGACAATGCATTGAAAGTGGCTTTGGCTAGGTTCATTGTGGTTCTAGTTTTACCATAAGATTTGGTCCAGGCATCTCGAATTCCAGCAAGTTCCAATATTGTTTTTACAGTAGGTGCTGCGGCCAAGCCGAGGCCTGCTGGAGCAGGGAATAATTCAACGGTAACACTGCCAGATTTTCCTTTGGTCCTCATAGCAAGGGAATGAGGATCGTTGGATCTACTTTCCCAGGATCCAGATCCATGGGGAACTTGGATAATATTAAGTTTTGCAGCAGCAACGGCTTTTTGAATGGCTGCCCCAACTTGGGTTTCTCTACTCTCAGCATACCCTACGAATTCTTCTTTATCGCCGATCGCAACACAACATCTGAATTTGACACGTCTGCCAGAATCAGTCATCCTCTGGACCATGTTGATATCGATAACTCGGTCTTCGATAGAGGGCAATAGGTGGTCGACTATTTCGGGTTCTTTTAAAGGGAGTCCAGAATTAAGTGCATCTTCCATTGAAGTAATCTCTTCATTCAGAACCATATGCCCAAGTCGGGTTACGGGTTCCCAGCCATTTTCAACTTGATCAGTCATAATGATGCCTCCTCGAGTTTTGCAAGTACTTCATCAAAATGATTTGGTAAAGTGGTCAAATCAAAACCATTAGATAACTTGTTTTTTGTTTCTTCTGCGAATTCTGAAATATGCTCTCCACGAATTCTTTCCCAAGATCCAAATGCGACTTCGCCATGAGGACTCTCAATTCCGGCATCTATCGCACCTTTATGCAGTGCAAAAACTTTTGAACCTTTAGTTCCAGAATGAAGGCCTATGTCAAGAACGGCCTCTTTTATTCCGGTTGAAAGTGCCTTTTTACCTAATAAGAAGCCTGTCAAATATGCCGCAGGTATATTGGTTGTGGATGCAGTCCACCCATAGGCTGAAAGATCTTTTGAACTTACAGAAAGAATCGTATGATCCCCAATTGGACCAAGATTGATTATTTGTGCTGAGGTGTACTTATTACTAATCCTAACGACCAGTCGGGGGATTCCTGATTTGAGCAATGCCAATCGGCGGTTGTAATTTGTTGCGCCTTCTCTTCTTCGACGCATTTTGACTTTGTATCTAGGGCCATTCGCCATATTAGTTACCCCCATAATTGTTTTCTATATAAGTAGCTAGCTGGCGAGTGCTTCTAAATTCGCCCCCAGTTGCTTTTCGGTAAGCCAGTCTATATTGCGCGGGGTTTATCTTCCCGCCTTCTCGATATTCGCGGAGGAGCTTTCGTTGAGATCGGATGTTAGACATCCATCGTTTCTTTCTATTTTGTCTAGCTCCTGCCTTACCTTTTCTAGATCCATGACCAGACCTATGGCCATATGCTCTCTTCCTGTTTTGTTCACGTGCCCTTCCACGAGAATTTCCCTTTGCAGGTATCGTTTTAATCGCTTGTTGTTCGATCAAGGCCCGTATGTCCTCTCTAGTGATGGCTTCTGCAATTTGATCCTTTGCTTCGGGGTCAAGCCACACCCTACTTTTCCCGACTTTAAGCACCTCGGATGCCAATCTCCGTTGGGTGGTCAAATTTGTCATTGTAAGTTCACCTCTTCGTAAGAGGGGTTAAGCACTCGGATTCCGTTTTCTTCTGCCAAATCTTCAATCCGTTCTCGTTTCCTATTCCCAACAGATGATGCAATTCGAATGGCTTCTATGGATGCATCGATGTTTGAAAGATCTTCGGGCCGATGTACGCGTATTTCTTTGAATCCACTAGCATGGCGACCACGAACAGAAACGGGAGTCCTATACCCGGATCGGACTATCTCTCCATGTCCACCTCTTCTTCGGCGTTGTTTTGAGTGAGTTCCGCGAGGACGCCTCCAGACAGATTTATGTTTGTTTTTAGTGAGCCTCTTTTTCTTGTGACCATCTTGTCGATTGAATGTTGGTTTTCCCTCACGTTGTTTTTGAGAGATTAGTCTTTTTTCTTCAAGATCAAGTTCGGGTAATTTTCCTGCATGTCCACGGGGTCTAAGTTCAGTTGGTATTACTTTTTCCTCAGATGGTTCTGGAGTAGAGGGGGTTTTTTCTTCGAGATCTATGTCGCCCAAACTGGCTTTTATTCTAGCCGCTAGAGCCGTGCTGATTCCTTCGACTGAAGAAAGTTCTTCCTGGCTCGCGTTTTTGATATCATCCATATTCTGGAAACCTGCTGCCCGGAGTGAATCCGCCCGAGCAGGAGTAATTCCACTTATATCCAAAATATCATTTTTCTGCGTGGAAGGAACCTCCTCAGAAGGGGCATCTTGCGTTTGCATGCTTTGGACAGCTACTTTGATTTTTGAAGCTAGATTGTCACTAATTCCTGAAACACCAGCAAGGTCACTTTCGGTTGCGGCTT